>NZ_VOXZ01000002.1:0-479194 GCF_013420455.1 Acinetobacter sp. YH01004
CCACCATCGGCTTCGGCTTTTGTAATTTCAGCGGCCAGGTCTTTGTAAGCTAGTTCTGCTTCTTTAACTTTCGCGATGGCATCTGCGGCGTTAGCAGCATCTTGATCATCCGGTGTGCCGTTGCTGTCTTGGTCATTTACTTCAGGTACAGTGATGCCAGGGGTTTTAAGATTATTGAGATCGTCTGTAAGTTGATCTTTTTTGTCTTGCACTGACGCTGGTTGATCAGGTAGCGCATTGACTAAGTCTTCTGCTTCTTTGATCGCAGCATCGAGCTCTTCTTTAGACTGATCTAAAGCAGCTTTGTCTTCAGGATTGATGATCCCGCCTTTGCCTTCGATCTCTTTTTCTAGAGCATCATATTTCTCTTGGGCATCTTTAACCGCTTGTTCTGCATCGTCGATCGCAGCTTCAACGCTGTCATCAATACCATTACCATCTTGGTCATTTACTTCAGGTACAGTGATGCCAGGGGTTTTAAGATTGTTGAGATCGTCTGTAAGTTGATCTTTTTTGTCTTGCACTGACGCTGGTTGATCAGGTAACGCATTGACTAAGTCTTCTGCTTCTTTGATCGCAGCATCGAGCTCTTCTTTAGACTGATCTAAAGCAGCTTTGTCTTCAGGATTGATGATCCCGCCTTTGCCTTCGATCTCTTTTTCTAGAGCATCATATTTCTCTTGGGCATCTTTAACCGCTTGCTCTGCATCGTCGATCGCAGCTTCAACGCTGTCATCAATACCATTACCATCTTGGTCATTTACTTCAGGTACAGTGATGCCAGGGGTTTTAAGATTGTTGAGATCGTCTGTAAGTTGATCTTTCTTCTCTTGCACTGACGCTGGTTGATCAGGTAGCGCATTGACTAAATCTTCTGCTTCTTTGATCGCAGCATCGAGCTCTTCTTTAGACTGATCTAAAGCAGCTTTGTCTTCAGGATTAATGATCCCGCCTTTGCCTTCGATCTCTTTTTCTAAAGCATCATATTTCTCTTGGGCATCTTTAACCGCTTGCTCTGCATCGTCGATCGCAGCATCAATGTCGTCAGCGATTCCATTTTCATTTTTGTCATTTATAGGGGGTACTTTTAACTCAGGTAGTGCATTTAACTGCTGTTCCAAATCGTTTTTTTGCTCACCATCTGCCAAAGCATTTAACTTGTCATTTGCTTCTTGTTTGGCTTTTTCTGCTTCTGCAATCGCATTTTCAATTTCTGCTTTTTCTGTAGGTGTGATTAAACCATCTTTAAGTGCGGCATCTAATTTATCTTTTGCTTTTTGATATGCATCTACAGCATCTTTAACTGCTTTTTCTGCACTTTCTAGCGTAGTATCGTGTTTATCATTCGAGCTTTTAATAGATTTATCAAAGTTAAGCGCACCTAAAGCAGCTAATGGAGGAATCCAAGCCCAAGCCGGCACTCCATCTTTATAAAGTAATGGTTTTATTTCAGACAGTGGATTATATACAACCTCATTTAAAAATGCACCTGTGTCGTCAGTAAATTGCACCCACAATAATTTATCGCCACCCTCCAATACCAAAGTATTATCTGCAGCAAAAAAATCTTTTATAGTTATCGTTTGACCATCATTTAATTGTACTACAGCATCCAAACCGTCTGCTTTAATACTCGCGATACTCTCTTTTGAAACATTTAAAATAACAACCGATGGCTCAACTAAAGACAACGTGTCTTGAGTTGTCGTTTCGGATAAAACATTATGACTGTCTTTTGAAACAACTTTTATATTAATCATAATAGGCTCTTCTTAAATAAAATGTTTAAAATTAGATATAGATGCACATTTAGGATGTAAAAATGATACTTGGTTTGCAATTTTTTGCAAACATAAATATTAAATGTGTATAATTCGTTCGGCACAATAATTTAAACGCGTTAGCAATCTTCTTTTATAATTCGAAAAGGCTTTGTTGCACAAAGTGAACCGTACCGGGTTTGTCGGAGACTTTTTTATTTAAGTTAGGCCACCTGACCTAACGGGTTAATCTTATCATAGTACATTGCTTCAAACTCAAAAGGCGATACATAACCCAGTGCACTGTGTACACGCTCTTTATTGAACCAATCTACCCAGTTTAGTGTCGCAAGTTGTACATCTGCTAAACCTTGCCAATCTGCTTTTAAATATTCAATCACCTCTGTTTTGTATAAGCCATTCACCGTTTCAGCCAAAGCATTATCGTATGAATCACCAGTCGTACCGACTAATGCTCGTAAATTTGCAGCTTCTAAATGATTGGTATAGCGAATAGAAAGATATTGAACACCTCTATCGGAATGATGAATCACATTCTTTGGCATGCCTCGATCGTGCAATGCTTGCTCAAGTGCATCGAGTACCATATCTGTATTCATCCGTGTAGATACTTTCCATCCAACAATTGCTCGTGAGAACACATCAATAATAAAGGCGGTATAGACCCAGCCTGAATTTGTTTGAATATAGGGGTGAGTAGACCAAGGGAATTTCACCCTTAGCCCCTCGCAGAACCGGACATGAACCTCTCAGCTCATCCGGCTCCCATTATCCAACCGATGGTAAACATCCCATTTTCCAGTGCACAAAGGCATTTGGAAAATCACGCGCAAGTCGCCCTAAGGCATATCTAGCCCGTCTTTTATGACGGACCAAGTTTTTATACTTACGCCTCATCCAGCGTATAAGATAAGCATTCATGTGTTGCCAGATCGCTGACATTGCTGAACCATGGAATCGACCATAGTATTGCTGCCAACCTTGAAGAATTGGATTAAATATTGCAGATAAATCACTTAATTCGCGATTACACATCAGATGTAGATGCCATTTCCGAATAGTCTGTCGCATTGCTTTAAGTGCATCACGACTGACTGCAGGAGAGAAATTTACATAAACTCTTTTATACTTGTCCACAGCCTTACGGGGCCTAAACGTGTACCCGAGAAAAGTAAATTGAACATCGGGGGTAATCCCCCCTAAAAATAAAAGGATCTAAAAGTAGAATTTTCTCTTAAGATACGAGCAGGAGATTCTGCATGAAAACATCTAAATTTACTGACAGCCAGATCATGTCCATTTTAAAACAGGCGGAGTCTGGCACACCTGTAGCCACCCTTTGTCGTGAACATGGCATGAGTAATGCCACGTTTTATAAATGGCGTGCCAAATATGGCGGTATGGATACATCATTAATGGCTCGACTGAAAGAGCTGGAAGCAGAAAATACCAGACTAAAAAAAATGTATGCTGAAGAGCGATTAAAGGCAGAGATTGTTCAGGAAGCAATGTCAAAAAAGTGGTGAAGCCATCTTGCCGACGTCAGATGGCTCAACAAGCCGTTGCCCTGCATGCGGTTAGTATCCGTTTAGCTTGCTCTGCATT
Source organism: Acinetobacter sp. YH01004 (assembly GCF_013420455.1). Lineage (NCBI taxonomy): Bacteria > Pseudomonadati > Pseudomonadota > Gammaproteobacteria > Moraxellales > Moraxellaceae > Acinetobacter > Acinetobacter sp. YH01004. The sequence goes on from NZ_VOXZ01000002.1 coordinate 3,387, forward strand.
TGGCATTAGTGAAACCTGCTACCGTTATCAGGCTAAACTTTGCGATGACAATGCACTCATTGCTGAACAGCTCATTGAACTCACTGAGGAAAATTCCGATTGGGGCTTTGGTTTGTGCTTCTCGTATTTACGGCATGTTGAGAGTTGCTGCTGGAATCACAAGCGGGTTTACCGCATTTACTGTGAATTGGCACTGAATCTGCGTATTAAACCGAGAAGAAGACTAAAACGGCACGCGCCTGAACCATTGAAAGAACCAATCCGAGAAAATCAGGTCTGGTCATTAGATTTTATGCATGATCAGCTGATCGATGGTCGAAAGTTCCGATTATTAAATGTGATTGATGACTACCGTCGAGAAGGCTTAGCGATTGAAGCAGGATTCTCATTACCTACAATCCGAGTTATTCGTACGTTGAATCAGTTGCTGGAGTGGCGAGAAAAGCCGTTAGTTATTCGGTGTGACAATGGCCCGGAGTTTATCAGTCATGAATTTGTACGCTGGGCAACTGAACAAGGTATTCGTATTGAATATATTCAACCAGGTAAGCCACAGCAGAATGCGTATATTGAACGTTATAATCGGACTATACGTTATAGCTGGCTAAGCAAGCATCTATTTGACACACTGGAAGAAGTACAAGATTATGCAACGAGTTGGCTGTGGCATTACAACTATGAAAGACCACACCAAGCAAACAAAGGAAGGCCACCTCTAATGGCTGCTTAACCTCCACTGCTGTCCCATAGTTTGCTTTAAATAAAAAAACCTGAGTCCTAACAGTTAAAATATGAGTGCAAACAAACACTTTAACGACCAGGATTCAGGTTTTGTCACATCAGAATACCGTATTTCATGAGCTAATTAAACCTGTTGTGCGACAGGATTTTGAACAACTTGCTAAAGTACACCATGTTGGACAGAAATTTAGAGCGGCTTCCCGGTGGGATCAGTTTATTGCCATATTGATGTCTCAATTCTCTTGTAGGCAAAGTCTGAGAGATATTCAATCCAATTTGGAGTGCCAACAGGAAAAGCTAAGTCATCTCGGAGCAAAGTCTATTCCCCGAAGCACGCTGGCACGAATCAATGAGCAGCAGCCTGCTACCTTGTATCAACAGCTATTTTACAAGTTGCTTAAATACTATGAACACTCAAAAGTAGCTCATAAATTTCGCTTTAAGAATCCCTTGTATTCCTTGGATGCCAGTCATATTGACCTGTCGCTTTCCTTATGTGAATGGGCCAAAGTTCACGACTCAAAAGCCAGCATGAAACTCAGTATAGGATTGAATCACAGCAATGATATTCCTGAGTTTGTTGCAGTTGAAAATGGCAAAGAAAATGACATGGTACAAGGCCGCAAATTCCAGTTTCCTGCTGGCAGCATTGTAGTTTTTGATAAAGGCTATGTCGATTACCAATGGTATGCAAATCTGACTGCTCAAAACATTGGATTTGTCACACGTTTTAGGCCTAAATCTGTGTATCAGGTGATCCAGCAACATCCAGTGCTTGAATCCAAAGGTATTCTAAAAGATGAAACCATTCAGCTGAATAGCGCACATGCCCTAAAAAGAAAAGCCCCAGTGTTAAGAAGAATTGAATATAGAGATCAGCAAAGTGGCAAGCACTTTAGCTTTCTCAGCAATAACTTTCATTTAGCCGCCTCCACCATTGCGGCGATTTATAAAGATCGTTGGAAAGTTGAGCTGTTCTTTAAGGCGATTAAGCAGAATCTCAAATTAAAAGCGTTTCTAGGCCGCAGCAGGAACGCAATTCAGACACAAATCTGGATTGCGATGATCGCCTATTTATTGGTGAGTTTCGCTCGACATTTAGGAAAAACAGGTTGGACAGTTCAACGTTTACTCAGAATAATTCAAGTGAATTTGTTTGAAAGAAGAACTTTAAAAGCTTTATTTTCACCCGATAAAATACCCATAAAACAAGAGGAAAATACAAAACACGATGAAACCAGTCACATACGCATCAAATAAAATCAATAACTTAAAATAAAAATTCCAAATACGCCCTATTTTTCACCCACTTTGAATTTTTCAAATTCATCAAAAACCATCCACATTTATAACCAATTTCTTGACCTTTTTATAAGAATTAAAATTTTTTGTCCTTCTTGATTTAAATTAAAAACATCAGGAGGGCGAATAAATGAAGCCTACAAAAAAAGTAAATACTCCACTAGCCAGTCAAAGAGCGTTTTATTGCGAGGGGGGCATAATCCGCCCTTACCCGCCTCTGTTCAAAATTTACCAATGCTATGCCCAGATTTTAAATGCATCACAACTGCCAACACACTTTCAGCATGACCTAAACCTAGTGTCTACTACTAAGCTTACTCAAGCTGAGTTATTCGCAACAGATAACTTTCTGCTTGTTTATATGGCACAACAACAAAACATTCGAGTTAAAGCCCGTCCCATTCAAGAAGCTGATATAGACCTCGTTCAGGTTCAATATCAACTCAGCAACTCACTCTTTAAGCTAATGACTGAGCTTAAGATCAATCCACAGGTTCTTAACCCCGATAGGCTACTTCAAAACTTAAATCAGTCGCTATCGAAACAAGCAATTTACGATGTGAATCAAAAGCTTTATGACAAGCCGAGATGCAGTCTTTCTCTAGACCTGCTCGCTAAGCTGATCGACTGTAGCCGTAATCAACTGCTTTATCGCCAAAAACAAATCAACGGCGCTCACGATCTACGAATTCAAGCACTCAAAAATAAATGTAAAGCACTCACGAGCGCACAACCATGTGCATCACAATTTTGGAATTTAACCCATGAAAATTGAAAACATCATTGAACGAATGCTAGATCATGAATGGTTTGATCAGGGCTATCAAAATACTATCGCACAGCACTTAATACATGCTGTCTTAATCCCTGAGCTAAAATCCTTATTCAATACCACCATCAGCTTCGATGCAGACTCTCGGTTTGAACTCCCAACAAAACTGCCTCGACCCTCAAGTGTTTCTAAACATCCAATCTGTGCCTATCTCTATTCAGTAGATCAGCATGAATATGCTGTCATACAACGATGGGCTGTGAATAATTTACATGCAGCCTGTATTCTTAAATCTATCCCTAATAAGGGCGAAAAAGACCATCAAAACACGATTATTAAAGTTCTTGATAGATTTCGATTAGCGAACGAAGCTTATGCCGTATCACGACAAGGACAACAGCTGAGCAAGTATCAACAGGAATATTTATGGTTATGGAACCAACTACCTAGCCATGAAATTCCATTAGCGCAATTCGTAAAGAATTTACGAGAATTAGAAAACGACTCTAAGCTCAATCGTTTTCAATATCTATTGCTGCTTGATATACGACGATTCTATGAGTATGTCTTAGCACTTAAACCCAAGAAAAATTACTCAGCACCACCTAAGCACATCGATGATCCACATTATCTTGATGAGCACAGTGCAATTTTATACTGTCCATACGACATGCCCCAGAAACAGCATCCAACTCTATTTTATGAGGAACTACAGGATGAACAGCCAAATCAGCAATACTCACTCAATACAGCGCAGGTATCGCCGTTAGCAAGCCAATCGAGTTATTTGCAACATCAAGTAAGTAAACTGACACAACAACACATCATTAGACAGCAACATAATTTTAGCTGTAGTAAGCATTATCCAGACTTCAATAGCTTAAGTTTATTGGTAGAGCATTGCCATCAAGTGTATTTGGCTCATCCAGAAAAAAATAAAGCGTATCTTTTTATCTTACTCAGTTTCCTGAGTGGTGTTCCTATTGAGCAATGGTTATATCTACAGTCCAAACAGCGCTATGCACTGAATAAACGACAGAAGATCATTTTAGAAAACGATCAATATTTTATACGTTCCAAGTTCACGCTATTTGAGAATGCTGACTTTGAATATAAAAATCAATTACTCAATCAAGTGACCTATTTCGATTTACCACTCATTAAAGAATTAGTAGACGGTCTAAAACAGTCTCCTATTGTGAGCCAAGAGCAAGTCAATCAAGCATTAAAGAAATGCCGTGAAGAACTCTTTATTCCATCGTTATCAACCAAAAAAATAAGTGTGTTACTACATCATTGTATTTATAGACATACCAATAACGAGCAACTCGCTGACATTCTGACTGGCATAGATGCCAATCGATCGGTGTCTATTTCATATTGCTCGTATCCGGTATACCGCCTGCAACAGAATTACCAAAGCACGGTAGAACAGTTGTCTCGTGATTTAGCAAAAAAAATTCATCTTACTTCCGATCCCGAGCTTAGATTTGGTAGTTGTAAAGCTCCCAAGCCTGCAACAGTAACGGCTATATTTGCCTACTTACAACATCAGATCATTCAAGCCCGACACAGTAGCCAAATGCTGGAGATGTTCAATCACTACAACATTTGGCTTTGGCATATTTTATTGCTTTTTACAGCGGCTCGACCTGTGAATGGATTCCCTGGGTTCTTACGAAACTTCGATTTAAAACAGCAATGGCTTTGGGTCTCGGATAAAGAAATTCACTCAAGAATAAATGATGGTCGCTTAATCCCGTTATGTGATTTTGCAGTTCAAGAAGTCCGTCAATTTATTGGCTATTTAAGAGAATTCCAACAACTGCATCCAGAGCATCAATCACACATTCAAGAGATTTTAAGCAGTAAAAAGCCTCTGTTGAGTGTTTATCAACATGGCGAATGGCAAGAGCTTAGCCCCCATCTTATAAGCTCATTTACTCATGTGATGCAGCTCAACCACGCAAATTGGCTTAGGCATACAGCTCGTGCATATCTCACCGAAAAAGCAGATGAAAATTTAATTTTAGCCACGTTTGGACATGAACAAAATCAACAAGAAATGGGGCAAAAATTCTCAAGCCTGTCTCTTCAACAATATAGAACCATCGCAACTCATCTCAATGAAATGCAGAACTTTTACAATATTGATGGAATGTACGAACATGCCTAAACAAACAAAGTATGCACATGAACGCCGTGCTAACAACAGAGACCAAAAGCGAATTAAAGAGCGTATACAAATTCAAGCGATCATCGATGAGTTTCTGTCGTTCGAGCAATTACAGCAAGCACAGCGGTCAGGAAGTATAGTCACGCTCTTTGAGCAAGTTAGCCAACACTTGGATCAACATCAATATAGTTTTGCTCTAAAAAAGACGTTTTATCAGCAATTCCGTAAACGTATTATTCAATACAATCACACAAATGATGCAGACTTACCACTACCTACTCAACATCTCGTCTCTATTCAACGCACGCCATTGCTTTTCAATGAGACTTGGCTAGAACAATCTAAATCCATCTCACTGATCAAAGAAAAACTTTTAAGATACTGGTATACGACGGATGACTTTACTGCCGATGAAAGCATTGGAAATATACTGATCTGCGCAATTCTGTATGGTGGGATATCAAGCCTTTCTAGCCTTGAAGCTCTGCTCGAACACTTAAAACAGCAAAGTTCGATTGATCAGATTCCAAAAATACAGATCCCCCTGATCTTTCTAGAACCACTCTCACCTCAGTATGGTGATTTATATGACCCTAAATGTCCCTTAAGAAAATCTAGAAATTTTGTGCCCGACCGGTTAACACTGCTATGGATTGCGAGACTTAAAACACAAAAAATTGATATCCAATCTGATTGTTACACGTATATCAATTGTATTTTTAAAGCACTAGCACTTCCGTTAAGCCCAAAGCAATTCAAACAATTCTTAGAGATGGCTAGTCAGTCATGGATGCAACTAGAAATGGTTGATTTAAGTCCTGCGCTAAGTCTTTGCTTATCAGAAGAGATTGAGACTTGTGGCTTAAGTCTAAGTGCGTTTAAACGTTATCTCACGCCTCATTTAGCTATTTTCGATTCACAAAAAGCTGAAGAACCTCTGCCTAAAATAATAAATTCAGCAGAAAAAGAAGAACAATCCTGCAAAGATCATTCTCTAGATTCATTGATTGGATTGCATAAACAAATTTTAAAATTTTTTAGAAATAGTGATCAGATCACAGTGGAGCTACGAAACTTCTTACTGAACCAGCAGGACCATCTTCCAGAAAATGCGAAGCGGCTCGGACTTTGGTTATATAGCTTGTTTCATCCTGCCGTAGATGATATCGAATCGATCTGTAGGCTTTATCAGCTCGATCATAATAAGTATTTACGCTATGTCGCTCAACAGCAAAAAATTCGTCATAGCTCAATATATAGCTACTACACAAAACTTGCTGAAATATGGTTGCTACACAGTAATGATTTTATAGAAGAACCTAATCTCAATAATCATTTAGAAACGATTTATAGCCGTATGTTAACTGGGGTAGGCAAATCTAGATCACAAAAATTCGATCTCCTAAAACGATTCCATCAATTCCAACAGATGCTATTTAATGCTGAATCGTTCCCTTTGAGCGGTGCGGGACTACGTGTTCATTCACCCAAAGCTGAAATTATCTCAGGAAAAACTTTTCAATATCTACTCAGTCAGCTTAGTCAATATAAACATTCCAGCTACACCGCACATGATTTAGAAATGCTGAGTATCGTATATACGATAGCTTTTCGTACGGGCATGCGCATTAATGAAATCCTCGGTATGCGAATCAAGGATGTGGAAGGTGTCAAAGCGAGTTCAATTTGGATACGTCCATATCGTGCGAAGCATCAACAGCATTTTCTTAAAACGGATAGTGCTGAGCGTAATCTCAACGTTCAAATTTTACTAAGCGAAGAAGAACATCTTAAATTTCAGCAATACTGCAAGGCACGTCGTAGCGCTTATTCATCCAATGACTACCTATTTACTCTTTGGAATAGTGCGGGACGTATCAAACCCTACTTGGTCACCACGCCTTTTCAAAAGTTACTTGATGCTATTTTGCCAAATCATTGCTATAGCTTTCACTCGCTGCGACATAGTGCGACGAACAATTTAGCCATGATTTTGACCATGGACTACAAATTTGTAACAACCTTCACTGACTATTCACATGAGCATTACAACTTGATTCGTAGTCAGCTCTTACGCTCTAACACACCTCAAAACTCTTGGTATCTACTTGCCCATTTATTGGGCCACATAGACCCAACTGAAACCTTTAGGAGCTATTTGCATCTAGCTTACCTGATGGCCGGTTACCAGTTAAGAAAATTTGACCCACTTATTGATCGAGCTGTTATTCATAAGATTTGTCCTCGCTTAAAACCACCACAAAAACATCAAATAGCGCTGAGTTATTACGATGAACAAATAGCACGAACAATAAAAATAAAATCTATAACAACGCCTTATGAATACATCAACACAGCTAAGATTCAAGCTGATTTAGTTCAAGCAGAGGACAACGATTTTATTTATGGAACGAGTAAGTCAGCTTATCCATTCCCTCTAATCGCAAAAATTCTCAAAAAATTAGATCAATCATATACACCGCAACTGCTTGCGCAACAATACGATTTTCCGATAGAACAACTCATGCTATGGCAACGGAATATAATCAGGCTCAAACAGCTCAAAAATCGTAAGAATCGTCCACGTTTCATCATGGATGCAGATAAATCAGAGCGCATACTTCCGCACCTTGAAACTGCAGAGGACAAAAGTTTATTGGAATATTTTTTTAAACAGCTCAATGAATTGAGACGTGATGATGCAAATATCTTAGATGCGATACATATTTTTGAGACGAAAGCGAATATTTCACACGCTGGATTAATCTTTAAATCGAATGATGTAAGACTAGCAAATCGTTTTTTAAAAGGGATTTATGGTTTATTTCCAGCAAGCTGTTGGCAGATTGCAATATCTTCTGAAATCTGTGAGGAAAAGCTGATGGAACGACTGTCATTTAATCTTCAATCTGACGGTATCAACAGCAGTTTAAATAATTCCTTTAAGCTAGAACTAGTATCTCAAAAAAATGCTAAAGCATTAGCTGTGTTCCGCTATTGCATGCTCGTTTTATTGATCGTGTGTACGTCGTTGCAACCAGATCATAGTTGATCTGGTTGATAGCCTGAAAACTCATAAAAGTCATGTAGCAGTTGAGCATAAATATCTGAAAAGTTAATTAATTCTTTTGACTGAAAACCGTAATGTTCAAAGTAGCGATCATCGATAAAGTATGCAACGGCAATATGCGTATTGAGATCGCTAGATACGCCTAGTTGCCTACAAAAATCAGGATTATATTGCAGCTGTAATTGTGTATTACAAATAATTTTCGAGGCGACTATTTTAGCAATATTTCGAATATTCAGATGACGAATACTTGGATGCATCGATGTCGAAGTACGACTCGAAGAATAGTTCATCATGACTGTTTGACCTTCTATATCTAATTTTTTATCAAGTAATGATTTAGTCGCTTCTGATTTAACAAGTTAGCCTCTAAACTATGTGTATATTTATATAAAAACATGACTATAACGTCAAGTTTTTATTGTCTATTTGGCGGTATTTATGGCATTTGAATTAGAGTCGAATAATTTTAAAATTCGATTGAAAGAAGTTAGAAAGACACGAAAACTAACACAGCAAGAATTAGCTGAAAAAACTGGAATACCCGTAACTTCAATTGCACATTTTGAGTCGGGCTCGCGTAAGCCATCTCTTGAAAATTTTTATAAACTCATTGTCGAGCTCAATGTATCAGCAGATTACATACTTGGACGCAGTGAAAAAATGAGTGCTTCCGGTGTAGATCCCATTATGAATACTCTACAAAAATTACCTGAAGTAGAACGTAGAATGATTGAGAGATTCATTACTTCTTTAGAGAGTGGTCACACAAAACCTGAAGGGTAAATAATACCTAGTCTAAACAAAAGACCTAGAAATTAAAAAACCACCTAAAAGTGGTTTTTTAAGGAGCACAATAGCTTCGTCTCTTTTTAAAAATTAAACTCCATTCTCTCAGAAGAAGAAAATCTTGCATTTTTATATTCTTCGATTCATAGCAATTTCGCTATGCACACGAAGAATACTCCTCATGTACATTCAATACAATCGCCCACCTTCATCTCATCCTGGCCCTGGTGGCAATTGGCCAAGTACAACAGGTCGCCCATCAGGTGGTGGTCGTGGTAATGCCAAATAATCATTAAGGGGAGCAATCCCCTTAATCCAAGATTAGCGATGAAAAAGTACAGTAATGACAAAGAGCTGAACAAATTTATTCGGCAACTTATTAAGGATGGTGTCGCATCTTTTAGACCTGGTAAAAAGCATGATTTTTTGCTTGTAAACCAAATACAGAAGATTACGATACCAGGTACACCTAGTGACCGAAAAGCCTATTTAAACTTTAAGACAGATATACGCAGAGCTTTACAATGCCAAAGAATACCTTTCCAACAACTATAGAAATTGTTCGTGATTTATTTAGTCACATGGATACCAAGAGCCAACTCTCGGAGACAGACTCTAAACACTTAGATGGTTCATCAAACAAACTATTCACTTCACACTATGATGTAGACTTATTTTTGGAGCAGTTGTGCCCAAAAGAGTTTTCAGATCGTACAAATTTGCAATTTATAACATTGCTTAAACGCAATGTGTTAGAGCGTTATAATGCAATGCTATTACATGCTCGATTAACTGCCTTGATGAATGTTGATTCTATCCGAAATTCACTATGGTCGAATTACTTAGTCCCATCTCTTCATCAACTCATAAGCTTTTGTATTACACAAATGGGGATCACTAAGCACTGGAAAGGCGAAAACTTTATTAAAGAAAGCTTAGCTTATCTTAAAGATACTGACCAAAACTTTGCTAACTTTTTGGAAAGTGACGTTTTAAGTCCTGATGATAAAAATTACATTAGTAAATTTGGTCGCCTAGATGCCTTACCTACACCATCGACATTAAAGCGCTTATTTTTAACAAATAATGAAGCATCGCAAGTACATTATGAACTATTGTGTTTTGCACGCTTACTACAAGTCTTAAAAATTAAATACGGGTTCTCATTGCAACATGGAAACTTTATTCAGTTTTTGGCAGAACAGCATAATCAAAAATTGAAGTCACACCGTATTTCGCAACACGATACACAAGAATTGACATTTAGAGCCATAGCTATTGCCAATGCACAAACACATTTTGCTTTTCTGATGGAGATTCCGCTTTCATATCAGAAATTAACACAGGTATTTTTTGATAGAACGCAAGTCAAACGTATTGATCAAACTGACACTCGTTTAGCATCAATGGTATATAGCTCAACAGGTGAAACAACTTTTCAACTTGTAGACCAAATCAATAAGTACCTTACTGAACATCAAGAAGTAGGTCACCTCCTCCCATATATACAATGGGCTAAAGCTATTAATTTGGTATATCAATATCAATTTAAGGAGGCCCTTACCGAATATGAACTGTGCTTAGAAGGTTTGTTATATCGTGATATGCGCTATTTAGAAGTACTACTGAATGAGATGCTTTGCATTGCCTCACTTGTGGAGAGCCAAAACAAACTCATTGGAAAGATTTCAAATTTAGCTATCCATTTTGAGCTTAAAGTTGGAATATTTAATCCAATCGAACGCCCTGACCGTTTTAAAACTGACTTTGTTTTTGAAGAATGGGAAAAAGAGGCCACCCTAGTTGGTTTCTTTAATTTTTTCACTGCCGAGACTTTTAGTGACAAAGGTACTGAGATTAAAAAATTAATTCCAAAGATCGGTAGCCTTGCAGTTGCTATGGATATTAGCCCTGACTTTAAAAAAGTGAATGCAAGCATTTACATTGATATTGAACGAAGACGTAAATGGCCTCAACTCCACTACTTTGTCCTTATCGGCGATTTTTCTACAGCTAGAAAGCTTATTGAAGCTGGCGCCAACATAAATGCTTTAACTTCAAATAACGAAAGTATTGTGCTGTTGGCATTAAACCATATTACAGCTAAATCCGATGAAACATACGCATTCATCCAATATGTATTCGAATGTGGTTTTGATAAAGAACTTTTAAATGAGCGTACAGCGAAAAAGCAGACTTGCCCTTTAAACCACGCTATTGAGGAAAATCTGCCAAAACTTGCAAAATTGTTATTAGAGAATGGGGCTAATCCTAATGTTACAGGTCTCTATGGTATTTCCATGCTTTACCAGAATTTAGGTGTGATCGGCTTATTGAATGGTCATAAAGTTGAGCAAGCAAATGATAAATATCTTGCAGATTCGATTAGACGTCATTCTAACGGTGGTAGCGATATTGAAAGTTATAAGCAACTCCAGAGCCTACCAAGCCATGAGCCTAGAAAGGTATTATTTGAGGAGGTGAAGCGAATCTTTCTTGGGGACAAGAAGGTTTGCGATGCCTACGAGATTTTCGAGTTACTTTTACAATATGGTGCCGATCCAAATCAAAATACAGCTCAGTATCCAATAAAAGGCTATACACCCTTCATGCTAGCTGTTGAAAAAGATAATGCTTATGCTGTCGATCTTATGCTCAAGCATGGGGCTCAATTGGAACAAAGCTATGTAAAAGCAGATGAAGGACGTCGTGTGTTTTTGCCTGAAATAGCTGAGTATTCTAAAGCTAATCAAGTTAAAACATTAATTGGAATTTGTTAAAATAAGTCTCCCCCCTTTAGCTTAAACTTAAGGGGGCATTTAGTAAAAAAACTATCATTTTTTACTATCCTTATAAAACATTCTCACATCACACAATCAACTAATTAAAGTTTACTTTTTCAATTTATTGATCTCTCTACTAAAAGTTGATCCAGGTAATCTTAGAAAATGATCAACCTGAAAATACATATCCTCTAACCATTTTAAATTTTCATCTGGTTTGTCATGTCTATATTTCCTAACCATAGTTTGAAAAATTTGCTGTGCTAAGCGTTCATTTTTATTTTTATCTAAATTTTCCATAGTTTTTAAGACTATTTCTAAATAATAAGTTTTTTGGCGTGTATCTATATTATTAGATTGAAGGATTTTTCTTGTTAAACAACCTAAACAATAACTTGCCTCTTCTACTGCTAATATACTCTTATCGCTATCATATAAATAATTTGAAGCAATAACCCAATCAGAACAATTAGACACTATATTGTAGACTAGGTAATCAAATTTTAATGGGAACTCTTGCCAAACTTCTGAATTTTGACTTCTGTCAATATTTAGCAAAATCTCGTCAAGAAAATATTCATAATACATCAACCACATGTGATCATCTATTTTGTTGTATATAGCACTTTTAACCATTACATCAAAAAATTGCAACCCTACAAAGATTGGACATTCCCATGGCTCATCTGTGTAACTGAAAGATTCACAATAATTATTATAAAAATTATCTTTCCCTTTTTAGTCTTTTATAAAAGCACATATATAATCTCCTATAGGTTTCCAAATATTAGCTTTTACAGCATTTTTAGGATTAGAGAAATAATAATCCAATATAACATTTTCTGGCTCTATACGATAACCAGTTGAATACATGAAATGTTGATTATCCTTGAGTTCTCGATATAGTTGACTATTTTCTTTAGCGATAAGATTCTTAAAAAAGTTATCTGTAAACTCATCGATGCGCAACAAAATTGGGCTAGAAGTTAATTTAAGTGGAATTTGAGGATGTATTTCTACTAAATAAATCATGAATCCTGATGATTTAACTATTTTCTCGATCGATTTATAAACTATAGGTTTATAGCCAATTTCTCTAGGTAGAACCGATAAGACCTTTTTTAATAAGTAAAATTTTATTTTACGACACTTTCCAATTTTAATTGGAGGAAATTTAAGCATCTCATCAATACTTGGCATTGATTTTTCTTGAATATAGTTATAAAAATTTTCGTATATTGTTACCTTATTAATAATCTTGATAAATTGGTCTAAATATTTTTCAATCAAATAGCTTAAGATATGATATTTTCTTTCTCTCAATAAACGAGACGACAATTCACTCCATTTTCTATATTGGCTTTTAGGCAATCTTTTTCCAAAAATTTTATAACTAAAACCTACTATCATTAAAATAACAAATGTTAATACAGTAGTTTTCTCATCAAAACCCCATAAATATGTAAACGGTTTAAATCCGAAAACAGTAATTATAATGCTTGAGTAGATTAAAACTAACGCCATTAAAATTAAAAACAAAAAATATAACCAAAAAAAAATAGAGGCTCTAATAAAAAAATCTTGTCTTTTTTCTTCAGACATCAATGTAATTATCGCCACAAAAATCCCTAATACTGTAAATAATCCACTAGCATCCATATTTAAAATCTTAAAATTAAATCAATAAACTTAAAAATTAATTTGCATATAAAATGATTCAGAACCAGCCCAAATTATATGATTTTTAGGTCAACTTCATATTCGTAATCAATATAATTAACTCACCCACTTATCATCATTCATAGCTAAAGTTTTAACCAGCTCAAAAACTGTTGAAACTTTTTCCTGAAATTGTGTCACGTCATAACTTACAGGCAGGTCTTTATCCAATACTTTTTCAATTTCATCTTTCACTAATGCTTGGGTCTGCCCATCTTTCCACCAGTCTTGAACCAACACTTTTGGTGTTGTATTGATAAGTGATGTGATCAAGTCTTTCGCTGCTAACTTGACCTGCTGTTGCTCATCTTTTGTGAGTTTGTCTTTTAAGAGTAGGTCATAGATTTCTAACTCATCTTCAGTTAAACCTTCTCTGATATGACGTTGGTCTTCTTCCTGCAACCCTTTTGTGAACTTTTGAATTTCTTCAAACAGTTGTTCAGTCGCCGTAGCACCAGAGTTATAACGATCAATCATTTGCTGATAGCGCTCGGCAAAATTAATACGTCCACCATTTTGCTTCAGCATTTGAATGATTTTCTTTTCAAGAAAAGCTCGCATATCCGCAATAGCAATGTTCTTGTGCTTGGTTTCTTTAAACTGTTCTTTCAGTTTGTCAAAATCAACTGTGCTTAAATCCCATTTTTGACCATGGATCAAACTATAGCTTTGCTTGAAATCCTTAACCGACTTCGCTGTATCTGCATCTATAATCACACTTCGATCTAAGAGATCCACAATTGCTACACCTGTTGTTTCAAGATCTTGCTGTTCAATGGTGGCTTCAATAAATCCATGTAAAAATTGAATTACAGATACTATCGGGCGAGGCTTAGCTAAGATATTAGGCTTACATGCCTCATATAAGGCAGCAACGGTATTAAAGTGAACATTGAATGTTTTTCGATATTCATCTTTTTCTAGTAACCGATCGGCATATTCACCAAATAAAGTATTCTCTTTAAACGTACCGCCATTCTCATTACGAGTTTCTAAGATTTTGTTTAGATCAATATCCTTAGACTCACAATATTCTAGGGTCTTCGTAATCGCTTCATCCAGCATATCGAAAAGTACGGTTTTATCCTGGACGGGCGCATCTATTTCTCCATCTTCACCAGTGCCTTGGCCGTAATCTTTTAAAGCTGTTTTTAGATTCCTAAATACGTTGTAGTAATCAATAACTTCACCATTTCTTTTCTCTACAAGCTCGCCGTCGGTATTCTGAATACGATATGACGTTACTCGGTTGGCACGAGCAATGGTTTGCATCAAGGTATGACCTTTCATTGGCTTGTCTAAGTACAGCGTAGATACCGTGGGCGCATCAAAACCTGTCAACCACATTGCACAGACGAAAACAAGTTGTAGCGGATGCGCTGGGTCTTTAAAGTTATCCTCAATATCAGCCCCATTCGTATCAACTTTATTCAGGCGGTCAATATGTGTCTGAATATCTAGACCTTGTTTATCAAAGCGTTCTTTTTCTGCACTCGGATCACTAATGACCACCGCCATTTGCACCGTGCTCATATACTTTTGGCGTTGCTTTAAACGGTATTTTTCAACATCATTTTTAGAATTATGAATACGTGTTTGTAAATGCTTCAGCTCTTCTTTCCAAAGTTTTGAAACCTTGTCATACATGCGTACAGCCGTAAATTGATCTACGGCGACCATCATGCCTTTACCTAAATAACCACGGCGTGGGAAATGGTAGACAATATCTTGAGCAATACGATCTAAACGGTCATCTCGTTTAATGACTTCAAGTTCCGTTGAATATTTCCGCTCAAGCTTTTCTTTTTGTGCTTCGTTTAAATCTTCATCTTCTAAAATTTCAGCAAGCTCTTCGTTGAGATCGTCATTTTGCAATAACACCTCAGGTACGCGCTTTTCATAGAAAAGCGGTAATGTTGCTTTATCTTCAATAGCTTGTTGGAAGGTATATTCCGAAACATATTCACCAAACCATTGCTTGGTTTTTTTCTGTTTAAGGATCGGTGTACCCGTAAAAGCTAGGAAATGTGCGCCGTCTAAACCTTTACGCATATTTTCAGCAAGGGATTCATATTGTGTACGATGAGCTTCATCGACAATGACAATCACTTCCCGCTCAGCAGGATTGAATAGCTGTGGATACTCTTGACCTTTCTCGTATCTGAACTTTTGAATTAGGGTAAATACAATTTTAGTATTTTGGCTGAGTAAGGTTCGAAGATGCGTACTGTTTTTCGGTTGTGCTGCTTCATCTTCTAAAACAGCTTTGGTCTGTATAAAGTTTTTATAAATCTGTGAATCCAAGTCTTCACGATCCGTAATCACCACAAAGCTAAAATTACCTGTGACTTTACGATAAATCTTTCTGACATAGAAAATCATCGAGAAACTTTTACCAGAGCCTTGTGTATGCCAAAACACCCCTAAACGACCTTTTAGCTCATCACGCTTTAGGAAGTTTTTGAAGGCATGATTCACCCCTAAAAACTGATGGTTCTGAGCGATAATTTTATATTTTTCATTTTGGAATAAAATAAAGTTTTCAATATAATCTAATAGTCGCTCAGGGCGGCAAAGACCTCGTAACAAGTATTCAATACTTGTGCCTTGTTCCTCAATTTCTTCTTTATTGACCTTCTCTTTTTCTTGATCTACCCGCAACCAGTTAAAGAAATGTTCCCACTCAGCCGTAAAACTTCCGAGCTTGGTATCTGTGGCATTGGATAGCACACAAAATGCGTTGGTTAAGAACAATTGTGGAATATCATTTTTATAATTTTTTAAATTGTCATCAAAGGCATTTTTAAGTTTTACATTGGAGTTTTTCAGCTCAATAAATACAAGTGGTAAACCATTCACATAAAGAATAAGATCAGGACGGCGATACGCACAATGTGGTGTACGACCTGTCGATTGAATCCATAACTGAGATACCACCAAAAACTCATTGTTTTCAGGATGCTCAAAATCAATAAGCTTTAGAAATTCGTTTTCATGTTTCTCACCGTTGGCGTCTTCGTAAGTAATGGATGCACCATCACGAATCGCTGTATAGAGTTCCATATTGGCTTTAATCGCTGACATTGAGCCACGGCGATCCATCAATTTAGAGAGAGCAGTTTCAATCACAT
The DNA here is from genome assembly GCF_013420455.1 of Acinetobacter sp. YH01004. Taxonomy (NCBI): domain Bacteria; kingdom Pseudomonadati; phylum Pseudomonadota; class Gammaproteobacteria; order Moraxellales; family Moraxellaceae; genus Acinetobacter; species Acinetobacter sp. YH01004. The sequence goes on from NZ_VOXZ01000002.1 coordinate 19,870, forward strand.
CTAAAGGGACTTGGGGATTCAATTGCACGCATTTAGCAATCACACGATCTTTTAAGATGACATCTTTTTTGTCTGTACGACCTGAACCATCATTTAAGTCACTTGAATCTGTGGTATAGCAATTGAGATGCTGATAATCAAATTCGGTGCTTAAAATCTTAATGGTTGCTTGTTCAATGTCATCTTCACTTATAAAGTTACGTGTTACTTTTGCCACAATTTATCCCCTCTATCCCTCTAAATACTTCTATTTTTTTATAATTTACTGTTCTTGTATTGATGGTGGAAACTGAATATCTAAGTTTTCCACTGATAATTTTCCTGCAATTAACCTAGGCAGAAGACTATCTTTCTGTTCACTTAACAATCTATTCTGTTTTTGAAGATTTAAAACTTCATCAAAGAGAAGACGGCATTGATTTTCAAAACTTTCAACAAGCAGCTCATTCGGCTTAAATAATTTAACTTTCTTAAAGTTGCCACGACTTAATTCGGCAAAAGTTGCTCCTGATGCTAAAATTTCCAAATATGGCTTGGCAAATTTTAGCCAAAAATACAAATAAGTTAATGGAAACTCTTTGTTTGGAATACACGTTATAAATCCTTGATTCGTGCATGCTTCAGTCGTATTGATTGATAACACACCAATTGTTGCTCGACTTGTCATCATGATTGAATAAGCAGGGAATAATTTTGCTGAGCTTTTACTCAATCCTGTTTCATTACACTTCAATTCCGAATTTTCAATAAACAAAGTATCTTGTCGAGTTAAATCGGAAGGCGTGTACCAATTTATTTCTCCATCAACCCAATATTCATCGACTTCTTTAGATGGAGTACCACCACCTAAAATAGCAAAAGAATCATTAACAGTTTGCACTATCCAATCTCTAGGAACACCTTTTTCAAACTCAGTATTTTCCCAATTTGGAAAACGAAAACGTACAAACCATTCTTTATATAGCTCTTCAGCCATGTTTTCTAAAATTTGGATACGTTTTTTATTGTTTTCGATGAGGTCATCGTAAGCTGAAAGAATAGCGGCGATTTTTTTCTGAATATCAAGCTGAGGAATTTTTATCTTCAATTTTTGAAGATGATTCTGATTTAATGTGGGTACACCAGCGCCCGCATTAAAATTTTCGAGATGCATTTCCTTTAAATAGTAATACACATATTTCGGCAAATTATCTCTAAAACTAATAGAGTATAACGTTGTATTTAACGGCCATGATTTTTCAGTAATATACTGTACTTCTCCTAATGTACCAGAACGACCTGTAACTACTATGGGAGGGGAGGCTTTAAAATCATTATGAAAATCTTTTATCCCTGAACTCGCAACAACAGGAAATTTACCACTGACGATATTTTGGTTAGGTAGATCATGTCCCCGCTTTAATCTGACTAAATTATCAAAAATATCATCACGCCATAAATTAGTCATTACAGATCCCCTTCATATTAGCGTTGATAATATCCTCTAAACCTTTCGCTTCTTTGGTCAAATTATTAAATAACTCTAAAGATGTACTCAAATAATCTCTAAATTCTTCTTCAGTACGACCATCCTCTTCAATTACAACTCCAACATAACGCCCAGCATTTAAAGAATAATCTTGCTCTTTTACTTCATCAGGCGTTGCTAACTTACAAAGACCCGTTACATCTTCATATACTGCATTTGGGAAACGCTCTTGTAACCATGAAATATGATTAAAGAAATACTCCGCTTCACTACGGTCGGCTTTAATATCAGCAAGCAGTGATTTAACTTCCTTAATATCAGCTGATAAAACATTTAAAACCTTAAGTTTTGCATCCTTCACTTTAAGCAGATCTTTTTTATCATTTGCTTTGGCTTCAGCGACTTCAGCACGAGTTTGTTTGACTAACTCGTTGTGTGCTTTTTCTTTTTCACGAATGGCTTTGTCTAAAACCTTGGCTTCATCAGCAATCGCTTTAAAGAACGGCGTAAAGCTTGCTCGTAAGGTCTTTTGAGCTTCATTCAGCTTATTCACTAAATCTTTTGTGACCACTTGAGGGAAAGTTTTCACGTAAGTATCAAAGCTTTCTTGTAAAGGTTTAAGCTCATGCCAATGTTCATTTAATGTATCAACACTTTGAACAATAGCTACATCATCTTTTAATGTTTCTTTAAGCTTCTTAAAGCTCGGCTCAACATGGGGAACAGTAGCTTCAAGCTTCGCCATACCTTGTCTAAAGTAATCATCCACCAAACTAATATATTCATGATTACGCCCCTTATGTAGCTTACTAATCATAGCAATATTCAGAATCTGCTCGTCAGTAAAATCACGATGGGCACGGTCAATCTGTCTAAAAATGTTGCGGGCATCAATAAACAAAATCTTGTCATCTGTTTTATTTTTATCGAAGAACCATAAAGTTGCAGGTAACGTTACGGTATAGAACATATTTGAAGGCAAAGTTAGCATGCCATAAATCAAATTATTCTCAATCAATGTCTGACGTACATCAGCCTCAGAATTACGTGCATCTGAAGCTGAGTTAGGCATAACTAACGCTGCACGACCACTATTAGATAGCTTCGCTTGCTCTGCATTCTTCAGTGAAGTGGCAAATAAATTAATCCAAAGGTAGTTGGCATTAGGCACTGTTTCAACCTTGGCATTATCATCGGCTTTTTTAGTTTTGGTTTTGTTACGAGGTAAACCATAGGTATTAAAACGAGGATCTTTTTCAACAGTCGCTAGTGCCACATCATCCACGTTAAATGGTGGATTCGCCATGATGTAGTCAAACTTTTCAAAGCCCTTAAATGGATCTTCTGCATAAGAGTTTGCTTGGCGAATATCGCCTTTAAGACCATTTACGAACAAGTTCATTTTGGCAAGTTTGCCAGTATCTAGCGTCTTTTCTTGACCATAAACAAATAAGCTATAGTTTGTCTCAGCCTCACCTAATTTTTTGCTCAGCTCTTTACGGCGCTCTACAAACTGTAAAGACTGAACGAACATACCACCTGAACCACAGGCAGGATCATATACAGAGCCGTTATACGGTTCGATCATTTCAACCATCAATCGAACAACTGAAGTTGGTGTAAAGAATTCACCGCCTTTTTGACCTTCAGACAAGGCAAACTTACCGAGGAAGTACTCGTAAATCTTACCGAATACATCACCTGAAGCATCAGATGGAATGTTTGAAAAACTACGGACTAAACCTTTTAACGCCTGTTTACTTTGAGGTAAACGATTAAATGCCTGATAGTCATTTTTAGGCAAAACATCTTTAAAATCTTCTTGACCTTGATGATCTTCAATTGCCTGCATCGCTTCTTTAATTTTTGATGCTAAATCTTCACTTTCTGGAAGTTCGAGTAAGTAGTTATAACGGGCATTATCCGGCAAATAGAAACCACAATGTTTAATCGCAATTTCAGCCAGAGTCTTTTCACGGCGTGTCCCTTTAAGTTCATTAAACTCTTTTAAAATCGCTTCTTCAGTAGCGCCGTATTTATTATCAGCAAATTTTAAGAAAATCAGACCAAGTACAGGCGTTGAATACTCATTGGGTTTTAAGTCTGTATTTGCACGCAGACTATCTGCCGCTGACCAAAGTTGATCTTCTAACTGTTTTAACTCATTAAGGTTCATAGTTTTTCCAAATCAATTTATATATCTGATCTACTCAAAAAGTTGAGCAATTATTTTTTGAAATTATGTCTTTTGCAAAGACAAGATGAATTTCTGAATCATCTCTCTTTCAGACTCTGGTAAACCTTGGATTGATTTTGAAATTGGGTCAGTACCCAAATCTGAAAAGTGTTCTGTACGTCCTAATAGATAGTCAGCAGACACATTTAAGACAACCACGAGCTTATAAAAATTCTCTAAAGATGGCTTTCGAGAGCCAGCTTCGATATGTGAAATAGATGTTGAAGGAATACCTGTTTTTTCAGAAATATCCTGCTGCGTCATTTTTCGTTGTGTTCTTATTTCTTTAAGCCGTGCACAAAACAGCTCAGAATCCATCTCAATCAACATAAAACACCATAAATCGACAATAAATACTTGACTATATAGACAAGTTTTCATATATATACATGACAGTATTTTATTGTCTATTTCGACAAAAAGACATCATCAAAAGAAATTAAAAGAGGAAATTTATATGAATAATATTGTATGTGCATGAGTACAAGATCTCGACAATCCTGTACCCATGCTTTCCATTTCAAATAACTGAAATGAAAGATTGTAAAATTTCGACGTTTTACCTTTGCATTCTTTCATAGCAGACCACTTAAGTAAATTTATCTTGGAGTCTATTATGAGCAGTTCACCGAGCCATATCCCTATCGCCATACACCCAAACATTCAAAATTTGAATGTACGCCAAATTTCCAAAATGATTGCGTCAAAAATTATTGAAAAAACTGAATTAAATTTACAATATAACTCATCATTTTGCAGACAGCTCAATGTTGCTACAGACCTAAACACATATGAAGCTTTAGCTTATTACGTTGATAATCGTTATTTTGAAAAGTATGATTTTAATAAATATGGACTCATCAACTTTCATGAAATTTATGATGAGCTTTGGAGTGAATTTAGATACAAAGTGAACTATCAAGCCACTTATTAGTGAAAGTTGAGCAACATGAACAAGTTGACTATAACCAAATGATTTATAAGTAATTTCAAGTTATTCATCATATTGCTCAAACTTATTTGTTTTGAGCAATATGAATGTTAATATATTTCAATTACTTACCACTATATTGTCCAACTTGATCATATTGTTCAATAGATGAATTTGGGATTAAAAATTACTGGGCTCATCTAATCTATGAATCTTGGGCAATGACCAAAACCATACTTTTTCACCACAAGGCCTAAAAGGTTTAATATTTAACCTTTCTTGTGCACGCCGTATAGATGATAGACTCAGACCAGCTTCTTTAGCCTGCAAGTGAACATCTTTTGCTGGCAATCTCTCAACATCGCTTAACAATTCAATCAAAAACTCTCTAGCAACTTCTACCGCAGAATTATTATCCCCAACATTAAGTTCAGCACTATTCAGCAACTCCTTAGCAAAGCCGTCAATTTTACCTAACCAATTAGTTTTCGTAGTTTCAATTTTATCTGCAATAGTCACAGACTCAAGTTGATAACGAATACCACCCTCAAGTACCGAAATATTACTTTTTGCACGTACAAGAATATAATCTCCTTCAGCCTCTCTTCGAGAAGCACACCAAGCCATTCGTGCCAATGCACTGAACGCTTGGGAGCCTAGAATTCTGTCAGCAGGACTATTGTTTGCGCTACCTTTTGCAAAATGAGTAATCCCTAGTATGGCAAAACCATATTGACTGGCTAAATCAACTAATGGCTGTAACGATCGTCTCACATCATTGGCCTTGTTCATATCACCACTTACCGCAGAAATGATTGGATCTATCATTAGAAGTTTAAGGTCAGGATTTTCTATTATGTACTGCTCAATTTTCGGAAAATCTTTGGCAGGGTCAAAGGATTCTAATTTACCTTCTTTATTAGTACGTCCTGCAATAAACGATACTTTGCTAACATTAGCTCCATTTGCTATTAATCGAGGCTTTAATGTATCTGAAGAATCATCTTCGGTTGAGTAGATTAAGACTTTTCCAGAGTTTTCACACAGTACCCCATCTGGAAAATTCCCACCTCTTGTAATAGTAGAAATCAGCGCGAGCGAGAGATTTGTTTTCCCACAACCACCAGCACCAGCTAAAATTGTCATTTTTCCCAGAGGCAACCATCCCTCCCATAGCCAATGAATTGGCTGAACTTGAATGTTTTCCATATTGATAATATTAATTGCATTTGTTGTTAACTTTGATTTTTCTCGATTTGCTAGCTTTTCAAGTTGCGGATATTCTATCACTACACCATTTTGCTTAATAAATTCTGCATACAGTTGATTCAAATAGAATTGTATTGCTAGTTTATTTTCTGCATGCGATATGAAGTGGGCATCAAATAGGCTATAGGCATTAATGTTTTTACTGAGTTTATCAAGCACAACAGGTGTATTATTTGTTGTATTTAAATAGAATTCTACACATAAAGAAATATCATCCGCACACGCAACACGCTCACCGCATTGAGCAATTTTTAAAGCAACATCAATTCGATTCGTACAGTAATTTACTTTTGCATTCGCTGAATTTTTATTGAATACTGCAATACCATTTTGACCAATAATATATTGCATCAACTGCGTTGATTTATAATTTCCTTTTTCTCTACCTAGAGCTAAAACACCACAATGTTGACCATTCTTACTATATAAATCTACCGCCAAAAATCCTTCATAATCAAAACTTGGATGTTGATGATCTAAATATGAGTTTTCTTTAAATTCATAAAATAGATGAGACGTAGCGATATTATATTTTACTAGCACACAATTCGTATCATAAGCAGTTTTTATATATTGTGATTTAAAGTCAGTAACTGTAGGATAATACAGACCTTCAATATCACTATTACTTTTCTGAATAAAAAATGGCTGTACATCTAAGTACAAAGACTTTTCAACACTTTTATCAATCATGTACTCATCATAATCATGAGTATCCGCCTGAGTTTTCATTTTTTGCATTTTAAAAAACCTAAAAATTCGACAAAATCCCTCCTCGAACTGCTTCTAATTTAGAAGCAGTTTTTAAATTAAAATGTGAGGTGGGGAAGAAATGATTTAGCTACTTAATTTCACCAGCGAAACGTAAAATTTCATTACGATTCCAACGAAGTAAACGACCATGCCTTTTGGGCGTAATGGGACCATTTTCATATACAGCCCAACGACGAAGTGTTTGTGGTTGCATGCCTAGCAGTTTTGCAGCCTCTGCTGTTGTAATTAATAAACTTTCTTGCTTCATCATGAAGCGTCCTATAGCAATTGAATTAAGTAATTTTTAGTTGATTAGTACTTGTTTGAGTAGGTTCTTATAATTACTATATTTTCTTACCCCCAAAAAAATTATACTTTTTGATTATCAGTGGAACATTTTATGTCAGGGCGTCCAAAAACTGGATTTGTTACAAAATTGAAAACTATTATTTGGTATGAACAGGTTGCAGAACGTGTTCTTAAAGAAAATATTCAAAATAATGTTCGTCCACATCAAACGGAGTTAGACTCACGCTCAGCAAGTAAAAATAAACTAGATAAATTTTTTAATGAAAATGGTAGTAAAATTTGGACAAAATTTTCCACTGGACAAGTATCTCCAGTAACAAAATTAAAAATTGTAGAAAATAAACTTCCTAACACTATAATTTATTTTATCCATCCCATTTGGGAAATATTGAGTAAAACTTACGTTACTGAAGAAGATTTATATAATTTTTATAAAAATCTAAATAGTTTCACTCAAAAAACTATACAAACAAAAAATATTAAAGATGTTGTAATCAACTTTGATGCTAATTTTGCGAAGGAATTTGACTGTGTTTTAGATCTGTATAGTTTTTTGCTATTTAAGACTTATCAAAGTAAATTCAAGCTTCATATTCAGAATCTTGAATATAGTTACCTAGCTTTAATGGAATACAGCTTATTAATTATAAATTTAATTGGTTGCTCGGGATACTACTTAATCAAGCTATTACAATTGCATTTTCAGTTAGAACCCAATTCACGTTTGATCGAAATGGGAGCTGATATAGACTTTCATCTAAAACAAATTAATCAATATCATATACTTAAAATTGCCCATGACAACAATCCTCAACGATATACTTTACTAAAAAACCACTTTGATGATTTCAAAAATGAGTTCCATAAGTATCAATTAAAGCTAACATCTATTGAAAACCTCTATACAAAGAATAGTGAGGAACTTTGAATTCACACGTTACCAATCAAAATTAGTAAAGTTAAAGTTACACTAAGCTTACTCAACTGCAAAACATTGTCATTAATTACCCATGCTGATTGATAGATGCTAGATCAGAAGACAGGTTTAAGTTGATTTATTTTGCTTACTATTTGCTTACTAATTTTAAAAAACAAAAAACCACTTACGATTAGTACACGTAAGTGGTTGTTTTATATGGTGGGCCCAGACAGACTTGAACTGTCGACCAACGGATTATGAGTCCGCTGCTCTAACCGACTGAGCTATAGGCCCTATAATTGAATTTGTTATATTTCAACAAGTTCAAGCGCAAAGAATACTAGCGAAGATTTTTTAAAAACACAAGCCATTTTCAGAAATTGCTGTATAGATAGTCAGCAGACGAATTTGATTATTATTGAAATATAAAAACTACACCTTCACTTTCCGAAACATTGCCCGATGCAACTTTAAACGCTTCTCTTTACGCACTTCTAAAAACAACTCAAACATTGACCATACCAAGACCAATAACAACACAGTCAATGCCACAAGAAAAGTCGTCAAATAAGCCACTTTAGTATCCTTCCATGATGCGTGGAATAGTGAAATGATGAATAGAATCATAGCTAATTACGACCAAAGTCTAATGATTTACAAATCATTTGAATAGTGCATTTTTGCTCAATTTAAGACTTAATTTCTCTCAATTCATATATTTTTAATATTAAAAACAAAGTATTTAGAGTTAAAACCAATAAAAGATATAACGCTATATCAACTGCATCACTTGAGATTGCTATATTTCAAACAATTTTCTGTTGACTCTTATATAAAACAAGCAGAAATTATGCATTTCCAGATTCATCAGCTGTTAAATCTATGTTGAAAAAATTTATAGGCGAGTCCGCATTCAAACTTGCAGGATGGCAATATCAGGTAGAACCCAACATCCTCGAAAATAAACAAGTGATCGTCGGTTTTGAACACACCTCAATGATGGATGCAATCCTCTCGCTTGCTCTGTTCCAAATTTATGATATTAAAATTCATACTTTAATCAAAAAAGAGCTTTTTAAAGGGCCACTTAAACCTATTTTAGAAAAAGTCGGCGGTATTCCAGTAGACCGTAAATCTAACAAAGATATTGTGTCGCAAATGGTCGAACTTTTTGATCAAAATGAACATTTCAATTTGGTCATCGCACCCGAAGCAACTCGCGCAAAAACAGGTGAAGCCCGCAAGCCAATTCGTACAGGTTTTTGGCATATTGCCAAAGCAGCCAATGTGCCTATCGTTTTAATGTATGCCAACTCACAAACCAAACAAGGTGGGATTTTTGGCAAAATCTATCCGACAGATTTAGATCACGATATGGCACTTATCCAACAATTATATAAAGAACAAGTGGGCTTAGATATTGTCATTCCTGAGCCAAAAACAACTCAAAGCAACACTTAAAAAACCTAAAACTCTGCCCTTTATCTAAAAAAAGGGCTTATGTTAGAATGGGCGCAATTTTGATAGGCATACTGCCAATCTGTAAGGAGCATAGTTCGCATGGCGGGTCATTCCAAGTGGGCCAACATTAAGCATCGTAAAGCCAAACAAGATGCTAGTCGTGGTAAGTTGTTTACCAAATTTATTCGTGAATTAACAACTGCTGCAAAGCTCGGCGGTCCAGATGCGGCAAGTAACCCTCGTTTACGTGCTGTTGTGGAAAAAGCACTTTCAGTTAACATGACACGTGACGTCATTAACCGTGCCATCCAGCGTGGTGCAGGCGGTGAAGATAACGACGATCTTAAAGAAGTAACCTATGAAGGTTATGGTGTAGGTGGTGTTGCGGTTATTGTAGAAACCATGACAGACAACTTAAACCGCACCGTGCCAGATGTACGTCACTGTTTCTCTAAAACTGACGGTAACTTAGGCACCAATGGTTCTGTAGCATTCCTATTCACCAAACGTGGTGAAATTTCATTTGAAGATTCATCTTTAGAAGATCAAGTGATGGAAGTGGCTTTAGAAGCTGGCGCAGAAGATATTGAAGTGTCTGAAGATGGCATTTTGGTTATTACTACGCCAGAAGCTTTTGGTATAGTTCAAGATGCGCTAACAGCAGCAGGTTTGAAATCTGACAATGCTGAAGTGGTTATGAGTCCATCGACCAAAGCAGAAATTACAGACATCGATCAAGCGAAAAAAATTATGAAAATGATTGATATGCTTGAAGATTTAGATGATGTTCAAAACGTATATACCAACGTTGAATTCTCTGATGAAGTTTTAGCACAATTAGACGCATAATCGGTCTAACTGCAATTCCTAAAAACGCACGTTCTCGTGCGTTTTTTTATAGATCCAGTCAAAATAATTCTAAGATTCTAATAAATTAAACTTTATTTAATAAACCATGACAGTTTAAAACATCATATTCTTTAATCACAAAGCTAGAATGCAAACCTGCCACATGCTCAATTTTACCAATCCGTTTTAATAAAATTTCGCTGTAATTTTCCATATCTCGTGCCACAACCTCTACAATAAAATCTGCAGTCTGTCCTGTCACCAAAAATGCACGTATCACTTCAGGAATGCTTTCCAATTCATCCAAAAATTTGGCAAAAATATCGGTATCGTGTTTGCTCAAAGACACCTGCAACAACACATGCAAACTAAAGCCCAGTTTTTGATAATTAATTTCACGCTTTAAACCTGAAATAATTTTATGATCGATCAGACTTTTAATACGGCGATGCACCGAACTTACCGACAGATTAACCCGCTCGGAAAGTTCATTCAAATTGACATCTTCATTGCTTAAAATTTCTAAAATATGCTTATCGTAGCGATCTAATTCCATTTTCAAGCACTCAATCTAATCTGATAAAATTTAAACTCATGCTGCCATTATACTTAAATTATTTTGCAGACTAAGCATCTTTATCGAAAATTATTTTCCATTATTAAAGCAAAATGTTTATGATTCAACAGATCACCGCTTATCGTTTTGAACAACTTAACAGACAAACGGAACAGCTTTCTAATTTATTGATTTTCAAATTTTTAAATTTAAAAAACTCAACAAAACAACGAATCTACTCATACATTTTCACAATCCCGACCGTCTATCTTTTACAAGTGTATAGAAATGTATTAAAACAGATGCGCTCGACAATAAGCACAATGCAGCACAACAAAACCAATAAAAATACAAGGAGTCGTCATGGCTTTTAAATCTCTAAGCTTGCTGAAAATAAAATTAGCTCTGTATTTACCGTTGAAACTCAGACCAGCTCTTTATTCGATGGACTCTTAAGTGGTGGCTCTTTAAGCAATACCTTTTCTGGTTTGCTTGGCAGCCTGACTAGTTCGACCTCGACCACACCTACCCTAGATTCTTTATTAAAAAGTTTACTCTCTGGCAGCAGCTTAGATAGTTCTAGCCTAACCAATCTAATCAGCCAATTTTCAAGCTCGAATACCAACTTAGATATCACCAGTTTAATTAGCAAACTGACACAATCCAATGGCGGTAGCTTCGATATTGCTTCCATCACCAATTTACTCAGCGGCATGATTGACAGCAATGCAGGTGATTTAGATATTACGAAACTCACCCAATTAGTGAGTGGGTTAATCGGTGGTAATACGGGTAATCTTGATATTGCTCAAATTGCTCAACTGGTTAGTGGCTTGATTGGTGGCAACATCGGTGGAGGTTTAGGCGGTCTAGATATCGCAGTGATTGCTGAACTTGTAGGCGGTTTAATCCAAGGCAATGGCGATCTTGATATTGCGCAAATTGCTCAACTGGCAAGCGGCTTGATTGGCAGCAATATCGGTGGCGGTTTAGGCGGTATGGATATCGCGGTCATTGCTGAATTAGTAGGCGGTTTAATGCAAGGCAATGGCGATCTTGATATTGCACAAATTGCGCAACTGGCAAGCGGCTTAATTGGCGGTAACATCGGTGGTGATTTAGGTGGTCTAGATATCGCTGCTCTAGAACCAATTCTTGCGTTGCTTAATCCTGAAGGTCAGCTTGCAAGTGACTTTGATCTAGGTGGTTTATTAAATAATCTGACTGGAGATACAACTGGTGGTTTCAGCTTAGATGGCTTGAGTGATGGTTTTGACAACTTAATTTCTGGTTCAGATTTTAACATCAGCGACTTACTGCAAGGTGCGTCATCTACAACCAGTTCAGAGATCAATATTGATAGCTTAGTCCCTGCATTAGGCGATGCATTTGGCAATTTAACTGGTGGCACATCAGACACTCAATTTGATTTAGCTACCCTACCAAATTTGGTACAGAATTTTGATTTGAATAACTTAAATTCTTTGTTCTAACTCTTAGTTCTAGATTTTATACATCAGTATCCAAAAAAATACGCGCAGATTGCGCGTATTTTATCTGAGGCGATAACATTTAAATACCGCGCCAATCTACACGTGCATTACGCTCAGTTTGATAAATACGAGAAACATATTGCCCTAAAGGTAAATCCAGCAAATATTTTTTATAATCTTTAAATTCTTCAGAAATCACTTCATCATGTTCTTTTTCCCACGGCGTTCCAGAAATTTCCAAAATAGGTGCAAGCATCGAACACACTGAAATATCGGCCAAACCTAAACGCTCACCCACAAAATAACGCCCGTAATTATCAATCAAATGCTGATTTAAAATGACAATTAATTCATCCATCCGCTGTTTGGATTCTGCAACTTTATCTTGATCGAGCTGATAGCCCTTAGACACCAAGGCTTTAATAATTGGCTTGGAATATTTAGAAAATTGACGCAAATAGCCTTTTTCGCCAATTAAAATTTCCAAAGGTTCTTCACTTTCAGATAATGCATGCGCCAACCCCCATCGACGCACATGCTGCCCCAATTCATCAGCCAAAGTATTTATGACCAACGCATGTTTATATTGTTCGGCATCACTGCGTAACAAGGCATGTTCGGGGTAAATATCATCTAGATATAAAGCAATTTGAGTCGAATCTGCTATCCAGCGGTCTTGATCACGTAAAATAGGTAATTTATTTTGCCCTGTTTTTAATTGGGCAAAAGCGCGATGCACGCCTGGAATTAAGTTTTGCGCATCATAATCTAACTCTTTATGATCCAATAACCAGCGAGCTTTCTCACAAAAATGAGACAAAGGAAACTGGTATAAGATGCGCATAAAATCTCCATATTTAAAATTTTGATATCCAAAGCAGTATCAATACTGTGCTTGTCATACTTTAGTCATAGCCTCTTATAATTACAATGTACTTTTTATTCAAAATTCAGGCGAAACAGTCAGCAATTCAAAATCAATTCCGAAAAGAAATTCAACGTACAGCATCAAGCACGCTAGATTGGAGAAACATCTGTCCGATGACCTGACTTTATCTGCCCTTTCATGTAAAATCGTGCCTAATTTTTAAATAACACGTTGTGAGTTATTCATGGGTTTTAATTGTGGTATTGTGGGCCTGCCAAACGTTGGTAAATCTACGCTTTTTAATGCTTTAACCAAAGCTGCAATTGCAGCGGAAAACTTCCCGTTCTGTACCATTGAGCCAAATACAGGCATTGTACCTGTGCCAGATTCACGTTTGGACAAATTGGCGGAAATCGTAAATCCGCAACGTGTATTACCAACCACGATGGAATTTGTGGATATTGCAGGTTTGGTTGCAGGTGCATCTAAAGGTGAAGGTTTAGGTAACCAATTCCTTGCCAACATTCGTGAAACTGATGCGATTGCGCATGTAGTTCGTTGCTTTGAAGATGAAAACGTCATTCACGTAAATGGTAAAATTGACCCATTAGATGACATTGCAACCATCAATACCGAACTTGCGTTGGCCGATTTAGAAACGGTGAGCAAAGCCATTACACGCTTAGCAAAATCTGCCAAAGGTGGCGATAAAGAAGCCGTAGCGACCAAAGCCGTTTTAGAAAAAATCCAACCTTTACTGGATGATGGCAAGCCTGCACGTGCAGCCAATTTAGATGACGATGAACGCAAATTGGTTCGTGGTTTTGGTTTATTAACCTTAAAACCAACCATGTATATTGCGAACGTGGCAGAAGATGGCTTTGAAAACAACCCGCACTTAGATGCAGTCAAAAAACTTGCTGCAGAAGAAAATGCGATTGTGGTGCCTTTATGCAACCAAATTGAAGCCGAAATTTCATTACTTGAAGATGAAGACCGTGCAGAATTCCTAGAAGCTCTTGGTATGGAAGAACCAGGGCTGAACGTAGTGATTCGTGCAGGTTATGCGCTGTTAGGTCTGCAAACTTACTTTACTGCAGGCGTACAAGAAGTCCGCGCGTGGACAGTGAAAGTAGGTGCAACTGCACCACAAGCAGCAGGCGTAATTCACACTGACTTTGAAAAAGGCTTTATCCGCGCAGAATGTATTGCTTATGAGGATTTCGTACAATACAACGGCGAAGCAGGTGCAAAAGAAGCAGGTAAATGGCGCTTGGAAGGTAAAACTTATATCGTACAAGACGGTGATGTTTTACACTTCCGTTTTAATGTTTAATTGTTTTTATGTTTAGTTTTAGAACAATGCTTACAGCCGAGCATTGATTCAATAAAAAAACCTCGATGTAAGCATCGAGGTTTTTTTATAGGCGATTCTGCATCACATCAATGCAAAATAATCTCAACTAAGACTGCACCACATTGCCCTTTTGTTTCGGGTCGGTATTACCCAATTCAGGATGCGCCAAAGCATCGGCACATTGTTTTTTATCACGTTCATAATCGGCTTGTTTTTGTGCAAGACTGCTTGAACTGTCAATCGTCGCACGTGCCCAAATTTCCAAACTGGTCAAGGCCTTACGACACAGCGCATATTTCCCTTCCGTTACAGAGTCGGTCATTTTGACATTAATACGCCAGTCGGTACTTAATTTACGGGCAGGTTTGCGGACTTTATCTTCAATTAAGTTACGCTGTTTACGATACACGTACGGCTCAACTTCATCCATTAATTCCCACGCGGCTTGCGCATACACAGTCGCATCATTGGTGAGTTTTGGCGCAGGCTTAATTTCTACTGTTTTTTGCGGGTTGTTGTCATTGCTACACGCTTGCAATAACAGGCTACTGCATAACATTGAAGCAAGCAGGATTACAGGTGTTTTCAATTTCAACATATCGGTTCGCCCATACAAACAATTCGGCATCATGCTAATGAATTCAAGTATAATACACAATCTTCATTTGACCCATCGTTCAACTTTCTCCCACAAGGTGTGTCGTGTCCGTACACAATATTCAAACTGCGCCCGCAGCAAGTTTTTGGCAAGGTGCAAAAGATAGTCAGGCGATTATTTTCACCTATCTGCCTGTTTCTTTTGCTTTTGGTGTTTCTGCAACTCAATTCGGCTTTAGCGCATGGGAAGCCTTATTTTTATCTTGCTCGATGTATGCAGGGGCGAGTCAATTTTTAGTCGTTGCCTTATTGGGCAGTGGAACTTCAATCTGGATGACCGCATTAACGGTAATCGCCTTGGATATTCGACATTTACTTTACGGCCCGGCCTTACAAAACCTGATTCAAGATCGTTTAAACCTAAAAAAAACTGCAATTTGGTCATGGGGTCTGACCGATGAAGTTTTTGCCTCAGGCATGATTAAACTGTCACAGCGCCGTCAGGAATGGTCTGAATCATGGATGCTTGGACTGAGTTTATTTAGTTGGTTGTCTTGGGCATTAGGCTCTTTGTTAGGCGGATTATTTGCCGATCAAGTCACTAAAATGCCACAGTTTTTGCAAGCGGCGCTCGACTTTTTACTGCCCGCTTTATTCCTTAGCTTCTTATTGGCAGCATTTGAAAAGAAACACACCTTTGTCGTGGGAATCACCATTCTAGTATCTGCCGTAGCTTGTTATTTTATTGACTTATCTGCTGCAATTTTTATTGGGATTTCTTCAGGTATTTTGGCGGGATTATTTAAACACTATGTTTTAAAACAACCCGACCCTGAACATACAGGAGCAAAATCATGAGTTTAGAAATTATTTTGGTCGGTATTATAGTCGGTATCGCAAACTTCGCCTCACGTTTTGGGCCATTCTTTGTGATTCAGAAGTTTCAACAAGGCTCGCAACAACGTGGTGCTTTATGGCTTAAAATCGCTTTAGGCAGTATTGGTATTGCTGCAATTAGCTCTATGCTTGTGGTTGCAACCTTGCCACCTTTGCTTGAAACACCCAATAAAAGTTTTGCGATGTTAATTGGCTTTTTAGTACTCACAGGTTTGTATTTTAAGTTTAAGAAAATCGTCCCTGCCACGCTTACTGCAGCCATCACCTATGGTTTAATTTATACTTATGTGCCATTTTCGTTCTAATGTTGCTGAAATTTAGAGGTTGAATCGTCCAAATGAGCTATTTCAGGATTCAGCCCTAATTACTATAAAGCACTGAATGCAATATAAGTAGATGACAAAATCATGATTTTGTTGCAAACAGGGCTTAACTCATGGAACAGTTCTGCTATGCTAAAAGCCCACTTTAGCAAGGACGATTCACATGAGCGTGACCATTGGTACTCCCCTTCAATCTTCTGCTTTTAAAGTTTTGCTATTGGGTTCAGGGGAACTCGGTAAAGAGGTGGTAATTTCACTGCAACGCTTAGGCGTAGAAGTACATGCCGCCGATCGCTACGACCATGCGCCAGCCATGCAAGTCGCACATTATGCTTATACTTTAAACATGGCAGATGCCACAGAATTAAAACAACTGATTGAAAAAATTCAACCCAATTTAATTGTGCCTGAAATTGAGGCCATTGCGACATCAGTTTTACTTGAAATTGAAGCGCAAAATATTGCAACAGTGATTCCATCTGCCAAAGCGGTAAATTTGACCATGAACCGTGAAGGCATTCGTCGTTTGGCTGCAGAAGAATTAGGTTTGCCGACATCCGCTTATCGCTTTGCCAATTCTCTCGAATCTTTCCGCGCTGCATGTGATGACATTGGTTATCCAAACTTTGTGAAGCCTGTGATGTCATCTTCAGGCAAGGGACAATCGCGTGTCACCTGCTTTGATGAAGTTGATGCAGCTTGGGAATATGCCCAGACTGGCGGGCGCGTCAATCAAGGCACTGTGATTGTTGAATCACAAATTGACTTCGATTTTGAAATTACCTTATTAACCGTACGTGCTAAAAACCCAGAAACTGGTGCGATCGAAACTTCATATTGCGACCCAATTGGTCACCGTCAAGATGCAGGCGACTATGTAGAAAGCTGGCAACCTCAAGCCATGAGTGATGCTGCCTTGACTGAAGCCAAACGAATTGCACACAAAGTGACTACTGCCTTAGGTGGTTGCGGTATTTTTGGTGTAGAGCTGTTTGTGAAAGGCGATAAAGTCTGGTTCAGTGAAGTCTCTCCACGTCCACACGACACAGGTTTGGTGACATTGGCTTCACAATTCCAAAGTGAATTTGAATTACATGCCCGCGCGATTTTAGGCTTACCTGTCAATACCACACGCCATAGCGTTGCAGCCAGTGCGGTGATTTATACAGGTGTCGATGCAACGAATCTTTCATTTTCTGGCCTGAATCTTGCATTAGCACATCCCGATACAGATTTACGTTTATTTGGCAAACCTGAAGGTTTTGAGCGTCGTCGTATGGGCGTTGCCACTGCACGAGCAGAAACCACAGAGCAAGCGCGTGAGCTAGCTCAGCAGACTGCGGACACTGTTCGCGTACATTTAAACGAAAATCAAAATTAAGCTCGTCATTGCATAACGGAATTGTCCATGATCATTACATTACCCTTGCTGAATTATGTAAAAAGCAACCATGACATTCAGGCCATTAACCAATGGCGCACCGATGTCGAAAATCAGCTACAACAATGTTTTGAAAATGGACAATCCATTCGTGAAGTGATTTTGGCGCGTTCTAACCTGATTGATGAAGCGCTCACTTTCTTATGGCAACATGCTGAATTAGACAAAACCGATTTGAGCCTATTTGCAGTGGGCGGCTATGGGCGTAAAGAAATGCTGCCCTATTCCGATGTCGATATTATGGTGTTGTCGGAAGATGCAATCACATCAGAACAAGAACAACTTATTTCGACCTTTATTTCGTCTTTATGGGATGTTGGCAACTTCAAACCTGCCACCAGCGTGCGGACTATTCAAGACTGTGTGATTCAGGCAACCAGTGATTTAACTGTTGCAACTGCCTTGATTGAAGCGCGTTTAATTACAGGAAATCAGCAGCTTGCCAAATGGCCGCGTCGTATTGTTTCGCAAACTTGGACAGATAAAACCTTTTTTGATGCCAAAATGGAGGAGCAAAGCAAGCGTTACGCGCAGCACAATGACACCGAAAGTAATTTAGAACCTGATATTAAAAATGCTCCGGGCGGTATTCGTGACATCAACCAAATTGGCTGGATTGCCAAACGCCATTTTCGCGTCAATCGTATTTACGACTTGGTGCATTTAGGTTTTATTTCAGAATTTGAATTGGGTGTACTTGAAGAAGCCGAAAGCTTTTTATGGGAAATCCGTCATCATCTCCATCGTTTAACCAAACGTGATGAAAACCGTTTATTGTTTGATTATCAACGAGATATTGCAGCAACTTTTGGCTATGTTCGAGAAGAAGGTAAACCGCAAAATTACCCGATTGAACAATTTATGAAGCGTTATTATCGCTCTGCACAGCAAGTTTCCACTTTAAATGAAATGTTGCTGGCCTATTTTAATGAGTCGGTCATTACCCCGCGTTTGCCTAATTATGAACGTAACATTGAAGAAATTAATGAAAATTTTAAACTGGTCGATGGCAAACTTGCCGTGCAGCACCACAAAATTTTCTCAGAAAAACCAAGCGCAATTTTAGAAATTTTCTATTTATTGGCCAATCGTCCTGAAATTGAAGGAATTCGCGCACGAACACTGCGCCTGCTGACACTTGCAGCCAAGCGTATTGACCAAAGTTTCCGTGATGATCCAACGCATCAAGCGCTGTTTATGGCAATTTTGCGCTCACCGCACCGCTTGTATAATACCTTGGTGACTATGAAACGCTTAGGTGTATTGGGCAATTACATCCCCGCTTTTGGTCAAATTACAGGTTTAATGCAATACGACTTATTCCATATTTATACAGTCGATGCGCACATTTTACTATTACTCCGCAATTTAAGCCGCTTCAAAGAACCTGAATTCGCGAAAGATTTTCCTGTGGTCAGTTCGGTATTTCAGCGTTTAGCCCGTCGTGACATTATTTATTTGGCTGCGATTTTCCATGATATTGCTAAAGGTCGTCGTGGTGATCACAGTGAACTTGGTGCGGTAGATGCGATTGAGTTTTGCCGTAAACACGGATTTACTGAACGTGAATGTAACCTTGTGGCATGGTTAGTCAAAAATCACTTGTTGATGTCAGTCACAGCACAGAAAAAAGATATTTCTGACCCCGATGTGGTCAAGGAATTTGCCGAAAAAATGGGAGATATGGAGCATTTAGATTATCTCTATACCTTAACGGTTGCTGATATTAATGCGACTAATCCAACACTCTGGAACTCATGGCGTGCATCCTTAATGCGCCAACTTTATACGCAAGCGCGTGATGTCATTCGCTCAGGACTTGGGCGTCCCGTCGATTATCAAATGCTGATTGAAGACACCAAATTTGCGGCAAGCGAGTTACTGGTTAAAGATTTTGAACTCAGTGCTGTTGAAAAAGTCTGGCAAGAACTGGGCGATGAATACTTTATTAAAGAATCTGCCGATGAAATTGCATGGCATACCCGCGCGATTTTGGAGCATGGCGATAATCCTGCACCATTAGTGCTCATGCGCGCGCACCGAAAATCAGCACAAGACGCAGTACAAATCTTTATTTACACGCAAGACCAACCCAACCTATTTGCCACAACTGTCGCTATTTTAGACCGCATGAACCTTGACGTTCAGGATGCACGAATTATTACTGCGACCAAAGCCTTTAGTTTGGATACTTACGTGGTCTTAGACCGTTTTGGCACACTCTTAACAGACCCTGAACGTGAAGAAATGGTGATTGAGGCTTTAGTGAATGCCTTGAGCCAGTCAGATAAATATCCGGGTCTGATGCAACGCCGCATTCCGCGTCAATTACGTCATTTTGACATTGAAAATACAGTAGAAGTGACTTTCAATGCAGCGCTGAATCAAAACATGGTCGAAATTGCCACACTAGATCATCCCGGGTTACTCGCCAAAATTGGCGGCTTGTTTATGATGCAAGGCTTAGATATTCACTCCGCCAAAATTGCCACCCTGGGCGAACGTGCCGAAGATATTTTCTTCGTCACCAAAAAAGATGGCAACCCAATGACAAAGTCTGAAGCAGATACCTTTGCCATCCAGCTCAAAGCTGCTTTAGATGAGGCCTCTAATCAGGTCTGTGGTCAACATTAACTTCAATTTACGGAACATCCATGAACTCAAGTTTGTCCTTATTACTTCCTTACCCTTTTGAAAAGTTAAACAAACTATTTCAGGACGTACAACCTACAAATTTACCGTTAATTCCACTGTCTATTGGCGAACCTAAACATCCTGCACCTGAATTTGTCAAACAAGCCATTATTGATAATTTTCAGCATTTATCGACTTATCCGAACAGCAAAGGTCTGCCTGAATTACGTCACAGCATTGCCCATTGGCTGACACAACGCTTTCATTTAAAACAAGTTAACCCAGACACTCAAGTTCTCCCCGTTTCAGGTACACGTGAAGCGATTTTTTCCTTCGTACAAGCATTGATTCGACGTGAAGATGCACCCTATGTAGTGATGCCCAATCCGTTTTATCAAATTTATGAAGGGGCAACTTTATTGGCAGGTGCCCAACCTTATTTCATCAATTGCACCGAAGACAATAATTACTTGGGTGATTTTGATGCCGTACCTGCAGAAGTCTGGGAAAAAACCGCTTTATTATTTGTCTGCACACCAGGAAATCCAACGGGTGCTGTCCTTTCAAAAGAACAATTTAAAAAGCTAATAGCTTTGTCAGATCAATATAATTTTGTCATTGCATCTGATGAATGTTATTCGGAATTATGGTTTGACCAAGCTCCTACAGGTTTACTGGAAGTCTGTGCCGAACTTGGACGCGATGACTACAAAAACTGCATCGTATTCCATTCTTTGTCTAAACGCTCAAACTTACCCGGCATGCGTTCAGGCTTTGTTGCGGGCGATGCCAACTTATTAAAACCTTATTTGCAATATCGTACCTATCATGGTGCGGCAATGCCTGTTCAACATCAATTGGCATCTATTGCAGCTTGGGATGATGAACAGCACGTTGAAGATAATCGTCAACAATATCGCGCCAAGTTTGAATTATTTCAAATGGAACTTGGGCATTTACTGCCATTAAAAAAACCAGATGCAGGTTTTTATTACTGGCTCAAAGTCGATCATGATGAAAACTTTGCCAAAATGTTGATGGAAAAAACCCATATTAAAGTGCTACCAGGGCGATATTTATCTCGTGAAACCGCACAAGGTAACCCAGGTGAAAACCATGTTCGCTTGGCTTTGGTTGCAGATTTGGCACAATGTGAACAAGTAATTCAACGTCTTAAAGCGATTTTATAAGTTAATGATTTCAACTAAATTTAAGGCGATCATCTGATCGCCTTAATTATCTTACTTGCACAAGCGCAAGCCTTTATCGTAAAGCCTTTTCAATTTCCGCCTGCAAATCTTCAGGTTTTGTGGTCGGAGCAAAACGGTTCAACACCTTGCCATCTTTGCCAATTAAAAACTTGGTGAAATTCCATTTAATTCCGTTGCCCAAAATACCTTTACTGTTATTGGTCAGGTAACGGAAAATCGCATGTGCTTCAGGCCCTTTCACATCAATTTTGCTAAACATTGGAAAACTGACACCATAGTTTTTTTGGCAGAAGCTCCCAATTTGCTCATTGGAACCTGGATCTTGCCCACCAAACTGATTGCACGGAAAGCCCAAAACTTCCAGACCTTGGTCTTTATATTGTTGGTATAACTTTTCCAAACCCGCAAATTGAGGCGTAAAACCACACTTGCTGGCTGTATTTACAATCAACAAAACCTTCCCTTCATAATCGCTAAAGGCTTTATTTTGTCCATCTAACAACTCAGCTTCAAACTGATAAATGTTGGTCATGGATAATTTCCCTCATCATTTTTTTCTTTTGTTTTGAGTTCTAAAGAAGCCGAATTGACACAATAGCGCAATCCTGTTGGCTGTGGACCATCATCAAAAACATGCCCTAAATGTGCGTCACAATGATGACAAACAATCTCAGTACGCTGCATGCCATGCGAACCATCCTGATGTTCTTCAATCACCCCAGGCTGGATTGGACGATAGAAACTTGGCCAACCGCTACCGCTGTCATATTTTGTTTCAGATGAGAATAGCGCTGTACCGCAACAACGACAGGTATAAATCCCCTCTTGTTTAGTATTCCAATATCTCCCCGTAAAAGCAGGCTCCGTGCCTTTTTGACGTGTAATCCGAAATTCCTCTGGTGATAACTCTCTTTGCCATTCTCGGTCTGTTTTATTGAGTTTTCCCATCACTAACTCCTTTAAATCTTTGACATTCAGTGTCATGCTTCAGTACTTCCATTTTTACGCTAGACCTTGCAAAATATCTAGCTAAATTTCAGCATAGATTGTGATATTTCAGTAATCTATAATTTATTTATCTTCTAATCATTGGATGGAACTATGTCCGTACTAGGTAACACGACTCCGCGCGAAATAAAGAAATCATCAAAACTTGAGCATGTATGCTACGACATTCGCGGACCTGTGTTACGAGCGGCCAATGAAATGGAAGAGGCCGGTCATAAAATTATTAAACTGAATATTGGCAACCCTGCCCCATTCGGTTTTGAAGCGCCACAGGAAATTATTAATGATGTCGCATTGAATTTGCCTAATGCGATTGGTTATACCGACTCCAAAGGGATTTTCCCTGCGCGTAAAGCGATTTGTCAGTACTATCAGCAAAAAGGCATTTTCGATATGCATGTCAATGATGTGTATATAGGCAACGGCGTGTCTGAACTGATTGTTATGGCGATGCAAGGCTTGTTGGACGATGGCGATGAAATGCTGGTACCAATGCCTGACTACCCGCTTTGGACTGCGGCAGTGAATTTATCGGGCGGTACTGCTATTCACTACAAATGTGATGAAGAAAACTTTTGGTATCCAGACATTGCCGATATGGAAAGCAAAATCACGCCAAATACGCGCGGTATTGTCATTATTAACCCGAATAACCCAACGGGTGCGGTTTATCCACGTCATGTGTTGGAACAAATTGTAGCATTGGCAAAAAAATATGACTTAATTTTATTTGCCGATGAGATTTACGACAAAATTATTTATGACGGCATTGAGCATGTTGCGGTTGCAGCTTTAGCGGGTGATCAACTCTGTATCTCATTTAATGGCTTGTCTAAATCGTATCGCATTGCGGGCTTCCGTTCAGGCTGGATGGCGATTACAGGCGATAAATCACGCGCTGCAGACTACATTGAAGGTTTAGACATGTTGGCGTCTATGCGCTTGTGTGCCAACCATCAGGCGCAGTACGCGATTCAAACAGCATTGGGTGGTTATCAGTCTATCAATGACTTGATTCGTCCGGGTGGTCGTTTATACGAACAACGTAACATTGCATGGGAAATGCTGAACGACATTCCTGGCGTGTCTTGTGTCAAACCTGAGGGTGCAATGTATTGCTTCCCGAAACTTGATCCAAACGTCTATCCAATTGAAGATGACGAAAAGTTAATGCTCGATTTACTCAAAGCAGAAAAAGTTTTATTGGTTCAAGGTACAGGTTTTAACTGGCCAACGCCTGATCATTTCCGTGTCGTGTTCTTGCCTGCAGAAAATGAATTACGTGAAGCAATGACACGTTTAGGTCGTTTCTTGGCAAAAATCCGCTAAGATCAAACCGAATCTCTGTTTTAAAATGCCGTGTTGATCACGGCATTTTTTATGGATTTGATTTTTATTTCTATTTTATCTTTACATCTCTTGTTCATCATCAAGTGGTCACATAGCAAAGCGATACTCAGACACTTGGGGATACACTTTTACACGCCCGCAAAAGCATGCTGTAATAGCCACAAGCGATTAAGTTTCAGGAATTGAGCATGCACTACCAAGTCCATCTTATTGATGCGCAAAAACCATCACAAAACTATATTTGGTTGCTTGAACATTGTGCTAACAAACAAGTGGTGGTGATCGACCCAACCGATGCCAAACCTGTTGAAGATTTTTGCCAAAATCATGGTTTAGAGATCGCGCAAATTTGGTTGACGCATTGGCATCAAGACCATATTGGCGGTGTGCCTGAACTCATTGCAGAACGTAATTTACCTGTTTATGGGCCACGTGAAGAATTGAGCAAAATTCCGTTTATCACGCATCCTTTACAAAACCAAGACCATATCAATTTTCATGATTTACAGGTCGATGTTATTGCCGTTCCGGGACATACCTTGGGGCATATTGTGTATTTTATAGATGCGTTGGATGTATTGTTCTGTGGCGACACTTTATTTGCGATGGGCTGTGGGCGTGTTTTTGAAGGTACATATTTGCAAATGTATCAATCTTTAAACCGCTTGGCAGCGCTGCCTCCGCGTACCCGAGTATATTGCACCCATGAATATACATTGGCGAATGCACAATTTGCACTGCATGTAGAACCCGACAATGCTGCCATTCAAGAGCGTTATCAACAAATTGAAAGTTTACGCATGCTTAATAAACCCACTTTGCCAAGCAGCATCGAACTAGAACTAGAAACCAATCCATTTTTAAGAGCCGAAAGTGTCGAAGAATTTCAGAAATTACGTGAACTCAAAGACAACTTTTAAATTGATGCTTTGATCATAAAGCATCTGATATTTCTCTCGGATTATAAAATCTGATTACTGGCAGCAAACTCATCTAATTGAGTTTGCGTCACCACACGTACAGCATTCATTTCATCGACCCGCACCAACAGCAAATTGGACAATGCAGGCTGATAACGGCGTGCGCTGCCAAAAGGCGTATAATCCACTTTGGATTGTGAGGAAAACAGTAACCAATCTTCATGCCCGAGCATCACAGCAACAGGCTCTAGTCCTTGATTTTGCATCTGCTTCACCATGCACTCCACCTGCTGTTGAATTGTTTGTGCGGTCATGTCTATTTCCCAAATCTTCAAACTCAACCATAGTATAAGCTAATGTCTATTAGGTACCGACATGCTCCATACTAATATCCATTGCATTAAATTAAAGCTTGGCATAAAAAATGGATAATCTTTATGTGTTAATGCTGAAAATAAATACAGCCTAAAACTAAAAATCATTAACAAAATATTTCTAAGTCATCTTTTGGCAATATATCTAAGACCTTAAAATTAATTACGCCACCTCAGTTAAAATAATAAATATCAATAATTTACAAATAAATAATTCTTTTAAAATATTCTAATTGCTTAAAAGGACTTTAGATTTCTAAAAATCAGTGAAAAAAATGTCAAAGAAATACATTTCTGCCCTTTAAAAATTCAAGAAATATCCCTATTAATAATTAAATAAATGGATAGGAGTTCTCTCGTGAAAAAAGTTGTTAAAGCAAAAAATTTAATTGCGTTTCGTATTTGGTTAGAAAAATTAGGTTATTCAGTCAAAAATTTGGCGGATGGTCACGGTTTCACATTTAGCTTTCAAAAAGAATATGGTTTGGTCACTTGCGAGCTTTCTGGTAATGCTTTAGCAATGAAATTAGGCGAGGAATTTGAAGACCATTTAAAAGCATAAGTACTTATACAATATAGATAAGTATGCGATAACGGTTGAACTTGATAGGATGCAAAAATAAAAATTCAAATCGTATTTCATCAACACTTAAAGATGATCTTGCCCATAACCTGTTTATGGGCTTTTTTTTATACTGAACTTTAAATCTTAAAATACATCTAAGCCTTGTCAAAGAGATGCAATGATTTAAAGCTAAAATAACAGGCAATAAAAAAGCAAGGTCATTGCCTTGCTCTTTAATGTATGGTGGGGACGGAGAGACTCGAACTCTCACACCTCGCGGCGCTGGAACCTAAATCCAGTGCGTCTACCAATTTCGCCACGTCCCCAACATCGGGTACCAACTGAGTTGTTGGATTTTAATTTGGCAGAGGATCAAGGATTCGAACCTTGACGAACGGTTTTGGAGACCGTCATGCTACCATTACACCAATCCTCTGTAACTTAAAATCAAGCTGACTTGATATTTAAGTGGTGGGGACGGAGAGACTCGAACTCTCACACCTCGCGGCGCTGGAACCTAAATCCAGTGCGTCTACCAATTTCGCCACGTCCCCGATGGCTGTGTATATTATAGAGATCACTTCCTGATGACAAGCCTTTTTTATAAAAAAGCACAATGACTGTTTAAATAAAAAACAAAAAACTATTTTTTGATTTTTTCTTAAGCATATTCAGCCACTAAGCCATAATTTCAACTCTGCAATACTCGTTGCACGCTGCGAATAAGACTTTGCCAACATGTGATTCAGCAGTGGTAAAAATGCTTGTAGATGTATGGGAAGTTGAATATGCAATCTTTGACAGTGCAAATATGCCCAATCGTGGTAACTCTTTGCCTGTAAGCGTTGTTGCGTTAACCACTCATAAAAAATAATGCCTAACGCATAAATATCACTTTGTGCAGTTTTAGGCTGTCCGTGAAATAATTCTGGCGCCATATAACGTGGTGTGGCGGTCATCCCCTGACATTGAATATCTGCAACTTGCTGTGCTTGCTCAAAATCTAACAGTTTGATTTGCCCATCTAACTGCACAATATGTTCAGCTTTTAAGTCGGCATGAATCCAACCCAATTGATGCAATGCATCCACTGCTTCAAAGACACGCAAAAATATGTGTTTAATCGCTTCTGTATATTCAGGTAGATTACCCATCGCAAAAATAGCTTGCGCCTCAGACAGAATTAAAGCACGTGAATAGACCTGTGAATAATGCGATGAAATGTCATGTGAATTACCCTGCGGCTGAATATGAATGGGTGCAGCATCCATCAATTCACATGGCAATAAAAAAGATAAATGTGATGATTGCGCGTACTGTTTATAAAAGTTCCATTCTTGTGCAAAGCCCTGCTCTACTGTCGCATAAACTCCCTGTTGTTGGGCTTTCAGCCAATAAAACTGCCCTTGATGTTCAAAACGATAAATATGCCGACCATGTTGCAAACTTTGCGCTTTACTGCGCAACTCGAACTGCGCAGTATCTAGCTGTTGAACATCCAAATTTAAAACATTAAACAACACTTGCGCCAGTGCGCATTTCTGCTGCGACTTCGGTGGATACCTCTATTTGAGGTGCATTTAATAATTCTAAGCAATGTTGCAAAGTTTTACCGACACGTGCATGCGTTTCAATCGATGAAATTTTCGGCCAAGTCGCACGCTCGCCTTCACGCTGTAAAATTTTAAATAAATGTGGTTTCGGGTTTTGCAACATATAGCTGTAATGACGCAGGTTATAGCTTCCTACAATATTCACATCACCATAATAGCGTTGATCGACAATGCCATAGCCATGATCTAGCAAACGACGCACTGGCGGTACAGCTCCTGCGCGCTCACGTACAAAATCCATTACCCCACGACTAATGACTTTGCCCTGACGACGAATAATCCGTTCTGGCCAACTCAGCATATCTTTACGATAACGCTTAATATCATCCTGCATAAAAGGCACTACATGTGGATTGACCTGACTGGCGATGGTGTAGTTAATATTATACAAACGTGCCATTTTTTCCTGTGGGAAATCGCTACGCACACTGCCATCCACCCAACGGGTTTTACCCATATATGGAGTGTGTTCGCCATCATAACGCTTGTTGGTTAAACGTACTGGTGGAAATAAAATTGGCACAGCACACGAGGCCAACACCGCACTCCAAACCAACAAATCTGGCGCAGTGAAGCTGTTCATAATGCGTGAGTCTTGCGATGCATCATAAGGCGCAACCGCCACATTAATATGCAAACCTGATTTTTGAAAAGCTTCTTCAAACGTGGTATCGCCCAAGTTTTTGATCAGGAATTTTTTTAAATAATGCACATCGGCAATTCCACCATTGCCTTTAAGAATTTCGCGCATTTGTCTAAACTGAAATGCTTCGTGGAAAAATGACTCACCACCCAAAATATGCTGTACTTCTTCAGGTTTTGCGATGCCTAGCATTGCAGTCATTATTGCACCCGCGCTCGAACCCGACAGCACTTTAGGCATTAAATCCTGTTCAAGTAAGGCCTTACAAACACCAGTATGAAACAAACCTAGCGTTGCCCCACCAGAGAACATCAAGGCAGGTTGTCCGTATGCAGTTTGGCATTGCTGAAAAAACTCTATTTTTTCTACTTTGGTTAAAGCCTGACATTCATCTGAAGCGACAAAAGCCAAACTTTTACTGACTTCATCCACATAATCTTCAATAATTTTTTTAGTACCCACATAGGTTGCAGTAAACAACATCGGATGGGCAATATTGGCGATGTCAAAAGTTAAACCTTCACGCAAAATATAAATTAAATCGTGACTGCGTTCGGTGGTGCGATAACGGCGTAATAAATTTAAACGATGCGAGATAATTTCCGCATCAAAATATGGCGAACTGTTGTCATATTTCCATTCTTGCGCACCAGTTTCTTCATCTATACGAATGGCAATACTTTTCCATTCTTCATACGATTCGGCATTTTGAATTTGGCGCTTGAGTTTTTTTATGCGATAGGCTTGATGCGGATTAACATCTTCGGTGAAATCTTTAAATAACATAGCATTCCTCAATCCGTTGGTTTATTCGCAGCACTACGCTTGCCTATGCCTACTATACACAACAATATCTAAAAAATTGTAATACGCGTCAATGACTCGATTCACACTTTGATTGTCAAATCTAGGTCAATTGCGCTAGTCTTAAAGTGTAGCAATCTGATCTGCATTTTTTAAGCTGAATTATCATGGCAAACCTAGATTTACCCGACAACATCTTATTATCACTTTCTCATGTACTCCAACAACTACAGCAAAGTTTACCTGCTTTAAAACAAGAAACCGACTTTTCCGCCATCGCATTCAAATGGCAAGATCGACAATTGATAGCGATTCAACAACCAAGAAAAATTGATTTAGATGATTTAAAAGGCATCGAAAAGCAAAAAGAAAAAGTCATTCAAAACACCTTGCAGTTTTTAAATGGCTTACCTGCCAATGATGTGTTACTTACAGGCTCACGCGGTACGGGAAAATCATCTATTGTACGTGCCCTATTGACCGAGTATGCCAATCAAGGATTACGTTTAATTGAAATTGAACGCGATGATTTGTCTGAATTGCCAGAAATTCAAAAAATCATTCAGCATCGTCCTGAAAAATTTATTGTCTACTGTGATGATCTAGCTTTTAACGCAGAAGATGAAAATTATCGTAGTTTAAAAAGTGTTTTAGATGGTTCATTACAATCAGGTTCCAGTAATTTTATTATTTATGCAACCAGTAACAGACGTCATCTATTACCTGAATTTATGCATGAAAATACACCTGTCACTCGTGTAGATGTACCGCAATATACTGAGTTGCATCCTCAAGAAGCAATTGAAGAGAAAATTTCACTGTCTGATCGCTTTGGTCTATGGCTGTCGTTTTATCCAATGGATCAAAATCTATATTTAGAAATTGTGGAGCATTATTTACACAAAGCCGAAATGCCAATGACTGCCGAAGTACGTGCAGAAGCATTAAGATGGTGTCAGGCACGTGGACAGCGTTCAGGGCGTGCTGCCTATCAATTTTCTAAACACTGGATTGGCTCGCAGCAACTTAAAGCACTTTAAATATTTTAATGGGTTGTTTGCATATAGAAGATAGTCAGCAACCCACTCTATTTAAACGCGCTAAATGACTGAGCGACTACTGACCTTGTTCTGCAGCAATCCGTGCCAATGTGTCTTTATAAAATTCTTCGCCATGCGCCTGCATTTCTGCCACAGTCGGCTCTCCTACATATACTTCTTGCGGTACTGTCGCTTCAGGTGTGATAGCCGAAGGATGAGTTGCTACAGTAGTCAAACGAGTCGGTACTTCGACCTGTTGGGCTGTCACTGAACTCGGCTGATTTTCTGTACTATTTATATTTTGCTGTATTGACTCAGCGCCCTCGCAAGCGGTCAATACCATCATCCCCATCACACAAATAATGCAAAATGTATTTTTAAATCGCATGTTTATCTCAATTAGTTTTATATTAAATATCTACCAAAAATCATAGTTTAAAGTTGAAAACACAACAATTGGACAGGATTCACAGATTTAAATACTGCTGTCAGCTACTTTATGGATTTCTATAAATTGTAGGATGAGTGCACAAAAAAAATAAAGCAGTTCTATTTGAAACCAATACGTGAAATAAAGTTTGGGATAGAATATGACTATAAAACTTCAAAAAAATTAAAAATATTTATATTGCAATTATTTAATTTTACTTAATAAGATCAACTTTAGTCCATTGTATTATTTTATGAACCCATTATTCGCTTAAGATGCAATCTCTTTAAAACAAACAACGGTTAAAAAATAATGTTTAAATTTAAAAATTTGTTAATTACAGTAAGTTTAATTACAACGCTTACAGCATGTACACAAGTGAAAACGCAAGAGTATTATGCCGAGAACTTAGATGAAGCTAAAAAAGTTTTGCAGAAGTGCGAAGAAATGGCCAATCAAGGTAAATCACTAGAAGGTAAAAAATTAGAAAACTGTACAAATGCAGGGAATGCTGTGATGCAAGGCATGATGAAAGATCTTACCAAAGGTTTAATGGACGCAGTTCGCTAAGTCTTAAGTATTCGTTTCTAATATTAATGTAAAAATTTAGCATATAAAGTCAGAGGCAGATTATTGCCTCTGATTGATTTTATGCTACGAACAACTTAACCCGCAGTTGGATTGGTAAGCTCCGTCATTGGCCAACGTGGTGTAGTCGTAACCGATAAACCATCTTGCTGCCCTGCTTTTAAACGCTGATAGCCCGCAAAAGCAATCATTGCACCATTGTCGGTGCACAATGCAGGTTCTGCATAATAAACCGTTGCACGAATTTTAGCTAAATCTGCTTCTAAACGCTCACGTAACCGAGTATTTGCACTCACCCCACCCGCGATCACCAAGCGTTTTAAACCTGTTTGTTTTAAAGCTTTTACCGATTTTTTCACCAAAGTATCAACAATCGCTTCTTGGAAACTTGCCGCAATATCGGCATCACGGTTTTCATCACCTAACTTTTTCATTTGTACTGAAACCGCAGTTTTTAAACCGCTAAATGAAAATTCTAAGCCTTGGTGCAACATTGGACGTGGAAATTCAAAAGCTTTGGCATCGCCTTGTTCAGCTAGTTTGGCGATATTTGGCCCACCCGGATACGGTAAACCCATCATTTTGGCAACTTTGTCAAAAGCCTCGCCTGCAGCATCATCAATCGACTCGCCTAACAATTCATATTGGCCAATGCCATAAGCTGCCATGAGCTGTGTATGTCCACCCGAAACCAATAAAGCGACAAACGGAAATTCTGGCGGTGTCGCAGACAATAATGGTGCAAGCATGTGCCCTTCCATGTGATGCACCCCAATTGCAGGTTTATTTAAGGCAAAAGCTAAAGTTCGTCCAAATAATGCGCCTGTCATGAGTGCGCCCATTAGCCCCGGCCCACGGGTATAAGCCACTGCATCAATTTCAGATTTTTTGACTTGGCTCTGCTCAAGCAATTGATTGATTAAAGGAATAAGTTTGCGCACATGGTCACGTGAAGCCAGTTCGGGTACCACACCACCATACTCTGCATGCAATTTAATTTGGCTATACAGTACTTGCCCGCGCAAACCTAACTCGCTGTCATACAGTGCAAGTCCTGTTTCATCACAAGATGTTTCTAAGCCTAAAACGATCATTAAATTGCCTATAACCTGTATCAATTCTATTGCGAAACCTATTATAGACTTGTGATATGAGATGTAAATGAGTAAAATACTGACCTTCACTTGTGATCGTGGGCAATTTCGCCCAGATCTTATCCATAACTTAATGAGGATTCTTCATGCCACAAGTTAAATTGAAAGAAGGCGAACCAGTAGACGTAGCTATCCGTCGTTTCAAACGTTCTTGCGAAAAAGCAGGTGTTTTAGCTGACGTACGTAAGCGTGAATTCTACGAAAAACCAACTCAAGAACGTAAGCGCAAAAAAGCTGCTGCTGTTAAACGCTACCAAAAGAAATTGGCGCGTGAATCAGTACGTACTACTCGCCTTTACTAATTAATTTGTGATTGCCTGTCTGGATTAAATGATGACGACTTTGAAAAACCAAATTACTGACGTTTTGAAAGCGACAATGCGCGCCAAAGAAATGCATAAGTTAACGGTAATTCGTAGTCTACAGGCGGCAATTAAGCAAATCGAAGTCGATGAGCGCAAAGAGCTTGACGATGCTCAGGTTCTTGCGGTCATTGAAAAGCAAATTAAACAACGTAAAGAATCGGTTAAAGCCTTTGAAGGCGCTGGCCGAGAAGATTTAGCTAGTAAGGAACAAGCCGAAATTGAGGTGTTATCTCAGTTTCTACCAGAAGCTATGACTGAGGAAGAACTTGATTCCATGATTGCGCAAACCATTGAAGCGCAACAAGCTACTAGCATGAAAGATATGGGTAAGGTGATGAACTCTCTGCGTCCGCTCATAGCCGGGCGCGCCGATCCTGCTCAAGTATCTGCCAAAATTAAAGCCAAATTAAGCTAATTAGCTCACCCCAAATTTGTGCTTCTCCGAACACTGATTTAAATGTCAGATTAAGCCCGCTTTAATCTTTCTATCTAATGCTATTAAGTAAAATGCTAAACCTAGGATGAGATAGATTATCTATTCACCCTTAGACACTTCTGCTTTAACTTTTTACTTTAAATCGCAGTTCACTTGATATTTTTTCAGTAATTGCATTTCTTTAGATGTGCTGACCTGCTGAATCACGTCCTGTTTATTAATATTCTGATAACGACGATCCAAATAGGCACGGTTTTCATCTGCTGCCTGATATAAACGATCAACATAACGACTAACAATGCCGCAAAACTGCTGCTGTTGCTGCGGATTAAAACCCTGCTGTTGTGGGTTTAAGCCTCGTAAAAACTGTCGGGTATCTTGTTTATATTGCGCATTAATTTCTTCAACAGCCAACACATACTGCTCTGCACTCGCAGCATAGACATTTTGCAAGGTCATCCCCAAAGTAAGGCATAAATAAATATATTTTTTCATTTTCAAGTCAGGGTCGTTTCAACTCAAGTTCTATTTTAGCATTGTATATTCGGTGAATAACTATTCACACGACTCAATTGCCAAAAAGTTGGGTTTGTATTGCGCAAATGCTTGCTCACATGGTTCGGGAACTTTGCCTTGAGTCACTGTCCCTAAGCGTAAGCGAATAATATCGGGTAAATCTAGCCGATAAGAATAAATCGGGCTGCCACACTCCTGACAAAATACCCGTGCTTTATTGGGACTATGAAAATATTCTTTTAGATATTTTAAGCCACGCACCACTTCAAAATGTTCGCGTGCCACTGGACTATTCCATCCCATAATACCGCCTTGCGCACGACGGCAATGCTGGCAAAAACATAATATTGTTTTTTCAATTTCGGCATGGTAACGGTAATACACCGCACCACATAAACATTGTCCCTCAATCATTCTTAAACTCCTTTTCTTTATTGTTATGCCACCGTATGTACGCCCGACTTATATTTTTAACTGTCGTTCTCTTTGCATTTCAGTCACACGGTTTTTTATATTTGCCGACATCGCCTGATTGTCTTTGGCTAAACGCTGCGCGTGCAGTAATGATTTAATTGCCTCTTCTTCCCAACCTGACCAATACTGTACTTCTGCACGATACCGTAACACATTTACCGTGCGTAATGCAGAGCTTCGGTCTACATTTGCCGCTTGCTGCATTAAATTCCATGCCGATAAATCACGTGGATTTTTTTGCAAGAAATCCTTCAAAATACTTTCTGCTTGCGTAGTTTGATTTTGACGAATCAAAACCTCGGCCCATTTATAATTCAGCGCACGATTTTCAGGCATAATTCGCGCAGGTGAACCAATTGTTTTGAGCGCTAAATCAATTTTATTTTGCCCTAAATAAATGTCAGTTTGAATAAGTGTCAATAAATTATGTAAACGATTGTGACTTTTGGCCTGATCTATACTTTGTTGCGCCAAAACAAAATCGCCTTGCTGGCTATAAAAATAAGCCAAAGCCAAATTCGCCGCAAAATGGTTACGGGTTGCAAATGCTTTAAGCTGCTGTTCTGTCGCCTGCTGCGAAACCACCAAACTATATAACTTTAAAATCTCAAAGTCTTCATCACGCAGCGAGGTTGGCACTGGTGGCAATTGATTGGCACGTAAACGCGCCTCACTCATCCGCTCTGTGGTTAAGGGATGGGTAAACCAAAAGTCAGGTAAGAAGCTCACTCGACTCGTAGTACGGTGCATCACCTCAAAAAAGTCTGCCATGCTTTGTGGGTTATAGCCTGCGCTATACATATATTGCATGCCAATACGGTCTGCTTCACGTTCCTGATTACGGCTATAAGTCAATTGCTGATCCATTAAAGCGGCTTGAGAACCCATCATCACCGCTGCGCCTGCATCACCATCGGCTTGTGAGGCAACCAATGCACCAACCACAACCCCAGCCAGTGCCAACAAACCCTGTCCTTTAAATGCCTCTTGGGATCGGCTGTAATGACGTTGCGACACATGGGCAATTTCATGCGCCATCACACCCGCAACTTCATCCATATTGCGGGCAGAATTAATGAGACCTGTGTTTAGCGCAAATAAACCGCCTGGCACAGCAAAAGCATTAATTTGTGGATCATTGATAATGAGTAGCCCAATGGGTTGCCCCAACTGAGTTTGGCTGAGTAGATGCGAAAATGTATTGATTAATTGATCTTCCAACCACGGGTTTTGCGTGACAGGCATTTTACGCTGCACTTCCCGATAGACTTTTTCACCAATACTGCGTTCTTTTTGCTGATCAATTAATCCCACACCACTACCTATTTCAGGCACATTAAATTGTGGTGTGGTGGTTAAATTGGCACTTTGGGTTGTCGCAATACTGGCAAAACTCAAACCGCAAATCAGTAATAGACGTTTCAATGGATGATCTCAAATACATATCTTGCATAATGATTCACTATAACATTGAAAAATGAACGCATTTGCAATGATGTGTTATCAATTTTTACCAAATCATCTTTAACTTTAAAGCGTATAGCATGCAGGATTGACCACATATTGCGGACAACGCCTTTCCAACGCATCAACCAAATTTTTATAGGCCAAATTTGCCATTTTTTTTCGAGTTGCTGCGGTTGCCGAACCAATATGTGGCAAAGTCACGACATTATCTAACTCAAATAATGGCGATTCTTGCAGTGGTTCTTTGTCATAGACATCCAAAGCCGCGGCAAAAATTTTGCCTGCTTGTAAGGTCTGAATAAGTGCCTGCTCATCAATGACTGAACCACGCGAAATATTGACCAAAATTGCATGTGACTGCATTAAATCAAGTTCACGCTGACCAATTAAGGCTTTAGAGTCTGCATTTAAATCGACTGCCAGTACCACAAAATCAGACTGTTGCAGCAATTCATCCAGACTTAAATATTCCGCATTGAATGCCTGCGCCACTTCCATTTTTTCACGACGATTGTGGTACACCACCTTCATATTAAAACCATGAAATGCTCGACGTGCGATAGCAGCACCAATATGCCCCAAACCTACAATACCGATAGTTTTACCATAAATATCCCGTCCAAACTGCGCTGCACCTACGGTACGTTTCCACTGCCCTTGTTTGGTCCATCGATCTAAATACGGGACTTGCCGTGCGGCACTCATTAGCAAGGTAAAGGCTAAATCCGCTGTGGTTTCAGTCAAGACATGCGGTGTATGGCAAAGACTAATCTTTTGTTGAGTTAAATAATCTACATCATAGTTGTCGTAACCGACACTTACACTCGAAATCACTTTGAGTTTAGTCGCAGTATGCAAGTTGCTTTGATTAAGCAAGCGCCCTGCACCAATCATGCCATCCGCATCTTGCACATGCTCAAGCAACTGTTGATTCACGTCACCCAACTTCGGGCTGACCTGCACCACCTGATAATCTTGCTCTAGCTTACTTAAAATTTCTGCATCAATTTGACTAAACACTACCACTTTTTTACGCATGATTATCCCTGTTTCGTGTCTACAATTGCTTGTATATGTAGAGTTTTAAATATCTGAATTGACTTAGGCTTTAGGCTGTAACGATGTGATTTGTATCGCATCCCACAGACTTTTTTTCAACAGCGGTTGATCTAACATCTCTTGCAAGCTGGCTAAATGCAAACATTGTTCAGATTTAAAATGTGGTAATTGACCTAAAATCAGCATGTTTTTATCTGTGCTCAAGACATCAACAAAACCTTGCACATAATTTTCTACCCCGATGCCGTCTTGTAATACTTCTAAAGCAAAAGGCCATTGCAATACGTGATATTCGGCCTGTAGCGCATGTTGAATATTACGCCACAATTGTTGCTGTTCCTGACTCAAGGTAGTGCTTTCTACCA
Source organism: Acinetobacter sp. YH01004 (assembly GCF_013420455.1). Taxonomy (NCBI): domain Bacteria; kingdom Pseudomonadati; phylum Pseudomonadota; class Gammaproteobacteria; order Moraxellales; family Moraxellaceae; genus Acinetobacter; species Acinetobacter sp. YH01004. Next base: position 56,613 of record NZ_VOXZ01000002.1, read on the forward strand.
AAATGACACAATGTGGCAACTGCAAAGCTTCAATACTAAATGCTTCAATTTGCAGCATGACACGCGCTTCAGGAACAACTTCTGGCGCGGCCGCTTCAACTGTCGTATGTTGCGGAGATGGTTCTTGCTTAGGCTTTTCGTGAATAATCGACTGTTGTTGTTTTAATTGTTGAGGTACTGCAGCAGGAACAATAATTTCGCTGTGTATTTCAGGTGCAGCTTGGTCGCGCCAAACCGATGATTGTGGCAAAGTTTGAGACACAGCCATTCTGGAAACCCAAATATCGATTCCCAAACTGGCTAAAATGTCACGCTGATGCCCCATCATGTTTATCATCACCTATCTAATTTTTCGCTGCACGTATTTATCACAGAACAACATGCAAGATAGCACCTATTCTACCTAGAAAGGCTGCACAATGCTGTGCTTTCTTTCACCCAATCTGACCTATTCGTATTTTTTCAAAATCTGCTTTAAACACACCTAGTCAATCAGTGTCACACAATCATCAAACTGTTTTGTTTTTGCATTTGCTCGACAATTTCTTCGGTTTTAAAACCTAAACGCCAATAGAGCAACTCCAAAACATCCAATTCATCTTGGGTGATAATACGGTCATTCCACAAACAAATTTCAGCAATGCCTAACACCATCAGTCGATCACGCAGCAGCAAACCTGCCATATCATTTAAAATTTCTGATAAATCAATCGGTTCATCTGAAATTTCTTCATAATCAATCAATTCATCTGCAGTTAAAACACGTTCTAAAATACGTTCACGTACATCTAACTGATTAACACTATTAATTTGCTGCACATGCAATAAAGCATCGATTAAACGTACAATTTGCGGTTTAACTTCGTGTAACGCTGCAGGTGTATGTAAAGGCAGCAAGTTCAATTCAAACTTAATACGTTCAAGCAGCAAGGCATCCAACAAACCAATCTCGCCATCTTCCTGAATGATTTTTGCCAATTTGGTTAGAAACTGCCGTGCGATACTCAGCGGCATACCACCAATATTTTTACACGCTTCATGGAAAATCGAGATATGTACTCGCCCATCCAAATGTAATAAAGCATCTACAATTGCACGACTCACTTCTGCTTCAGCAGGAATAAATTCACGATATTGGCGAATCATCAAAATAGCGACAATCACCTCACGCGAACCCGTTGCCGTTTGTAAGGCACGCTGAATTAGCTCTGGACGCGGCATGTTATTGCGAATTTCAGGCTTGAGTGGCTTAATTGCATCATTAATTGCAAAGCTAATCGGCGACAAGCGCAGCAAAGGCAAAGGTTGCGGCGAGCTCCACGGCGCATAATATTCAGCATTCATTTCTTCTAACGAGCGAAATAGGCTAAACAAAGGCTGATTGCGTAAACGCTTCAAATTTTCGAGTTGTAAGTCTTGTACCAAGGTTGGATCAAGCTCAAAAATACGGGCTTCAATACTTGGATGAATGTTCATCCAGCTTTGCGGACTGAGCGAGTTAGCAAAGCACATGTGGGAAATAGATTCTGAATATTCACTATGAATTTGCGACCCTGCATGATGCACATAAATTCGCAGCAAAGTTTGAATATTGGCATTATTTTGAATCAAACGTTTGGTTTTTAAATCATTTTTAAAGGTACGTCCGCTTAGACTAATATATTTAATTAAGCGGGTAATCAACACGCCCAAGCTACCAAACAACCAGATACCACCACCTATAGCAACAAAAAAAGTCGCTAACTTATGTGGCGGTGCATCACGATGTTGTCCAAAGCCAAGTTTGGCGATGCTACTGCCCCACTTACTAAACGTGGTTAGGCTACTGTAGAGGATTTTAAGCTTGGTATTATCAATGGTTTCACCACTTAAAATATGGTTAAACTCATGGCTGAGTAGTCCATAAAGCTCTTGCTCATCCAAGTTTTGCAAAGCACCCCAAGTCAAAATAATCACAATATCTTTATGACTAAAGCCTGCAGTGAGGGCATTTACCCCAATTTCATCGGGCAATACATATACAGTAGGCGCTGGGATTTGAAAGGTATCGGCCAATTGTTCGGTCAGTTTAAGTGCGGTACTTTCTTCTGGGGTACTTTCGAACTGGGTTAAACGACGCGCACCCAATTGTTTTGCCAAAGAATGACCGCCTGAGCGAAAAACGTAAAATTCCAAAATAACGGATACAGTCATAATCAACACCAAGACCGTAATCCAGTATGGACTTAGACTGTGCCAATAGATGGATTGGCTTGAATCGACATAATAGACCAACAGACCCAAAACTGTGTTTAAGATAAACAGGGTCAAAGCGACTGCAACCAAACATAAAATTGCAGACCAAATCATATTTTTGTTTTTAATCAAGTAACTACTCACAGACCTCAATGTAAACATCCTGAATTACATTGTATTTGAGCCACCATCATAAATGAAAAAAGCGGGAATTTCCCGCTTTTCTCACTGAGCTGATCAGAAAAAGAATTAACTCTCTTTTACACCAGTTAAGTCTACTGACGCAGCATCAATATTGACATCAATATAACCATCTTTGCCTTTTTTAGCCAAGTCGTTGCGCTTTTGCTCAAGATCATTCAGATAAGCTTCGTCAATTCCGCCAGCTACATACACGCCATCAAATACTGAACAATCGAATTCAGTTAAATGCGGTACTTTATGGGTACGAACGGCTTGTTTTAAATCTTCTAAATCTTGGAAAATTAAACGGTCTGCACCAATAATTTCACGAATTTCTTCGACATTACGGTTAGACGCGATTAATTCATCTTTGGCTGGCATATCAATACCATACACGTTTGGATATTTCACCATTGGCGCTGCAGAAGCAAAGAATACTTTTTTCGCCCCAGCATCACGTGCCATTTGAATAATTTCGTTACAGGTCGTACCACGGACAATCGAGTCATCCACCAACAGTACATTTTTGCCTTTAAACTCAAGCTCTACAGGGTTCAGTTTTTGGCGCACTGATTTTTTACGCAATTGCTGACCTGGCATAATAAAGGTACGTCCGATATAGCGGTTTTTCATAAAACCTTCACGGAATTTAACCCCTAAAGTATTTGCCAATTCTAAAGCTGATGTACGTGATGTATCTGGAATTGGAATAACGACATCAATATCGTGTTGCTCGCCCCACTCTTGGGTAATTTTATGCGCCAGTTTTTCGCCCATTTTCAAACGCGCTTTGTACACTGAAATACCATCAATCGTCGCATCTGGACGAGCAAAATATACATATTCAAAAATACATGGGCGATATTCAGGTTTAGCTGCACATTGCTGGGTAAACAATTCACCTGCATCATTAATAAAAATCGCTTCGCCTGGCGCAATATCACGCTCAACTTTAAAGCCAAGTGCGGTAATTGCAACTGATTCTGATGCAATAATATATTCCATGCCCTGTTCAGTTTCACGTGAACCGTAAATCAATGGACGGATACCATTTGGATCACGGAAGCCAACCAAGCCTTGACCTGTAATCATAGCAACAACGCCATAAGCACCCTTACAACGCTCATGCACACGGCTGATCACATGAAAAATATCTTCTGAAGTTGGGTTTAATTTGCCACGTTTTTGCAATTCATGTGCAAATACGTTCAATAACACTTCTGAGTCAGAATCGGTGTTCATGTGACGTAAATCTGTTTTAAACAGATCTTCGTGAATTTCTTCGGCATTGGTCAAATTGCCATTGTGTGCCAAAGTAATCCCGTACGGCGAGTTCACATAAAATGGCTGCGCTTCAGCACTGCTTGATGAACCTGCAGTTGGATAACGCACATGCCCAATACCATAATTACCTTGCAACGCACGCATGTGACGCGTATGGAATACATCACGCACCATACCGTTATCTTTACGCAAGAACAAACGCCCATTGTGGCAAGTTACGATCCCAGCTGCATCCTGTCCACGATGTTGTAACATCGTTAATGCATCAAACAACATTTGGTTAACAGGTGATTTACCAGCTATACCAACAACTCCACACATAGCAACCTCGCAGACCAGCTAGGGATTAATAAAAAGGATTATTCGTTGAGCCATCTGCGCCAGAGCGATTTTCTTTTGCGTCAGATGCGATGTCGGAAGATGGCGCGGCATCTTTCGACTTGATGTGCTGTAAAGCCTCATTGGCAGCGTCTTTGGACAGTTCTGTTGCCCACGGTGCATACGGCAATAAAGTTTGCACAAATTTAGACTGTTTCCAATAAGGCGAGCTTTCGACCCAAGGACCAATGCCTTGAATGGTAATAAGAACAATGAGTAAGCCTTTCAAGGTACCAAATGCACCGCCTGCCAAACGATTTAATGGGCCAAGTTTCAAGCTCTTTAAAACACCATTTAAAACAGCGGTTACAATCCAGGTCAGTACCACAATCACCAAGACAATAAATGCAAAGGCTGCAATTTTTTGTACCACAGGATCGCTACTGAGTGCTGTCATCGAAGGTGCTAGGACAACTGCATATTTTGCCGCAACAATTAGGGCAAAAATCCATCCTACCAAGTTCGCAAAGGCTTTAATAAATCCTTGTCGCAAACCGTTCAACCCTCCAATAAGCAAGAGAATCAGAATAACGATATCAATGGTATTCATAAGTTATAAGGCGTTCACACAATCTTGAACCAGCTCAGGACCTGCATAGATTAAACCACTATACACCTGAACCAAGCTTGCACCTGCATTTTTTTTGGCAACCGCTTGTTCGCCCGACAAAATGCCACCTACACCAATTAAAGGAATTTCACCTTTCAGTGCTGCTGAAAATGCTGCCAAACATGCAGTACTTTTTTCAAACACAGGCGCACCCGATAAACCACCTGCTTCATCGCCATGCGGCAAGTTTTCTACACCTTCGCGCGACAAAGTGGTATTGGTCACAATCAGACCATCAATTTTGAATTGCAATAATTGTTTGGCAATAAACTGAATATCTTCAGGGTCTAGATCTGGAGCAACTTTTAATACCAACGGCACATAATGTTGATGTTCTTCGGCTAACTCCAACTGACGCTGTTTGAGGGTTTGCAATAACTCAGTCAGCGCATCACCACTTTGCAAACTGCGCAAGTTTTTGGTATTCGGTGATGAAATGTTTACGGTGATATAAGAGGCATAGTTATAGACTTTTTCTAAACAAATCAGATAATCATCTACTGCATTTTCAACTGGCGTATCGGCATTTTTACCAATATTAATCCCCAAAATGCCTTTAAATTTTGCCGCTTTGACGTTTTCAATCAGCTGATCGACCCCATCATTATTAAAACCCATACGGTTAATAATGGCTTTGGCCTGCGGAATGCGGAATAAACGTGGATGCGGATTGCCCACTTGAGGACGTGGCGTAATGGTACCAATTTCAATAAACCCAAAGCCTAAACCAGCCAAGGCATCAATATACGCACCATTTTTGTCTAGACCTGCTGCCAAACCTACTGGATTAGGGAATTCAATTCCCATACACGTCACAGGTTTCGCTACAGTCTTTTGACGCATCAAGCCCATTTTATGGCTCGATTTCAATAGTGATAGTGTCAGCTCATGTGCACGCTCTGGTGCTAAAGAAAATAACAACGGGCGGGCTAGAGAATACAACATATCTGCAAAAGTCTACTGCTTTCTAAGTCGCCATATTATAGGCTTAGCCCAGTCAAAACGCTATGCTTGACATGGGTTTATTTTCCGAGTTTCGGACTTTATTTTTAACCTTTACTGGACTGTCGCTGTTAATTTAATCTGCCCTGCTTCAGAAATTAATTCCATTTTTTCAATACTTAAACCCATTTGCGCTAATTGGGTTAAAAAATTTGCCAACACGGCATAATTGACATGACTCGCTACAAGTTGCATCTTGTCACCACTTTGCTGCGAAGCAACCGATAAGCCTTGTTGCTGAGCCACACGCTGAATTTTATCGGCTGCACTGAGTTGAGCATCATTAGCTGGTTTCATTGTGACTGCATGACTTTGCATCACCACCACCAAATCTTTAAGATCATTCACCCGTTTTTGCTGTTTTTCGGCTGCGGCATGCATATACCACAATGCAGAACCCACCGCAGCAACGATCACAAAGATTGTGGTAAACACCACCAAAACACGCTCACGTGTATTTAAACGATCTAAATAATCTTGCACCAGTTCAATACGTTGATCGAACCAAGTCGACATTTTTTCCATGGCTTTCATTATTGTATTTTCACCAATCCTACTGCACCTGACGCGCTCGGCTGAATATTACCCAGCTCGACCTTAAAACCCTGCTGATTCAATTGCTGAGTGAGCGCTTGCAAGGTCGCTGCCGAATTAGCATTCAATTCCATGTTCAACATATTGGCATCAAAACTCACACGATTAGCCACAATTTGATTTTGCATCAACACAGGGCCAACACGACTGAGCAATTGCAGCGCTTGAGTATCTGCATTTTTACTCATGCGTACCTGACTTTCAAACTGGCTTTGAATATTTTGTTCGGTAATACGACTATTTGCACCAAACCAATATTGATATTGTTCTATGGCTTGAACCGCTGTTTGATCTGCTACTTTTTTAAGTTTGCTCCAACGCAGTGCATCATAGCTAAACTGTACAATTAAAATCCCAAGAAATACTGCTGCACAGGCTTTCCAATAACCTGAAACACCCGTGTCTTGCTTGGATTTTGGCAGCATATTGAATGGATGCTGTTTGGCTTTCACTAATGCAGGTACTACATAATGAAAGCTTTCTAATTGTTCTTGTGTTGCAAATGCTTCAATACTTTGCATTTGTTCTGCACTAAAGTTGGTGATTTTATAGTTTCGTTCTGCAGTTTGATAATCTAGATAAAGTGCCAGATCATCAACTGAATAACCTAAAAATTCACTTTCACGTACCAACAAGCGTCCGCAAATATTTCCAATCACCGTTTGCCCTGGTTCAGGTTGCGGCAAAATTAAAAAATCAGGTAACAATGCACTGATTTTAACTGGCAACAAACTTAATACATGCAAATAGGTTTCAATACTATGCTTGGCAACTCCCAGCACGGTTATTTGCTCAGGTGGCTGAAAATGATGAACCACCTGCATCGCATCAATTGGCAATACGGTATATTCTTCTAATAAATACTTCACGCCATCGGTACCCAATTGTTTATATTGAGCTTTAGGCAAAGTTTGTTGCATGATTTGCACATCACGGCTTGGGAAAAACACCACAGCATCTTTTCCTTGAAAAGCCTGCAATGCCTGAATCAAGGCATCAAGACTATCTGCCTCTGTCCAGTATTCCCCATTTGACCATTGCCAAACCCCATTGGCTTCTGGCATCCATAAATACAGCATTATTATCGTTCTACCGTTGAATTATATTTAACTTTATACATTTATTTTATGCGTTTGGAATAAAACTTTTGATTTGGGTTGAAAGCCCCGCAGCAATTACTGCCTGCTCATAAATCCGTGCTTCTGCCAAATGATAGGGATGGAATGATTCTGAAGTCAAAATCTCTGCCATGTGCGCCACTACATTCATGTGACACACCACTGCAATTGACTCATACGGCAATTGTGACAACCATTCCACAGCAACTTTTGCATCATCTTCAGGTTTAATGGTATTGCAGACCACCACAGGCACATCTTTAAAATATTGCTGCAAATGTGCCAAAGTTTCTTGTGCACGCAGTAAAGGACTGACTACAAACACATCGGGCTGAATGATATTTTTTAAATAATCTGCCGTTTCTTGTGCTTGTATATGACCACGCTCAGTCAATGGACGCTGATGATCATTGCCCATAATCGCAGGAGCGGCTTCACCATGACGAACAAGAGTCAGTTGCATAGAATTTCCCTATAGGATGATACACATTAAGTTGTGTCAATTTAACTCAAATTATGCGCTCAGTATAACCTGAGAATATGACAATTCAGTTCACCAAACTGTCATATTCCACGCAAGTTTTTACCTACTGTGGCGCAGTTTTATGGATGTAAAACTAAACTTGATGATGCGGCAAGACAAATTCCACATCACTGCGATGTCCATTTTTCATTAAAGACAGTGCAATATTCATAGGCGGCGCACCTTCAAAAATCACTTCATAAAGCGCACAAGTAATTGGCATATACACATCTAATTCATTCGAGCGCGCCCGCACTTGCACGATGGTATTAATCCCTTCGGCTGTTTGCCCCAATTCTTCTGTGGCTTGTTCCAAAGTTTTGCCTTTGCCCAATGCATAACCCACTTGATAGTTACGACTCAATGGACTGCTACACGTTGCAAATAAGTCACCGACACCAGACAACCCTAAGAAGGTCAATGGATTTGCACCAAGCTTAACCGCAAAACGACTCATTTCTGCCAAAGCGCGGGTTAAAATCATACTCTTAGTATTTTCACCCACGTTATAAGCGGCTGCCATGCCCATTGCCACAGCATAAATATTTTTTAGCGCACCGCCTAATTCCACACCATTCACATCATCGCTGGCAAAAACACGGAATAATGCACTGTGTAAAGCTTGCTGCACTGCATAACGCACCAATTCAGAATGACTGGCAATGACCGTACCTGCAGGCTGCCCCGCCACAATTTCTTTAGCAAGGTTTGGGCCAGACAATACGCCATACGGCACTTCAGGCAATTCTTCGCGGATAATATCGCTCATAAAACTAAAGGTTTTGGCTTCAATACCCTTGGTTAAAGACACCACTGCTTGCGCACTAATAAAAGGTTTAATTTGACGCAACACATCACGGAAAGAATGACTTGGAATAGCCACTAAAATAATGTCACGGTCACGAACTGCAGTTTCCAAATCTGAAACGGCTCTTAAACCCTGCTCCAACTGAAAATCTGGCAAATAACGTCGATTAATATGCGTTTCATTAATTTCTTTGGCAGTTGCTTCATCACGAATCCAAATCATCGTGTCGCAGCCATTACGCACTGCTGTATTGGCCATTGCTGTACCAAAACTGCCACCACCCAATACTGTAATACGTAACGCAGTTTTTCGATCTACTGCAACAGGTTCAACCAAATCGGTAAAATTTAATTCTGACATTATTGTTATATCCTAAAAAATAAAGACTTATGCGTTCCAATAACGAACATAAGCTTGCGTATTCAACTCAGTGCGGGCAGGAATGGCTTTGGCTGCTGTTCCCACATAAATAATGCCTGAAATTAAATCATCTGCATTTAAGTTTAAAGCTTGTTTCAGCAAGTTTGACTCAACGACTGCACCACTGCGCCACATACTGGCAAAACCCTGCGCCTGCAAAGACAATAAAAAGTTCTGTACCGCAGCACCTGTACTTAAAGTCTGCTCAAAACATGGCACTTTTGGATGATCCTGAAATTGTGTTAACGCCAATACTAAAAGTGGCGCACGAAATGGATGCTGTTTCACTCGCTCCAACTGAACCGCATCGGTTTCGCCCATGTCTGCCAAGGCTTGAGAAAGTAACTCACCAAATGCTGCACGTTGCTCGGCAGTAATCACCACAAAGCGCGTAGGTTTTAAACGATGATGATCTGGTGCGGTTAAAGCTGCCTGAAAAGCCATTTCTAGCTGCTCAGTATTTGGTGCAGGTTCAACTAACTGCCCCGTAGACTGACGTTGATGAATATTTTGATGAACGATTTCTACCGCTGTATCCGTCATTGACTTATATAACTATTTCAAAAAGCTCGGTTAAGATTAGCATAAACTCAAAAAATTGCGCTATTTCCGTATGCTTATTTGCAAGATTCTGATTAGGGTCTATATGTCTGCACTTTTAAGATGAACCTGCTCAGCACATCTAAACAATGATGCTTTGACGCATTCATCTATAGTTTAAGAGCATGAAAATACATTATGGATTGGGTTTGATGTGTATAAATGAATGACGAATTATCAACACAGCCTATACAGTGTCTACATCTAAAACCATCCAAATTATGTTCAACTAGATCAAATTGTTATTTTCAATCTCTACACATTTGAATTGAAATATCATCAACAAACAATACGCGCTACAGCGTTTTAGCCCCGAGGTAGATATGAAAAAAATAGTCGCCTTTTCTAGCCTTGCCGTTTTTGCACTTTTAACCGCATGTGCCACCACGCCAAATAATTCTCTTGCCATTCAAAAAGAAAACAACCTATATGAAGTCACAGGTTTAGGTAAAAGTAATATTATTGCCAAAAATAATGCAATTACAGCTGCCAATAAAACCTGTGGTACTCGTGCCGCTCCAGTCTTGGTTGATGAAAAAACATCTTATAACGGCGCACTCAAAGGTGTAGTCGATGAGCAAACGGGACAAATGATTCAGGCGGCAGCAACTGTTTTAGGTACAATTGCGGGACGTAATACTGATATTGCCCGTGATGATGATTATCAAACTGTGCTGACCTTTAGATGTCAGGCAAAGTAAATTATTACAGCACGACATAAGAAGCAAATACAAAAAAGTCGCTCCACTGAGAGCGACTTTTAAACTAAGAACAGCAGGATTTAAACTAAAAAATAGCTTAAATGAGTAATTAGCAATAACCATCTAAACGTGTTAATGGCAATTTTTGACCAATGGCTTTTTCAATTTCTGGTAAATAGAACGCATCATCTTCCGACAAGAAGCTAATACTCACACCACGTGTACCTGCACGACCTGTACGACCAATACGGTGCACATAATCATCTGACTGTTCAGGCAAAGTGAAATTCACCACATGCGAAACACCATCGACATGAATACCACGCCCTGCAACGTCTGTTGCAATCATGATGTTATGTTTGCCATTTTTAAACTGATCCAGCATTTTTAAGCGTTTGTCTTGGGCAATTTCACCTGACAACATCACCACTTTATAGCCATCACGCTTTAAATGATCATAAAGCTTACGCACCTGATCACGCCGATTGGCAAAAATCATGACTTTTTCAATCGGCTCATCACGTAAAATTTCTTCAAGCAATTTGTATTTATCGGTTTTGGCAACCATATATACCCGTTGCTCAACATCGGCATTGGTTTTCTTTTCAGGTTCAATTTCGACTGTAACAGGTTCAAATAACCACTGTTGAGCCAAGTTCAACACATCATAACTAAAAGTTGCCGAGAACATTAACGTCTGACGCTGTTCCTTACGCGGTGAATAACGCACAATACGTTTTACCGATGGAATAAAGCCCATATCCAGCAAGCGGTCTGCTTCATCAATCACTAAAAACTCAATCTGATCTAGCCAAACTTCTTTTTGTTCTACAAAATCAATCAAGCGCCCTGGTGTCGCAACAATAATATCGACAAAGTTTTTATTGAGTTGTGACTTTTGCTTATCAAAATCTACACCACCCAACAAAGTCACCACATTTAAGTCGGTAAATTTGGTTAAGTCTTTTGCATCACTTTCGATTTGCAAAGCCAATTCACGCGTAGGCGCTAAAACCAATGCACGTGGTTCACCACGATAACGCTGCCCTTGAATTGGGTTATTCAATAAATCGTTGATGACACTAATTAAAAAGGCAGCAGTTTTTCCTGTACCTGTTTGCGCACGACCAATGGCATCATGTCCAGCCAAAGTAAATTTTAAAACCTTTTGCTGAATTGGCGTCATTTCCTTGAAACCCAAAGCATCAATAGCCTGTTTCAATTGCGGATGTAAATTTAAGGTTTCAAAACCAGATGACATAAATATGTGCTCGAACTTATACAGACAAAAAACTGACCTATTATAAACAGAAATACAAATAAAAAACGCCCCAATCAGGATTGGAGCGTTTTTTTAGAATAATCGAGTGATTAGTCTAGTGGCTGTACTTCTTCAGCTTGGAAGCCTTTTTGGCCTTTTACTACGCTGAATTCAACACGTTGGCCGTCACGAAGTGAACGGTGGCCATCACCTTGGATCGCACGGAAGTGAACGAATACATCGTCGCCGCCATTGCGTTGGATAAAGCCAAAGCCTTTAGTGTCGTTGAACCATTTAACTACGCCTTGTTCACGAGCTGTCATAAGTTAATCCTCATTGATTAAAAAGAAGGACCACCCGGTGTTGCAAACAGCAGAGCAAACAAAGTTTAAAAATATTTTTATTTCTAAGCTTGTAATCATTCTGTATAACTATTAACAAAATCCCGGTTACATCCATTTGTAATAGGGCGACAAACAACGATTGTCTATCTAAAATCCTAAATACGCATCGAGCTTAACACGGGTTTATGACAATTAATAGATTTTTTTTGATTTATCTTGTTCAGTTTGAAACGATTTGAACAAATGGAAAATTTTTATTTCTGTTAAGTGACTTAGCACAATTTTGATCTATAAATTTTATTGCAAATATCTCACAAAATAAGCCAATTCTCTTGCCCTTATGCGCAGTAAGCCGCGCAATGAATAGCCCCGATGCTTCAGATGAAATTTATTTGGGATTTGTGAGCGAATTTGCTAGTATGATCATTCTGTTTTTTAAGGCGAATTTTTACTTCAATGCTGTGTGATGCTGAACAACCTATCATAGTGATTGATGCCATGGGACAACCTTGTCCTATGCCTTTATTGATGCTAAAACGTGCCCTTAAACAATCAGATTCTGCACGGTTTTTATTGAAGTCATCTGATCCGCACAGCCAGCAAGATGTGGCGCGTTATTGTCAGTTACATCAATACAGCTGTGAAGCAAGCCAGATTTCGGCAACAGAGTTTCATTATGTGATTGATGTTGCCAAGCCAAAATCATCGCAATAAGTGCATCTATTTGATTGTTCATTTGTTTTAATGACTTAATATTCGCCGCTTATTGCTATAAAGATTTACATATCTACACCAATTTTACTTATTTAAGTAGAATATTGGCATTAAGATAAAGACATCGGTTATTTTACCTACCTAATCCTATAAGGAGATCTCATGAGTGACAGCAGCAATCAGTTGATGCCCCTGTCATTATCTGCACCAGGGGTAAACCTCGGGGCTTATATTAGTACTGTTAACCAAATTCCTATTTTAACGGCTGAACAAGAAAAAGAGTTAGCCGAGCGTTATTATTACGATCAAGATTTAGACGCGGCCAAAATGTTGGTCATGTCGCATTTACGTTTTGTGGTGCATATTGCACGAAGTTATGCGGGCTATGGTTTACCGCAGGGCGATTTAATTCAGGAAGGCAACTTGGGCTTAATGAAAGCCGTGAAACGCTTTGACCCGAATATGGGCGTGCGTTTGGTGTCATTTGCCGTGCACTGGATTAAAGCTGAAATTCACGAATATGTGATTCGTAACTGGCGTATTGTTAAAATTGCCACCACCAAGGCGCAGCGTAAATTGTTCTTTAATTTGCGTAGCCTCAAAAAATCTAGCAAAAAACTGACGCTTGAAGAAGCACAATCTATTGCCAATGACTTAAATGTAACTGCAGAACAAGTCTTGGAAATGGAAGGTCGTTTAACCGCTTATGACGCAGCTTTTGAAGCACAGGGCGATGATGACGATGAAGGTTCAACTTATGTTGCACCTGCATTGTATTTGGAAGATAACCGTTACGACCCTGCACGTTTGGTCGAAAACGAAGACTACGAAGAACAAAGCACTTCTGCCCTACATGAAGCCATGGAGCAGTTGGATGATCGTTCACGTAACATTTTGCAGCGTCGCTGGTTAGATGATGATAAATCGACCCTGCATGAATTGGCAGCAGAATATAATGTTTCGGCAGAACGTATTCGTCAGCTCGAAAAAAATGCCATGGAAAAAATTAAAGTGGCGATGTCATCAAACTAAACTGACATTCTCCAAATTGATGCAGACACATCGAAAAATAAAATTGGGCAAACTGCCCTTTTTTATTGTCTTTAATTGGTACAGCTACATACAGGCAGGCAAATCTCAGATTTTCCCGCCCCTAAAAATGTGCTAAGGTTAAGCGCAAAATTAAATAGGTCAATTTGCGTATGTGGATTGCAATTTCTGCCCTGAATTTAGCTATAGCAGTCATGCTCGGTGCATTTGGTGCACATGGCTTAAAGGCCCGTGCAACTGAAGCGCAATTGCTTTGGTGGCAAACTGCAACAGATTATTTTTTCTATCATGCCCTTGGACTTTTAGCATTGGGCATATTGGCTAAAGTGATTCCACAACTTCCCATTAAAGCCAGTTTTATTCTAATCCAACTGGGTATTTTATTTTTCTGCGGTTCACTTTATATCATGGCATTGGACATTGTACGCGGTTTGGGCATGATTACCCCAATTGGTGGTGCGCTCATGATTGCTGGTTGGCTGACCTTAGCATGGCAAGCCATGAAATATGCCAAATAAAGCTCAATTGTATTTTGTAATTTTGAAGATGGATTCTCGGTCATGCAAATTTATCTGAATGGCGAAACACAACAGACCTCTCACACGACCCTGTTACAACTGATTCAGGCATTAGATTTAGAAGGCAAACGTTTTGCTGTGGAGCAAAACGAAAAAATTATTGCCAAAAGTAAACTTGCCGAAACCCCTATTTGCGATCAAGACCGCATTGAAATTATTCATGCCGTTGGTGGCGGCTAAACTCGGAGCACCCATGCAAGATACCTTTAAAATTGGTTCACGTACCTTTAATTCACGTTTATTGGTGGGTACGGGCAAATATAAAGATTTAACCGAAACAGATTTGGCGATTCAAGCCAGTGGCGCAGAAATTGTCACGGTTGCCATTCGTCGTGTAAACATTGGGCAACATCCAGATCAGCCAAACTTACTTTCCGTAATTCCACCAGAAAAATACACCATTTTGCCAAATACAGCAGGATGTTTTGATGCCAACAGTGCCGTGCGCACCTGCATGCTGGCGCGTGAATTGCTAGATGGTCACAACCTTGTCAAACTGGAAGTTTTGGGCGATGAAAAAACCCTTTACCCAAATATCACCGAAACTTTAAAAGCTGCACGCACGCTAATTGACGATGGTTTTGAGATCATGGTCTACACTTCCGATGACCCGATTGTGGCGCAAGAATTGGAAAGTATGGGCTGCGTGGCAATTATGCCATTAGGTAGTTTAATTGGTTCAGGCTTAGGTATTCTTAACCCGCATACCATTTCGATTATTAAAGAAAATGCCAAAGTACCTGTATTGGTAGATGCAGGTGTGGGTACTGCCAGTGATGCTGCGATTGCAATGGAATTAGGTTGCGATGGTGTGCTGATGAATACTGCAATTGCAGCAGCACAAAACCCAGTGCTAATGGCATCTGCGATGCGTAAAGCAGTAGAAGCAGGACGTGAAGCTTATTTGGCAGGACGTATGCCACGTAAGCGTATGGCGAATGCCAGCTCACCTGAAACGGGTTATTTCTTTAAATAATCATTAGGGTCTTTTCCAAGTCCGACAACTCAAATAAAAAGACGTTAAGTGTTAACTCAACGTCTTTTTTATTATCTGATTCTGGCAAGTAAAAGCCGATTAAGGAATCAAGCCTTCATCACGCATAGCAATTTGTACCGACTGACGCGCAGCAACTTTATTACGGATTTCAACCACATGGCTATACGGAGTTAAATCATGCTCAATATAGTTTGACCAATTAGTGATAACAAACAAATACGCATCGGCTGGACCAAAGTTATCATCCACCAAATATTCATGGTCTGATGAAGCAATCGCTTGATCAATATAAGTCAACAAACGATCAATTTCTGCATAGGCTTTTTCTTTGGCTTCTGCATCTAAAGGCGCACCAAAAAATACTGCGTAAGCGTCATGTAATTCAGAGTTGAGATAACCCAACCATTCCAAAACTTTAGCACGACCCAAACCAGATGGCGGAATTAAATCCTGTTTAGGGTCTTGCTGCGCTAAAAATGGCAATAGCGCTACGTTTTCCGTCAAAATTAAACCTGGGTTAATTTCTAAAGCAGGTACATAACCTTTAGGGTTAATTTCATAATAATCGGCACCCTTTTCTGTTTTATGGGTTTTTAAATCTACACGCTCAATATCAAAATCGACATTCACTTCATTTAAAATAATATGTGCTGCCAAAGAGCATGCGCCAGGTGAATAATAAAGCTTCATATTTGATCCTTGTTATATAACTATCTCTGTTGTAAATCGCTTGTCACAAACTTGCAAGTGATTGAACCTATAAATTGCAAAAAAGCGAAAATGTCTTAAAAAGCCCTTACGCTTTGACTATCCTGCAAAAGACAGGCTTTTTCAAGTCTGTTTTGCCTGCTTTTTTATCTCTAGATGTTTTAACATACAGCCCTTTAAAGTTTCATGAAATTGAGATTGTGATTAGCCTGAAAAAAGAAGAATGGTTTTCCAATATCCGCACCGATGTTTTGGCAGGTTTAGTGGTAGGTTTGGCATTAATTCCTGAATCAATTGCCTTTTCGGCTATAGCAGGCGTCGATCCGCAAGTCGGCTTATATGCATCGTTCTGTATTGCGGTCACGATTGCTTTTTTTGGTGGGCGTACTGCCATGATTTCTGCCGCGACAGGCGCTATGGCATTACTGATGATTACCCTCGTCAAAGAACATGGTTTGCAATATTTATTGGCTGCAACAGTACTCACAGGGCTGATTCAGGTTATAGCAGGCTATTTTAAAGTTGCCAAACTGATGCGTTTTGTTTCGCAATCGGTAGTTTATGGCTTTGTAAATGCCTTGGCGATTTTAATTTTTGTGGCGCAACTGCCTGAATTATCGAAAATGGATGGCTTAGGCTATTTATTTGTAGGATTAGGTTTAGCGGTAGTCTATCTGTTTCCATACATTCCTAAAATTGGTAAAAGCATTCCCTCGCCTTTGGTCTGCATTATTGTGCTGAGTGTGGTTGCTTTATTACTTGGTGCAGATATGCGTACCGTAAGCGATTTGGGACAATTTCCCGATACACTGCCTATTTTTCTAGTGCCTGACATTCCACTGAATTTTGAAACTTTATTTATTATTTTTCCTTATGCCATGACCTTAGCCACAGTCGGTTTACTCGAAACCATGATGACCACTACGATTGTCAATGAAGCCACAGGCACAGAAGCAGATCGGCATCAGGAATGTCGTGGTCAGGGTTATGCCAATATTGTGAGTGGCTTTATGGGCGGTATGGCAGGCTGTGCCATGATTGGGCAATCTATTATCAACGTCAGTTCTGGGGCGCGTACACGGCTATCTACACTTACAGCAGGCGTATTTTTGCTGTGCTTGGTGGTTTTTCTCAAAGATTGGTTGGCATATATTCCTATAGCAGCCTTGGTTGCGATTATGATTATGGTGTCATTCACGACTTTTAACTGGGATTCCATCCGTAATTTTAAAAAGCATCCGAAACAAAGCAATATAGTCATGTTAGCTGTGGTCATTGTGGTGTTAGTTACCCATAACCTTGCTTTGGGTGTTTTTGTTGGCGTACTGCTTTCTGCTTTATTTTTGGTGAATAAACTGGAAAGTGAAGTTAAAGTCAGCTCATTTTTATTAGGCGAACATACCCGCCAATATGTGATTTCAGGGCAAATTTTCTTTAGCAGTTCAGAAAAGTTTTATCAGTTTTTTGATTTTTCAGAAGATATTAGCAATGTCACCATCGACTTAACGCATGCGCATATTTGGGATATTACCTCTGTAAATATGCTGAATAGCGTGGTGAACAAATTTAAAGCCCAACAAATTAAAGTGCATATTATTGGATTGAATGAGGCCAGTCATACCTTAATTGATCAATACAGTACCCATTCGTAATTATTGTATTAAAATACCGTTGATGATGTTAAATGCTGAATCTTAATGATTCGGCATTTTTTATGCTCAAAAGATGCAGATGTATCTCAATCTTGCACGGCGCTGCGAAAAAGAGCGAAAAAATTTGACTTCAATGGCTCAGGACTTAAAATACCGCATTCGAATTTATTAGATTTGCCAAAATTATGTCGAACGATCAATTAGACCAGCACGTTGTCGAGCTGGACAACCTCAACGAGCATCGTGAAATTGTAACGTTCATGCGCCGTTCTTCACCATTGAATACGTCACAACGTAGCGCCTTGGAACAATACGGCGACTTAATTTTGGAATATCCTGTTGGCGATTTACGTCAACATTTTGAACACCCTGAACGCCCGCTTACAGTAGAAATTGGTTTTGGGATGGGGCGTTCTTTGGTACTTATGGCGCAGGCCAATCCTGAACGTAACTTTGTCGGGATTGAAGTCCATATTCCAGGCATTGCACAGTGCGTTTATGAAGCAGGTACAGCAGGTTTAAGCAACTTACGTGTCTTAGATGCCGATGCGATTCAAGTACTGCGTGAAATGCCAGACAATAGCATTGATACGGTGCAGTTATATTTCCCAGACCCATGGCAGAAAAAACGTCACTTCAAACGCCGTTTTGTTGCTCATGAACGCATGGAATTGGTAGAGCAAAAATTAGTGTTAGGTGGTACGTTCCATGCAGCAACCGACTGGGAACCATATGCAGAATGGATGCTGGATGTATTGGACAACCGTCCACGTTTAGAAAACTTGGCGGGTAAAGGCAATAGCTACCCTCGCCCTGAATGGCGTCCACAAACTAAGTTTGAACGCCGCGGAATTGAAGCAGGTCATAAGATTAATGATTTTATCTTCAAGAAAATTAACTAATTTCTGCTAGAAAAAATGCTTCCACAAGGAAGCATTTTTTATTTGAACTCGTGTTATCGTATCAAATGACTAAGATTGATGCCGCGTTAAAATCTGTTGGCTCATTAGCGCATAAACTTCGGCAAGTGCATGTTGCTGCCCTGCTACCAATAAGTCCTGATGCATTTTTAAAATATTGTGATCACCCCGCATGGCAGGCCCTGTTTGCATTTGACGCGGATCATTCTGGGTCGCTTTATGCGCAGTTTCCAAAATAAGAGGATACAGCAGACTGAAATCTACTTTCTGAGCATCGACCACTTGCTTGGCCATGTCATAACAATAATTACTAAAATTACAGGCAAATACCGCAGCCAAATGCAAACTCAAACGCTGTGCTGAAGTATAGGCATAAACCCTTTTGCTTAGGCTATTTGCCAAAGTCATTAAAAGCTGCTGATCTTCAGCAAATGCAGCTTCTATAAATAAAGGCGTTTCTGACCAATCAATTTCACGCTCTAAACTAAAGGTTTGCAAGGGATAAAATACCCCTGAACGTACATGATGCTGTTGCAATACATCTAATTTAGTACTGCCTGAGGTATGCACAATCAACACATGATTTAAATCACGATGAACTTCCTGAATCACCTGTGCAATGCCCTGATCACTCACTGCAATAATCACTAAATCTAGATCTGAATGAAGTTTTTCTACTTCAGCAATCGCTTCTGCGCCAACCTGCGCAGCCAAATGCTGCGCCTTGTCCAGACTACGGCTATAAATTTGCACAATTTGATGCTGTGCGTTTAAAACATGAGCCAAATGATGTGCAACGCGCCCTGCACCAATCAAACTAATTCGCATAATATTTTCAGATAAAATAAGATGAAATAATCTGCACACAGCATGCCAATAAAAAAAGGACGAAGCAATTCGTCCTGATGTTTTTTGTTTGATATCGAATAGATTTAGAATTGACGCAAAGTTAAAATCTGCTCACTACGTCCAAATGGCCCTTGAGTATCATGCAAAACTGCACTCGTTAAGCCAATACCATCTTCACCATATTGTTGTGTTACTTCCAAGCCTAGCCATTCGCCTTGCGGTAAACGGTGTAAATGCATTTGCAAATCTAAATTTGGAAAACCCCAACCCGCATTCGGGTCTAAACGTGGCACTACGCCATTGGCGGTATCCACCATCCCCAATAAACGCACAAAACTAGATGTGCTTTGATTTTCAACCATATCCAATTGGTTTCTTAACCAAACGATGCCCTTACCTGCACGACGATCTAAATGCGCACGGGTTTCAATGCTTTGAATATAGCCGCCCGGCCAACAACGCATGCCATCCCAATCGGGCAAATATTCAGGGTTTTCTATCGGTAAATCTTCCAATCCTGCAATTGCGCGTGTATCTGAGGTTTTCATTTTCCATGCACGCGCCACAATACAGGTTTTTCCTTCAGCACACATTTCCGCTTCAATCAGCTCAATGGTTTTACCCGGTCGAATCATACGGGTGGTGATACTAAATTCACCAAAGGCAATTAAGCCAAAAATATCTAAACCGACCCGACCAATTCGCATATCATCACGCGGCATAAATTGCTCAAGTTCTGCACACAAAATACCCGTTGCAGGTGCCATGTGTTGTTCATGCGGATTCCACGCGCCTTGTGCATGAATGTTGCAACGATAGTGCGCAGTACAGCCACCATCGGCATGTTGTTCACGTTTGAGTAAAGTGTAATATGCTGACATTTTTTCTCTTTCCCTGATCTAACTTTTCTTGTGCGGATACTTTTACTACAAAGATTACTGACTAAATAATGTTATTTATCAACTATTTCTCTGCAAAAAAACCATAATAATTCATAAGTTGACAATATGTTTTACACTGACGAAAACCCACTTGAGTAAGCAATGCTGCCTGCGCATCTGCCATAATTAAATGAAAATCATCGGCCAGTCGTGCAAGCATTTTTTCCGCTTGAGTCGTAGTTAAACCACAATCCAAAGCCAAATTCTGCATCCAGCGCAGTTCTATATTTTCAGTCTGCTGCATCAGATCATAGCTTAATAAAATCGCTGTAGGTTTTAATGTTTGGTAAATATCTTGAAAAAATAATGTTTTTTCTGCGACTGGCACAAAATGCGCCACCAAAATCGCCAATGCCGCATCAAACTGCAAATTTTCAACCTGCGCTTGTTGGGCAAATTGGTGGGTATCTGCCTGTATAAAACGTACTCGCTCATGCCCTGCCACAGACTGAATGTTTTTTTCTGCCTGCTGTAACATGCTTAAAGATGGGTCGATGGCCGTAAATTGCCACTGTGGATGTTGCTGCAGTAAATACTGCAACTCATAGCCTGTGCCACACCCCACCACTAAAACTTGTGCTGTTTCGGGCAAATGACTACTTAAAATTGCATTGATGTGTTGATGTACCAATTCATATCCGGGAATGAGTTTCCGAATATGACTGTCATAGCCTGCAACCACAGTTGCACTGTGAAAATCTTTTGCCATATCACATGATTCTTCTTTAATTTACTGACATTAAATATCTGAGTCTTTTTCAAGATCTGCTTAAGCCACAGCCATTGCATCTACCGACAATTCCGAAACGGTTGGCTTGGCACGTTCAGGCACTAAGCCTAATTTTTGGAACAATTGTTTGTCTTTGCCTTCGCCTGCGTTTGGTGTGGTCAAAAGCTTTTCACCTGAGAATAACGAGTTCGCACCTGCCATAAATGCCAACGCCTGATCTGAATCAGATAATGATTCACGCCCTGCAGATAAACGAATATAGCTGTTTGGCATGATAATACGTGCAACTGCAATGGTACGAATCCACTCAATCACATCCAGTTTTTCTACTTCAGCCAATGGTGTACCTTCAATCGGAACTAACATATTGATCGGCACAGATTCAGGATGTAACGGTAAAGTCGCTAATTCATGTAATAAACCAATACGGTCTTGGGTATCTTCACCTAAACCGACAATACCGCCACTACATACTTTCATACCTGTTTGACGCACAATATCCAAAGTGTTTAAGCGATCATCAAAATAGCGGGTACTAATCACATTAGGATAATACTCACGCGATGTGTCTAGGTTATGGTTGTAATAATCTAAGCCTGCATCTTTTAAGCGTTCTGCCTGCGATTGGTTTAACATCCCTAAAGTCATGCAAGTTTCTAAGCCCAGAGCTTTGACTTCACGCACCATTTCCAGAACATAGGGCATATCGCGTTCATGCGGATTACGCCAAGCAGCGCCCATACAAAAACGTGAAGAACCTGATGCTAAAGCTTCTTTGGCTTCCTGAATGACTTTATCAACTGCAATACGTTTTTCAGCTTCAAGCTGTGAATCATAATGCGCAGATTGCGAGCAATATTTGCAGTCCTCAGGGCATTTGCCTGTTTTAATAGACAATAAGGTACTGACTTGTACGGTATTGGCAGCAAAATGTTGGCGATGCACACGCTGTGCTTCAAAGACTAAATCCAGAAAAGGTTGTTCATATAACTGCTGAATTTCTTCTCGAGTCCAATCATTGCGTACGGTCATTATTTTCATCCTTGATTATCACGCATCATGCTTAAACTTGTGCCATCTTTTATTAAGCCGAGCATGCGATATATTTTTAGTGTGATTATTCCTGTATAGAGTATCCCTTTATCTCTGCGTGAGAAATAAAGGGTGTGTGCTGACAAAATTAAAAGGTCGATCTTGCAGCAGTAAATAGCTGAAATAATGCCTTAAGCAATTTCCTTTAAATTTAATTCTTCACGCATAAATTCACGTAATTTAAATTTCTGTGCCTTGCCTGAAGCGGTCATTGGAAATTCACTAAAGAAGCGCACATAACGTGGGACTTTATTGTGTGAAATGTGTTCTGCACAGTATTGGCGAATTACCTCTTCGGTACATTCATGGTGTTCATGCAAAATAATACAGGCACATAGTTCTTCACCATAACGATGATCTGGCACGCCAATTACTTGCACATCGCAGACCGCATCGTGAGTATATAAGAAATCTTCAATTTCTTTCGGGAACAGGTTTTCACCGCCACGAATCACCACATCTTTAATGCGACCTTTGATTTTTACAAAGCCTTCATCATCCATTTCTGCAATGTCGCCTGTGTGCATCCAACGTGCAACATCAATGACTTCTTGGGTTTTGTCATGTTCATCCCAGTAACCCAGCATGACTGAATAACCACGCACACACAATTCTCCTAACTGTCCGCGCGGCACGACTTTGCCTTCTTCATCGACAATTTTTACTTCCAGATGTGGATGTACACGCCCCACCGTACTGACTCGACGCTCCACCGAATCTTCAGTCGAACTTTGTGCGCTCACAGGCGCTGTTTCGGTCATGCCATAACAAATGGTGATTTGCGCCATGTGCATACGGTCGATGACGCGTTGCATAATTTCTTGCGGACACGGACTGCCTGCCATGATGCCTGTACGCAAGCTAGATAAATCAAATTCATCAAACTGTTCATGCTCTAAAATGGCAATAAACATGGTCGGTACGCCGTAAGCAGCTGTACATTTTTCTTGCTGAATGGCTTTTAAGGTATCGAGCGGGTTAAACACTGCCGATGGATAGACCATGGTTGAACCATGTGTGATACAAGCTAAATTACCCATCACCATACCAAAGCAGTGAAACAGCGGCACGGAAATACAAACACGGTCTTGTGGACTTAAATGAATTGCTTCTCCTACAAAGTAACCATTATTTAAAATGTTGTTGTGGGTCAGCATAGTGCCTTTCGGATTGCCCGTCGTGCCTGAGGTAAATTGAATATTAATGGTTTCATCGAACTGCAACTCACTAGCAATGTGTTGCAGTTTTTTCAGCATGTGTGTGGTTGGAGCTGTCAATAAATCCTGAAAACGATGCATTCCTGTATGTGCTTGATCATCAATTTTAATCACATGCTTTAAATGCGGTAAACGCTTGGCGTTGAGGACTTTATTGTCTGCCTGACACAGCTCTGGGGCAATTTTCGTTAAGATGTCCTGATAGTTGGTACTTTTAAACTGCGATGCAATTACCAAACCTTTACAGGAAACTTTGTTGAGCACAAATTCCAGTTCATTGCTTTTATAGGCTGGGTTTAAATTCACCAAAATCACCCCTGCCTTAAAGGCTGCGAATTGAGTGATCGTCCATTCCACACAATTCGGAGACCAAATGGCAAGGCGGTCACCTTTTTTAAAACCGAGTTTTAACAAACTACAGGCAAAGGCATTGACCTGTTGCTGTAGTTGCTTATAGGTCAGACGCACATTTTGATGCACGCTTACCAAAGCATCCTGATCTGCATATTGCTGGCAAGCCTGATCAAACTTTTCACCAATGGTCATGCCTAACAAAGGCTGATTACTGGTGCCATAGGCATAACTTAACCGTACTTGTGTCATTGAATCGATCTCCTTGATTCTTTGTAATTCTGTTTTCCATTATGACGACGATTACTTTTTGCCTGTTTTGTGCGTTGTTTTTACTACCCTCCCTGCTGTTTTCGCACTGCATTTACACAAAAGTCGGCAATTTGTTTGACAAAGTAATCTTTATAATTTTGATCAAACATCACATTGCGAGACGGGTTTAAAGGTTCAATCACTACAAAGGTCATGGAGCCAACCACACCTAAAGCAGCAGTGTTCAAATCTTCAAAATCAAACTCACCATTGACTTTTCCTTCAGCCAAAATTTCCTTGATGCTCTGTTTGATCAGTTGTTTACTGCGAAAACGCTCATGTTCCATTTCTGGGTCTACAGGCTCGAACATTAACGAATACGCCAATTGAGGGCTGTTCATCGCACGCTTCACAAAAGTGGTGACAGATTTTTGCAATTTTTGTTTTGCACTTAAATCTGACTTCGCAATGTGGTCCAAAATTTCGACCTCACGACGAATCGCATCCGATAAAACTTCAATCAAAATTTGACTTTTATTTTCAAAGTAGCGATACACCAAACCTGTAGATACGCCTGCGCGTTCTGCAATGGCTTGGATAGACGCTTCTTTAAAGCCCCCATGAGCAATAAGTTCACGAGCAGAATCTAAAATCGCCATGCGATTTTGTTCCATACGTTCCTGCATCAATGATGATCTTTTATAACTCATATCTTATTCTCAACCAGATAAAATGAATTGTAAATCATTTTGTGAATTTTAGTTCACTTTTTTAAATTTTCGATGTATGTTAGAACCTAAGCACAACAACAATGCTTGTTTTAGGGACAACAAATATAACCACAGGATGGATGAACACATGATTTTACAAAGCTTAGACTTCGGCTTAGATGAAACCTTAATCGCCCTGCGCGATTCAATCGCTGCTTTTTGTGCAAAGGAAATTGCACCCATTGCTCAACAGGTTGATCGTGATAACGAATTCCCTGCCCAGCTTTGGAAAAAATTTGGCGATATGGGCTTACTTGGCTTAACCGTGAGTGAAGAATACGGCGGCAC
This sequence comes from Acinetobacter sp. YH01004, assembly GCF_013420455.1. Classification (NCBI taxonomy): domain Bacteria; kingdom Pseudomonadati; phylum Pseudomonadota; class Gammaproteobacteria; order Moraxellales; family Moraxellaceae; genus Acinetobacter; species Acinetobacter sp. YH01004. Next base: position 81,783 of record NZ_VOXZ01000002.1, read on the forward strand.
TAACTTAGGCTATTTAGCTCACATCATTGCCATGCAAGAAATTTCTCGTGCATCAGCATCCATTGGTTTGTCTTACGGTGCTCATTCTAACCTATGTGTGAACCAAATTAAGCGAAATGGGACAGAAGAACAGAAGCAACGCTATTTACCAAAACTGATTTCAGGCGATTACGTCGGCGCTTTGGCAATGTCTGAACCAAATGCAGGCTCAGACGTGGTTAGCATGAAACTGAAAGCTGAAGATAAAGGCGATCATTACTTGCTCAACGGCTCAAAAATGTGGATTACCAATGGCGGTGATGCCGATGTTTTGGTGGTGTATGCCAAAACTGACTTACAGGCAGGCGCCAAAGGTATGACTGCTTTCTTAATTGAAAAAACCATGTCAGGTTTTAGCCACGGCAGCCATTTAGACAAACTCGGGATGCGCGGCTCAAATACCTATCCATTGTTCTTTGACAATGTTGAAGTACCAAAAGAAAACGTCTTGGGCGGTGTGGGCAATGGTACAAAAGTACTAATGAGTGGACTGGACTATGAACGTGCAGTTTTAAGTGCAGGGCCGCTAGGCATTATGGATGCCTGCATGGATACCGTGATTCCTTATATTCATGAGCGTAAACAGTTTGGTCAGGCATTGGGTGAATTCCAGCTTATGCAAGGCAAAATTGCCGATATGTATTCGACTTGGTTGGCATGTAAAGCACTGGTCTATGCCGTTGGCGCAGAATGTGACAAAGCTGAACACAGCCGTAGTTTACGTAAAGATGCAGCCAGTGCCATTTTATACGCTGCCGAAAAAGCCACATGGATGGCAGGTGAAACCATTCAAACCTTGGGCGGTAATGGCTATATCAATGAGTTCTCTGCAGGACGTTTATGGCGTGATGCCAAACTCTATGAAATTGGTGCGGGTACTTCAGAAATTCGCCGTATGTTGATTGGCCGTGAATTGTTTAACGAAACTGCCTAAAAATAAATCACAAGAATAGACAAGGATGTTGGCATGAATCAATTACAGAGCAAAATTAATATTCGCAGCGACGAGTTTAAAAACAACCAAGCTGCGATGCAAAGCCTAGTCGATGACCTCAGAGAAAAAGTCCAAAAAATTGCTTTGGGTGGTGGCGAAACTGCACGCCAAAAACATTTAGACCGTGGCAAATTACTGCCACGTGAACGGATTGACCACCTGATCGATCCGGGTACTGCATTTATTGAAATTGGTCAGTTGGCCGCTTATCAGGTCTATCAGGATGATGTCCCTGCTGCGGGTGTAGTGGCGGGTGTCGGTCAAGTGAATGGCGTGACCTGCATGATCATTGCCAACGATGCCACAGTAAAAGGTGGAACGTACTATCCACTGACTGTGAAAAAGCATTTACGCGCACAGGAAATTGCCGAACAGAATCACCTGACTTGTATTTATTTGGTCGATTCTGGCGGTGCATATTTGCCGCTACAAGATGAAGTCTTTCCAGACCGTGATCATTTCGGACGCATTTTCTATAACCAAGCGCGTATGTCGAGCATGGGCATTGCCCAAATTGCCGTTGTGATGGGAAGTTGTACCGCAGGCGGTGCGTATGTCCCTGCCATGTCAGATGAAACCATCATTGTGCGTAATCAGGGGACAATTTTCTTGGGCGGCCCACCGCTGGTTAAAGCCGCAACAGGTGAAGTGGTTAGCAGCGAAGACTTGGGTGGTGGCGATGTACACACTCGCCTTTCAGGTGTAGCCGATCATTTGGCAGAAAATGATGAACATGCCTTGGCAATTGCCCGCAACATCGTTGCCAATTTAAATAAAAAGCCAAACCCGCAGCCTGAGCATATAGAAGCACCATTATTCGATGCCTCTGAACTGTATGGCATTGTTCCGACTGACGCGCGTAAACCGTTTGATGTACGTGAAGTGATTGCCCGTATTGTCGATGGTTCACGTTTTGATGAATTTAAAGCGCGCTTTGGCACCACATTAATTACAGGTTTTGCCAAACTATATGGTATGCCTGTCGGGATTATTGCCAACAACGGTATTTTATTTTCCGAGTCGGCACAAAAAGGCGCACACTTTATTGAACTATGCACCCAACGCAACATTCCCCTGTTATTTATTCAAAATATCACAGGCTTCATGGTTGGACGCCAATATGAAAATGAAGGCATTGCCAAAAATGGTGCCAAACTGGTGATGGCGGTTGCCACAGCCAATGTGCCTAAACTGACTTTGGTGATTGGCGGTTCTTTTGGTGCAGGTAACTACGGGATGTGTGGTCGTGCTTATTCACCACGTTTTATGTGGACATGGCCAAACTCACGTATTTCAGTGATGGGTGGCGAACAAGCATCGAGCGTATTGTCTACCTTAAAGCGTGATCAGATTGAAGCCAAAGGTGGTAGCTGGTCTGCAGAAGAAGAAGATCAGTTCAAACAGCCAATTCGTGAGCAATACGAGCGTCAGGGTCATCCATATTATGCGTCTGCACGCTTATGGGATGATGGTGTGATTGATCCAGCACAGTCGCGTGAAGTTTTGGCATTAAGTTTAGCCGCTGCCCTCAATGCACCCATCCAACCGACCAAATTTGGCGTGTTCCGCATGTAAGAGGTGACAAAATGGATTATCAGTTTTTACAGCTCGAACAGAACAACCAAGTGGCTACGGTTTGGATTAATCGTGCGGAATTGCATAACGCTTTCAATACAGAGGTGATTGAAGAATTACACGCCTGCTTTCAGACACTGAATAGCCGTGATGATATTCGAGTGGTGATTTTGGCAGGACGCGGCAAAAGCTTTTCTGCAGGTGCAGATTTGAACTGGATGAAACAGGCAGGTCAAGCTTCTACAGCAGAAAATCAAGCCGATGCCCTAAAACTGGCAAAAATGCTGCAAAGTTTAGCGACGTTAAAACAACCGACTATTGCCCGTGTGCATGGTATTGCCTTTGGTGGTGGTATGGGTTTGGCAGCTGCCTGTGATATTTGCGTTGCCAGCACCGATGCCAAGTTTGCGACCTCTGAAGTACGTTTAGGTTTAGCACCATCTACCATTAGCCCTTACGTCATTCGTGCGATTGGCGCACGTCAGGCATCACGTTACTTTTTAACGGCAGAGCGTATTTCTGCAGAACAGGCACAGCAAATTGGTTTAGCGCATGAAGTCACTTCAGCCGAAGACTTAGACAGCAAAATTGATGAAATTGTGCAAGCCTTATTGCTTGGTGGCCCAGAAGCGCAACATGCTTCTAAACAACTGATTCAGATGGTTAATCATCAAGTTTTGACCGAAGATTTACTCCAACAAACTGCACAGCATATTGCACATGTTCGCCAAGGAACTGAGGCGAAAAATGGCTTAAATGCTTTTTTAAATAAACAAAGCCCGGCTTGGATCAAGACCACGGCAGAATAAAAGAAGGATCGCACGATGTTTGAAAAGATTTTAATTGCCAACCGTGGTGAAATTGCCTGCCGTGTAATTCGTACCGCAAAAAAACTTGGGATTGCGACTGTCGCGGTGTATTCAGATGCCGATGCGCAATCACAACACGTTAAACTGGCAGACGAAGCCATTTATATTGGTGAATCGCCTGCGGCACAAAGTTATTTGCAAGTTGAACGTATTATTCAGGCAGCCAAAAGCACAGGTGCACAAGCGATTCACCCGGGTTATGGTTTCTTATCTGAAAATGACCAATTCGCACTTGCCTGTAAAGACAACAATATTGTTTTTATTGGCCCGCCAGTTGAAGCCATTTTGGCGATGGGTCTAAAAGCAACCTCTAAAGCCTTGATGGAAAAAGCAGGTGTGCCACTAACTCCGGGCTACCACGGCAGCAATCAAGATGCGGCATTTTTAAAGCAACAAGCCGACAGCATTGGTTATCCTGTGCTCATTAAAGCCAGTGCAGGCGGTGGCGGTAAAGGCATGCGTTTAGTAGAACGCAGTGAAGACTTTCTCAGCTCACTCGCTTCATGTAAAAGTGAAGCACGTTCTAGCTTTGGTAATGAAGATGTGCTGATTGAACGCTATGTGATTCAACCACGTCATATTGAAGTACAGGTTTTTGGCGATACTCACGGCAACTACGTGCATTTGTTTGAACGTGATTGCTCGGTACAACGTCGCCACCAAAAAGTGCTTGAAGAAGCACCTGCACCAAAAATGCCAGAAGATAAACTCGAAACTATGCGCCAAGCCGCAATTGATGCCGCACGTGCTGTAAATTACGTGGGCGCAGGTACGGTAGAGTTTATTGTCGAGCAAGACGGTACTGCTTATTTCATGGAAATGAATACCCGCTTGCAGGTCGAACACCCCGTCACAGAAATGATTACAGGGCAAGACTTGGTTGAGTGGCAATTGCGAGTTGCTTTTGGTGAGCCATTGCCAAAACAGCAACATGAATTGCAAATTCATGGTCATGCCCTTGAAGCGCGTGTGTATGCCGAAGAACCAGAAAAAGGCTTTATTCCTGCCATTGGTCAAATCAGCTATCTGCATTATCCAGAGCAAAATGATGCCGTACGTGTCGATAGCGGGATTGTCGAAGGTGATGAAATCAGCACCTACTACGACCCAATGATTGCCAAACTGATTGTTTGGGGTAAAAACCGTGAAGCAGCATTAACGCAAATGCACCATGCTTTAGGTCAGTTCCACGTCGATGGTTTAGGCAACAACATTGCATTCTTGGATCGTTTGGTGCTGTGTGATTCCTTTAAACATGCCAATTTGGATACAGGGCTTATTCAACGTGAGGAAGCATTTTTACTTAACGCAAAACCTGAAGTCGCTACAGAAACTGTCGTTGCAGCTGCGTTAATTGATGTACTTTCTCGTATTCAAAACAACAAAGCGGCAAACAACGCGGTTTGGCAAAAAGACCACTTCTGGCGCTTAAATCAGCAAAGCGCCCACATAGTGCAATTACAGTGCAATGACCAAACACTCAAAATCCAGTTAAAACCATGCACTTCTGGTTTTGAGGCTCACTACAATGGGCAAACGCTGAGCGTTCAAGGCGAGCTTTTGGATGCACATCGTCTACAGGTTTGTATCAATGGTCAGCAGCAAAAACTGGCATTTAACCAACATGCGCAAGGCATCACCCTGTTCCAAAACGGTCAGCGTCATGTGTTTAGCTATGTACAAGCAAACATTAACAGCGATGATCAACAAGACAATGCCAACAATCTGACTGCACCAATGCCGGGTGTAATCACCCAAGTTTTGGTGGCAGCCAATGCCCGTGTGAAAAAAGATGATGTACTGATGACACTGGAAGCCATGAAAATTGAATATTCAATTCGTGCGCCTTTCGATGGCATTGTGGCAAGTTCGTACTTTCAAGCGGGCGATCAGGTCAAAGCAGGCGATGAACTGGTTGAATTTGAAGCCTTGACGGAGGAAGTTGCATGACTGAATTTGTCAAAATTGTAGAGGTTGGCCCACGAGATGGTCTGCAAAATGAGAAAACGCCACTCACTTTGGCAGACCGTAAAAACCTGATTTTGGATTTAATGCAAACAGGTTTAAGCAGCATTGAGGTCGGTTCTTGCGTATCGGCCAAATGGGTACCGCAAATGGCAGACAGCGATGTGCTGTTTGCCAGCCTGCCACAAAACCCAAACATTCAATTCAGTTTACTGACCCCAAACTCAAAAGGTTTTGAGTCGGCTTTGGCGGTGGGTTGCAAAGAAGTTGCCGTGTTTACCGCCGCTTCTGAAAGCTTTACCCGAAAAAATATCAACTGTTCAATTGAAGAAAGTTTGGAAAAATTTAGCGATGTCATGCGTCAAGCCAAAGCGCACAACATTCGCGTGCGTGGTTATGTATCTTGTATGGTGGACTGTCCTTATGAAGGCGCAATTGACCCGAAACAAGTCGCAAAAGTCACACAGCAATTATTGGACATGGGCTGCTATGAAGTGTCTTTGGGTGAAACCATTGGTACAGCAACCCCTGACCGTGTGCAAAAAGTCTGGGATGCATGTTTGGCAGAGGTCGATGCCAAAGTTTTAGCAGGTCATTTTCACAATACTTACGGCATGGCGATTGCCAATATTTATCAATCGCTCTTACAAGGCATTCGTGTATTTGATTCATCCATTGCTGGTTTGGGTGGCTGTCCGTATGCCAAAGGTGCATCGGGCAATGTGTCTACCGAAGACTTGTACTATTTACTGTCCAAGATGGGTTTTGAAACAGGTGTGCGGTTAGAGCCGCTGATGCAAGCCAGTCGCAACATCAGCAATATCTTACAGCGTGATAATCCATCTCACTATGCCAATGCCTACTGGCAAAAGGTTTGTGCTTAAAACCCATTTCATCCTCAATAGCATTGGAACATAAGCAATAAGGATGGCAACAACACAACATGGCAAGTGAATGCCGTGCAGAGAATAAAGAGGTGACAAATGTCCAATAAAGTATATGACAGCGCACAAGCTGCATTAAATGGCGTGGTTCAAGATGGGCATACCTTGGCGGTGGGTGGTTTTGGTTTATGCGGTATTCCTGAAGCCTTGATTGCTGCGTTAAAAGATACAGGTGTGAAACAGCTGACTTGTATTTCCAACAACGCAGGGGTCGATGGTTTTGGTTTAGGCTTATTGCTTGAAACCAAACAAATTAAAAAAATGATTTCATCTTATGTCGGCGAAAATAAAGAATTTGAACGCCAGTTTTTAAGCGGTGAACTGGAAGTTGAACTTACCCCGCAAGGCACACTGGCAGAAAAATTACGCGCAGGCGGTGCGGGTATTCCTGCATTTTTCACCCCAACAGGTGTAGGCACTGTCATTGCAGAAGGCAAAGAAGTCCGTGAATTTAACGGCAAAGATTATATTTTAGAAGAATCTTTGACTGCAGATGTCGCTTTGGTCAAAGCCTACAAAGCAGATAAAGCGGGTAATCTTATTTTCCGTAAAACAGCACAAAACTTTAATCCTGTTTGTGCTATGGCAGGCAAAATCACCATTGCCGAAGTTGAACAAATCGTTGAAATTGGCGATTTAGACCCCGACGAAATCCACTTAGCTGGTATTTATGTGAACCGCATTGTCCTCAATGCAAGCCCAGAAAAACGGATTGAACAAATGACTTTAAAGGCGGAGGCTTAAGACATGGCTTGGACGCGTAATCAAATGGCGCAGCGCGCTGCACAAGAATTAGAAGATGGTTTTTATGTCAATTTAGGCATTGGCTTACCCACACTGGTCGCCAATTATATTCCTGAACATATCAATGTCTGGTTACAGTCCGAAAATGGCTTGCTTGGCATTGGTGAGTTCCCAACTGCCGAAACTGTAGATGCCGACCTGATCAATGCAGGTAAACAAACTGTGACAGCGCGTAAAGGTGCGGCTTTTTTCTCTAGCGCAGATTCCTTTGCCATGATTCGTGGCGGGCATGTCAATATCGCTATTTTAGGGGCAATGGAAGTTTCTGAACAAGGCGATCTTGCCAACTGGATGATTCCCGGCAAGAAAGTTAAAGGTATGGGCGGTGCAATGGATTTGGTTGCAGGCGTACAAAAAGTTGTAGTGCTGATGGAACATTGTGCCAAAGATGGTACGCCTAAAATTGTATCGCAGTGCAGTTTGCCACTCACAGGTAAAGCGGTGGTGCATCGTATCATTACCGACTTAGGCGTGCTTGATATTACTCCACAAGGCGTAAAGTTGATTGAACTTGCACCCGATGTCAGTTTTGATGAAATTCAAAAAGTCACAGGTGTTGCCTTACAAAAAGTCGCAGCTTGATGAATTTATCTCGAGTGAATAACCCTCTCCTTTGCAAGTTTTGATGCACTGCTTTAAAACTTAATACAAGGGAGAGGGTTTGTTTTGACTTTCATACTTTCCCACTCAACTTATTCAATCTACTCAACAAATCACTAATTTATAAAACTATTCCTCAAACCAAAGAGCATTCAAAAATTACTTTCAATTTCGATATTTGCACGATACTTCGGCACTGATCTGCAATAAAAAAAGCCTTCACTTTGCAAAGTGAAGGCTCAATACAAGTTTAATCTTACAAGAAAATAAACCTGTTTAAGATTGAGGCGTCTTTTGCTCTACCACGCCTGCATCTTCCACACTACGCACTGTGCCTGTATCTACATTCAAGACTTCAAACTCAATCCGGCGGTTTTTAAACTGACCCTCTGGGGTTGCATTTGCTGTAATCGGCTGCTCTGAACCAAAACCAATGGCTTGCAATTGACCCGGATTTACACCACGTGATACTAAATAATCGACCACTGCTTGCGCACGTTGTTGTGACAAAGTTTTGTTGGCATTGGCATCACCTACGGCATCGGTATGCCCTTTCACGGTTAATTGCACTTGTGGCGCGCGCTGCATCAATACCGCAGCCTGATCTAAAATAGACTTATTGGCTGCTGGAATTTCAGTCGATGCAGAATCAAAATTAATGATTTGCATATTGAGTGCCGTCGCAACATCCAAAGCTTGAATATTGTCAGGGTTAATTGCAGCCAAAGCCTGCTCTGCATTGCTAATACTGCTGGTTACAGCCTGATTAACATCGGTTACTGTAGTTTCTGCAGGTTGCTGAGTCACTACGGTCATGTTTTTAGCCAATGGACGAATTTGACTGGCTAAACGCTCTGCATCGGCAGGGTTCGCGGCTTGAATAGACAGTTGATTACCCACCCAGTTTAAATTGACATTCGGTACACCTTTCAGCATTTTTAAAACGCTTGGAATCACGTCCTGATCAATAAATTCCGAATGATAGTTGGCAAAATTTTCTGCACCACAACCTGTTGGATGATTGAAAATTTGCTTCACTTCATTCTGCAGAATTTCCATATAGCTTGGATTATTCAGCAAAATTTGACAGGTCACCAAATTACCATCACTGCCTGTACTGACTTGCAACATTGCAGCCTGATTGGCTGCCACTTGGGTCTGTGTGGTTGCAGGCGCTTGGTTGCGGTCACTACATGCACGGAATAAAAATGCCAATAAACCAATTAAAATAATTAAAGCTAAAATTGGCAATAACCACGAACGGCGTTCTTCTACGGGCTCAGTCACAATGACTTCAGGTGCTTGATGTACGGTTTGGCCCGCAGCATTATTTACCCCCAAAGCAGCCAATAATGCTGTTGCCCACTGCGGTAAAGCCGCCTGAATTGAATCTAAATTGTTTTGCAGTAAATGCTGAATTGCAACTGGGTCAGATGAACCTGCCTGATTTTCCAAAAAGTTTAAACTTGGTGCAATTGAACGATTCAGGGTGTTTTCAATTTCGGTTTGCGGTGCTGTGCCGCTGACCAAATCTAAAAACTGCTGTTTTAAAGATAGATTTGAACCAAATACATCGCCCACACGTGGATTCAGTTGTCGCAGCAGATTGTCAATCAGTTCAGGTCGTGAATTTAAAATAGACAATAAAATGGGATAAAAACTATTTAATGCCTGATTTTTTTCAAGCAAATGCTGGGTTTCCCCTTCCAATACAATGGATGACACACTTTGTTTGAGCAAGTCTATAAAATCTGTTTGCATATATATGCCCTCTTTTTTGTCTTTGTTTTCAAGTTGTTTTTTAGTGTATATGCTTAAAATTTAAACAAATGTAATAAATTGTGGTGTTTTGATTTTGTTGTGAAATTTGAGTCAACGGAATGTAGAGTCTCTTCTTCGATTTTCTATTTGGGGATTGTTAAAATTCAATAAAAAAGCCAGCCGAAGCTGACTCTTATTTAAACTTGAAAATAAAATATCAATCAGAGCATATTAAGCAGTAAAGACGCGTACTGCTTTGCCTTTTACAACTTGATTAATCAAAGGCGTATTTTTGCCTTGTGACACAATCGTTTCTTTGTTCAGTGTCCATTCCACTTCTGGATCAACCAAGACCCAACCCGCTTCCTGTTCCCAACGACTTTGCATTTTTGCCACACGCGCAGGTGCAAGTGTCACTTTTTCTACCCATTCCAATGGACTGAACAGACCTTCCTGAATCAGTTGAATCCCAAATGGAATATAAGTATCAAATGCAGTAAAACCTGACAAAGTATCTGCAAATGGTGCCATTTTTGCAGAGCTATTTAACGGCTCATGATGAGTACAAATCGCATCAATCACACCATCTTTTACACCTTGACGCAGTAATGCTTTGTCTTGCTCTGAGCGCAGTGGCGGACGTACATGCGCTAACGAGTTAAAACCATCAATAATTTGATCGGTTAAATGCAGTTGATGCATCGCCACATCGCAAGTGACAGGCAAACCTTTGGCTTTAGCTTGTTGAATCAATTCAACTGATGCACCACAAGACAATAAGCCAAAATGCGCACGTACACCTGTGGCTTCAATCATCAGCAAATATTTGGCAATCGCTACGGTTTCTGCCAAAGTTGGAATCATAGGCAAGCCCTGACGCGATGCAATAAAACCTTCATGCACACAGCCATCTTTAGCAATTTGCGGTTCTTCGGCATAGAACACCACGGTCATGTCCAAACCTGCAGCATATTCCAGTGTGCGAATCACGACATCATCATCTTCAAAAGGTGCATTGGCATTGGACACTGCACTACAGCCGCCTTTTTTCAGTCCCGCCATATTGGCAGGCTGCTTGCCGTTTAAACCTTGAGTTTGTGCACCAATCACTTCTAAATAAATGCCACCATCCAACATGGCTTTTTCGACCAAACCATGAATGAGTGCACCGTTGTCTTGCACGATTGGTTTAGAATCGGGTGGCGTAAATAAGTGCAGAATTCCGTTTTCACGTGCGGCCTTGCCTTCAGATTTGAGCGTGCCATGTTGTTGCTGACCAGGTTCACGTAAACGTGCGCATAAATCGACCATAGTTGGCATGAGCCATTGACCTTGGGCATCTATGCTTTCGCTAATATCTGCACTTTCTGCAACCAACTTGCCATTTTCAAGATATACCGTTTGTACGCGGTCAATTTGCTGGATTGGGTCAAGCACACGTACATTTTCAATTTTTACAATCGCCATGACTTTTTCCTTATACCGCAATCGCGTCAATCAAACCTTGTTCTTGCAATTGACCTTGCATCGCCAAGGCCAATACCGCCATACGTACCGCAATACCGTTGGTTACTTGATTTAAAATCACCGATTGAGGCCCATCGGCAATGCTTGAATCAATTTCGACACCACGGTTCATTGGACCAGGATGCATCACAATACAGTTTGGTTTTGCAAGCGCCAAACGCTCTTTGTTTAAACCGTACATTTTGTAGAATTCGGCTTGTGAGGCAAGTGCTGGCGAATCAATACGTTCATTTTGAATACGCAGGGTGATAATCACGTCGCAATCTTTAATGCCTTCTTCCATTTTGTTAAATAAACGCACGCCTGCGCCATATTCATCAAAACCGTAGGGCAACAAGGTGTTCGGTGCAATCACGCGAATGTCTTTACAGCCCAGTGTTTGCAAGGCAGCCACATCGGAACGCGCCACGCGTGAATGTTTGATATCACCAATAATCGCAACACTTAATTCTTCATAAGGTCGTTGGGTTTCACGGCGAATGGTCAGCATATCCAACATCGCTTGCGTTGGATGTGCATGACGGCCATCACCCGCATTAATAATGGCAACCTTTGGGCAAACCGTTTTAGCAATAAAATGTGCTGCACCTGAAGATGAATGACGCACCACAAAAATGTCAGCAGCCATCGCCTCTAAGTTCCACAAAGTGTCACGCAAAGTTTCACCTTTAGAGGTACTTGAACGGGCAATATCAATATTGAGTACATTGGCAGAAAGACGCTTGGCTGCGGCTTCAAATGTGGTGCGGGTACGAGTAGAGTTTTCGAAGAACAAATTCATCACCGTGCGCCCTTCGAGCAAATTATTGGTGATCAGTTGGTTTTGTTCATTGAAAAAGGACTGTGCTGTGTCCAGAATTTGGGTGAGGGTTTCTTTGGAAAGACCTTCGATGGTTAAAAAGTGTTTTAAATGCCCATCTTTATTCAATTGAATCTGGCTCGGAGTATGCAATGCCGCCAAATGCATGAGAGATTCCTTATACGTTAAGTTAACGCATTATACAGAAATTGATTTGGCAAAGCAGTGTAACTTGGCATGATTTAGTCAAAAGAAACTTATGATTTTAAAAATTAAGTCATGCAGACTCATCTACACTTTCTTTCATGCTTAATACTCTACAAAGCGATGTGAAAGGATGGCATTTATATTTAACTGCTCTGCTAGCCAATCATCTTGATATGAGCTTGATGAACATCTGGTGGGTCAATCTTCGCCTACAACTGCCTACGCAACCTTCAGGCTATGTAGGCATAGTCTGTACAATTCACCGTTTAACGCAGTGCCCCTATATAATGATGGGACACCTGCGCCCGATAAATTTCTTCAGCTGTAGGTTCAGTCAAGTCATCTATATTTTCTATATTTTCTACTGCATCTAATTGCTGCGCTTCAGTCTGTGGCGACGTTATTTCTGCATCAGCATCCATTAAGTTAGCCAATATACTGTTTAAGCGCAGCGCATAACGGCACAATTCCTCATCGTGTGTAGCGAGCGCCAATTGCAGCACAGCACGTGCATAGTCTGAATTTTCAACCAGATACATGACATCAATCACACGTCCACTGACCCGTCTTAATCGCGTATAAATTAAAGTGGCAACTGAAAAAATCTCGTTATTTGCTGTTAAAGCCTGTGCCGTGTTTAAAGTAGCCGTGGTCATTTAAATATTCCCCTTATCGCTTCATTGTTGTTTTGCAGTGTTTGATGCTCATCTGCAAAATGTTCACCATCACAACAATGTATGAGCAAAATACATACCAATCATGTGAATATTCAGGTTTTTATTTTTCCGCAATACAATCACTCAAAATTTTTTAGAGATGTCATTACATCCTCATTGCCTTTTTAGAAAAAAACAGTAAAAAATGCCCTGAAGCTCTTCAAACCTAGACCTTTAAAATTCTGCACGATTCACGCTAAATCACTAAGTTTTCTAGCACAAAATACGGTAAAATAGCCGATTGCTGAATTGCTTTTGGAAATTTTCATGAATTCGAAACCCCGTCTTTCTACATATTGGGTCACCTGTGCAGATGGACTTGAAACCTTATTGCAAGAAGAAATGCAAGGTTTAGGTATTCAAAATATCGAACGTTTACCGGGTCGTTTAATTTTCAAAGGCACACTCGAAAATGCCTATCGTGTCTGCATGTGGTCACGTTTAGCCTCACGTGTCCTTACACCAATTCACACACACGAAATTGAATTTAGTCACGACGCGCGCGATGTAGCCGAAGAGCTTTATGAAGGTGCGCTGAGCTTTGACTGGTCACTGATTTTTGCGCCACAAAGTACTTTTGCAGTGCGTTTGCATATAGAGCGTGACATTAAAGTGAACAGCCAATTTGCGACCTTGCGCGTTAAAGATGGTGTGGTCGATTCATTTATGGATGCAGTGGGCAAACGTCCAAGCATTGACATCAAACAGCCTGAAATTACCTTATACGTGTTGGCAGGTAAAAAAGAACATACATACTGCCTAGATTTATCTGGCGATTCACTGCATAAACGCGGCTATCGTCGTTTTATGACCGATGCCCCAATTAAAGAAAACCTTGCCGCAGCGATTCTGCAAAAAGGTCAATTACAACAAATTCAACCCGACATTATTTTAGACCCAATGTGTGGTTCGGGTACGTTTATTATTGAAGCATTGATGATGCTGACTGACCGTGCACCGGGTTTGGTACGTCGTTTCGGTTTTAACGGTTGGCAAGGTCACGACCATGAATTATGGATGAGCATTAAAGCAGAAGCGGCTGAACGCCATCAAACTGCATTACAACAACCATTGCCAAAATTTTATGCTTTCGATGCCGACTGGGAAGCAGTCAAAGCCACCAAGCAAAATATTATTGCGGCAGGTTTTGAAAGTCTGCTCGATCAGATTCAAATTGAAGAACGTACTTTGGCTGACTGGCCCGACTTTCAAGCCGAAGGTAAAAAGGCCTTTATTGTAACCAACCCACCTTATGGTGAGCGTTTGGGCGATAAAGCCTCGAACCGTGCCTTATATTTGGGTCTGTCTGCCCTCTTGCAAAAGCATTTCCCAAATCAAAAAGCAGCCGTCATTGCAGCCCAAGTTGAACAAGCCGATGTGTTGGCTTTCAATGACCCGCAAATTTTACGTTTGATGAACGGTAAACTGCCAATTTATGTCCGTTTTGGTACGATCAAACCTGCAACATTCGCACGCCCATTCTTAGCAGATTGGCAACCGCAACAGTTTGAACCCATTGAAGGCGCAGAAGATTTCACCAACCGTTTGCAAAAAAACATGCAGAGCCTGAAAAAATGGGCGGTGAAAGAAAATGTGCATTGCCTGCGTTTATACGATGCAGACTTACCTGACTTTAATGTCGCAGTCGATTTATACGGCGACCGTTTGCACGTGCAGGAATATGCGCCGCCGAAAAAAATTGATCCTGAAAAAGCCAAAAAGCGTTTTAACCTTGCCTTACAAGCCATTCGTGCCGTGACAGGTTTAGGGCGCGATGCGGTATTTATTAAAACCCGTGCCCGTCAGGAAGGTAAAAACCAGTACACCAAACAAAGTACCGCCTCGAAGCGTTTTATTGTGCAAGAAGGTCAGGCTAAAATTTTGGTTAACCTCACCGACTACCTAGATACAGGCTTGTTCCTTGACCATCGTCAAATGCGTTTACGTATTGCCAAAGAAGCACGTGGCAAGCACTTCCTGAATTTATACAGTTATACCTCAACTGCAAGTTTACATGCCGCGCTTGGCGGTGCAGCAAGTACCACCAGCGTCGATTTATCCAATACTTATTTGAATTGGTCTAAAGAAAACTTTGTATTGAATGGTTTAACGGTAGACCATGCCGATGAACAACATCAATTCTTTGCCAGTGATTGTTTTGAATGGCTCAAAGAAGGTCATGAACAATATGATCTGATCTTTATTGACCCACCAACTTTCTCAAACTCTAAAAAGTTCTACGGAACATTTGACGTACAACGCGACCACGTTTCTTTAATTAAGCGTGCCATGAACCGCTTAACCACAGGCGGAACGCTGTACTTCTCCAACAACTACCGTGGTTTTGAAATGGATGAAGAAATTGAAGCCATGTTTGATGTGCAGGAAATTAGCCATGAAACCATTGGGCAAGATTTCAAACGCAACACCAAAATCCACCGTGCTTGGAAAATTCAGCACCCGCCTGTTTAAATAAACGATATGGCAATACAACAAAGCCTGTTCATTTGAACAGGCTTTGTTGTATCGTAGATCAGTATCTAGATTATTGACCAGTTAAAAACTTCTTTTCACCATATTGATAATGCATCGACAGTTTAAATTCATCACCATCACGTTGAATTTGCTGATTGCTTTGCATCGCACTGAGTATCTGTTCCAACTCTTGATCAGACATGCTTTTACCTGCAGCATTCATATAATTATTCATAATGGTTTTGACCACTTGCTTGTTAAAACTCACATCGGTTTGCACTTCTAGCAAACTTGGGAACATTTTCGCTAAGCCTTCTACAGTGGTTTGATGCCCTGGCATCACTTTACCAACCAAATCTGCCCGAATACTGCCTGTGCCTAATTTCAACTGATTCTTCTTGGATTCGAACTGAAAGCCCTCATTAATCACAGCCAACAAGGCTTGTTGAACTTCTTTCTCAAAGTTTTCCGCTTCTAGGCATGAGTTGTTTTGTTTTTGCACAATATCAAGAAACGTCTGCATTTTACTGCGCTGCAAGTTTTTAACATCCCAATTCACTTGCAGGTCTTGCATGGCAGGCACATTATTTAAACCTAACTCGGCAATTTTAAATTTCGATTGAATATCTACCGTGCGCTCATGCAGTTGAGTATCCATACGCCAACTGAAGTCTTTCATTTTGCCTGAACCCACTGCTTTTGGGTCTTGACGCTGCATTTCTGCAATACTGAATTGGAAATAGCCCGGCTCTAAAGACTGCACATTCAAAGCCTGATTGGTTTTAAACTGCATGCCTTTTACTTGAAGATGTCCAAATTGATCCAGCACCGTCAATTGAGGCACATCAAAACTCATATTTACAATTTTCTGCTGCCCCTGACTTTGTTTCGCCTGAAACTCAATCTGCATAGGAGAAAATTTAGCTTCAAGTCCTGCTTCTTTTTTCTCTATAGCAGGTATGCTCAATTTCGTGGTCGATACACCCAACCAATTCACTTGCGTTGTCACATTTAGAGGCTGCTGAAAGAACTCGGAAAATTGTCCCTGCCCTTGTTCCAGATTCATTTTAGAATCAATTTGGTAACCTTTCCATGTCCGCTGAATTTGATCTTGTCCGTGAAACACCAGTTTTTCTTTAGCATTACATGGGTCTGCAATAATGGTCATTTTCCATTTGGCAGTACCTGTTAAAGTCCCCATGTCGTAGTCCGTATATTGCACACTAACATTGGGTACAGGATTTAAATTTTGTTGATAATGCTCACGCAGGCTCTTATCTGCATATAAATTTCCTGCAGTGACAGCTCCTGCCAACACTGCAACCCCCATTCCACCCCATACTATTTTTGACATAGATTCTGCTCAGAATTTATCTATTCTTATTGAACAATAAATTATAATTAATCTTCTTTAAAAAAGATAATTGTTTTGCAAATAAATCACTTAAATACAATATTCATCACAAAATATTAAAAATAGCTGTCATTTTTTACCAAAAATTTCACTTATGTGACCTAAATTGTCAGTCATAAAAAACCCAGCCGAAGCTGGGTTTCTTAAAAGTTGCTTACACATAGCCAATTAGCTGAGTTTCATTTTTTCAAACAGCAAATGACCATTTTCAGCTTTAATTAAAATCGTATCACCCGCAACAAAGTCACCTGCGAGTATTTTTTGCGCCAATGTGTTTTCCACTTGTTGCTGAATTGCACGTTTCAATGGACGCGCACCGTAGACTGGGTCAAAACCTGCTTCAATCAATTGATCAAATGCAGTATCGTCTATCGACAAGCTCAAGTCGCGTTCGCTTAAACGCGCACGTAAACGATCCAATTGAATATCGGCAATGCCACGAATTTGTGCTTTTTCCAGTGAATGGAACACCACCAACTCATCAATACGGTTAATAAACTCAGGGCGGAAATGTTGTGAAACTGCGGCCATGACCACGGTACGCACTTCTTCACGTGTTGGATTGTCACCCAATTCACGTACTTCGTGTGAACCCAAGTTAGAAGTCATCACAATTACAGTGTTCTTAAAGTCCACCACGCGACCTTGCGAGTCGGTTAGGCGTCCATCATCCAACACCTGCAACAAGATGTTAAATACGTCTGGATGGGCTTTTTCCACCTCATCAAACAGCACCACACTGTACGGTTTACGACGTACTGCTTCGGTTAATACACCACCTTCTTCATAACCGACATAGCCTGGAGGCGCACCGACCAAACGGCTGACCGAGTGTTTTTCCATAAATTCAGACATATCAATCCGAATCATGGCGTCATCGCTGTCAAACAAGAAGTTCGCTAACGCTTTGGTCAATTCTGTTTTACCTACCCCTGTTGGGCCAAGGAACAGGAACGAACCACTTGGACGGTTAGGATCAGACAAACCTGCGCGTGAACGACGTACCGCATTCGACACCGCCACCACAGCTTCATCTTGCCCCACCACACGGTTATGCAAGAAATCTTCCATGTGTAGCAATTTTTCACGTTCACCCTGCAGCATTTTCGATACAGGAATGCCCGTTGCAGCACTCACGACTTCAGCAATTTCATTGTCCGTAACTTTGTTACGCAATAATTTTGGTTCTTCTTTCTCTTCAACCAACTCATCTTGTGCCAGTTGTTTTTCCAACTCAGGAATCACACCGTATTGTAAACGTGACATTTCCGCCAAGTCATTTTCACGCTGCGCTTTTTGCAATGCCATACGTGCCTGATCAAGCTGAGTCTGAATTTGCTTAGTGCCTTCAACCAAGGTTTTTTCCGCTTTCCAAACTTCTTCCAAATCATTGTATTCATTTTGAACTTCAATAATTTGTTTTTCCAGATGTGCAACTTCAGCACGGCTGCCTGCATCTTCATCTTTCTTCACGGCTTCAAGTTGCAGTTTTAATTGAATTAAACGGCGCTCTAATTTATCTAAGGCTTCAGGCTTAGAATCTAGCTCCATTTTAATCCGTGACGCTGCCTCATCCACCAAATCAATTGCCTTGTCGGGAAGTTGACGGTCAGTGATATAACGGTGCGACATTTTAGCGGCGGCAATAATCGCCGAATCTAAAATTTTAACCCCGTGGTGCACTTCGTAGCGTTCTTTCAGACCTCGTAAAATTGCAATGGTGTCTTCTACACTTGGCTCATCGACCAATACTTTTTGGAAACGACGCTCTAAAGCCGCATCTTTTTCAATATATTGACGATACTCATCTAAAGTAGTGGCACCGACGCAGCGCAATTCGCCACGCGCCAATGCAGGTTTCAACATATTGCCTGCATCCATGGCACCATCGCCTTTACCTGCACCCACAAGTGTGTGTAATTCATCAATAAATAAGATGACTTCACCTTCTTGTTTCGCCAAGTCTTTTAAGACCGCTTTTAGGCGTTCTTCAAACTCACCGCGATATTTCGCACCTGCCAACAATGAGCCCAAATCTAAAGATAAAACACGTTTACCTTTTAAGCTTTCTGGCACTTCACCATTTACAATACGCTGCGCCAAACCTTCAACAATCGCAGTTTTACCCACACCAGGTTCACCAATGAGTACTGGGTTGTTTTTGGTACGGCGTGACAACACCTGAACGGTACGGCGAATTTCATCATCACGACCAATTACAGGGTCTAGCTTGCCCGCCAACGCACGTTCGGTTAAATCGATGGTATATTTATTGAGTGAGTCACGTTGATCTTCGTGATTATTGCTCATGACTTTTTCATCCCCTCTAATTTTGTCAATCACGCTACGCAAACTATCTGAGGTCACGCCTACACTGTTCAGTAGTGTTTTGGTCGCGCCCACTTCGGTCAAACCCAGCATCAACCAATCGGTTGACAAGAACTCATCACCTGCTTTTTGGGCAAAACTGTCAGCCAAATTCAAGGCTTTAACCGCATCTGGACTTAAGTTGATATCGCCTGTTGGATTGGCCAAAGTCGGTGCATCAGCAATCGCTTGCTGTAATTTGCTTTGCAAATCACGTAGGTTTGCGCCTGCTTGTTGTAATAAACTGACATTGGAAGCTTCTTCGAGCAAAGTCGCCAATAAGTGAATGCCTTCAATGGCAGTATGATCTTTCCCTATCGCGAGAGATTGGGCATCGGATAAAGCTTGCTGTAGGCGGTTGGTAAACTTTTCAAAACGCATTCTTGTTATTCCTCACAACAAATTGTGTACTTGATGGATATATGGGAACGCAGGCGTAAATTTCAATTAAATTTTTTATATATTTTTCAAAATCTTAATTAAAATTAACGGTTAGATTTCAATTATAATATTGGACTGATTAAAGTAAATTTCAAGTTTAATCTGGTAATTTTTTTATAGTGAGTTGAATTATTGACATACACTTGTATATCAACAAATTAAAGGCTTCTGATTATTATTCATGCAAATAGAAATATTTAGTTACAATGATTGGCAAATATACCAACCATTGTATGACCTATCAGTCAACGCTTAATCTTGTTCAATAATTTCAAAATCATGGCTAATTTCAACACCACCATCAGATAGCATTTTACTGGCAGAACAGTACTTTTCTGCTGAAAGTTCAACCGCCTTCGCAACCTGCTTTTCCTTGACAGCCTTGCCTTTGACCACAAAATGCAAATGAATTTTGGTGAACACGGCAGGGATGCTATCGGCACGTTCTGCTTTTAACTGACATTCAACATGCGTCACTTCTTGGCGTGATTTCTTTAAAATAGTCACAATATCGAATGAAGCACAACCACCAAGTCCCATTAAGATTAACTCCATAGGACGTGGACCACGGTTTTCACCGCCATATTCTGCAGATCCATCCATCACTACAGAATGACCACTTTCTGATTTGGCTTCAAAAGCAACGTTCTCTAACCACTGAACACTTGTTTGCATTGCAACTACCTAAAAAAAACTATAAATTGACACGGGTATTTGTACACTAACATAACTTGAGTTGATAAGGAATTTCATCTCTACTGTGTGACAAGTTCAGACTAGGTCTTGTGCGATCTATTATTTATCCATTTTCGGAACCGTTAGCATGACTTCAAACTTTTCACAGCTGAGCACTGATGCATTGTCCCCTGGACAACTGCCTGACTCAGTCAAAGCATTATTAAAACGTGCATACATCAACCGTTATCCAAAACGGACAACTATTGTTGATGCAGGGACTGAATCTAAATCGTTATATTTGATTTTAAAAGGTTCAGTATCAATTATTCTTCGCGAAGATGATGATCGCGAAATTGTTGTGGCATATTTGAATCCAGGCGACTTTTTTGGGGAAATGGGTCTGTTTGAATCGAATCCACAACGTACTGCAGAAGTTCGTACTCGTGATGTCTGTGAAATTGCAGAAATTACTTATGAAAACTTCCACGAACTCAGCAAACAATATCCTGACTTAAGCTATGCCGTTTTTGCACAGCTGGTACGTCGTTTAAAAAATACTACACGTAAGGTAACTGACCTTGCCTTTATAGATGTGTCTGGTCGTATTGCACGTTGTTTGATTGACCTTTCTGCACAGCCAGAAGCTATGATTTTACCAAATGGTCGTCAGATTCGTATTACACGTCAGGAAATTGGCCGTATTGTTGGTTGTTCACGTGAAATGGTTGGTCGTGTACTGAAAACGCTTGAAGAGCAAGGCATGATTGAAACTGATGGTAAAGCCATTCTGATTTTTGATGCTTCTTTGGAGCAAAATGAAGCCACTGATGGCGACTTTGATGACGAATAAGCCATCCACATGCTAAGCAAAAAGCAAATCTTCGGATTTGCTTTTTTATTGCCTGTATATAACTTATAGCCATTTTCAACTATAAAAATATAATTCTTACGACCATTACAAAGCATCAGCAATTTTAACTGCCACAAGCGGCTCAAAATGGTTTAGCCTCTTAGGACATGACTTCATAAAGACAATGTTAAGCGAGATGCTAAGATGCAATTTAGACCTTTGGCAAAAACAGGCATTCTAGTTCCAGAAATCTGTTTAGGCACCATGACATTTGGTGAACAAAATACCCAGCAAGAAGCCTTTCAACAACTCGATTATGCGCTAGAACGAGGCTTATATTTTTGGGATACCGCAGAAATGTATCCCGTACCACCAAAAGTAGAAACTCAAGGTGCAACCGAAACCATCATTGGCAATTGGTTACAGCAACGTGGCGGACGTGACAAATTATTTTTAGCCTCTAAAATTGCAGGCCCTTCGCAAGGCGGCAGTCATATTCGAGACGGCAAAACCCGCTTTAACGCAGAGGATATTCATTCTGCACTGGATGGCAATTTAAAACGCCTGCAAACCGACTATATCGACTTATACCAACTGCACTGGCCACAACGCCCAACCAACTTTTTTGGCAAACTTGGTTATGGCAACCAAGAAGCACAAAATACGCAAGAAGTAACCGACCTTGCTGAAACCTTAACCGCGTTGCAACAAGAAATTCAAAAAGGACGGATTCGCTATATAGGTCTGTCGAATGAAACCCCTTGGGGCACCATGAAGTTTTTACACTTAGCAGAACAATTAGGATTAAGTAAATTTGTCAGCGTACAAAATCCATATAACCTGCTGAATCGTACTTATGAAATTGGCATGTCTGAAATCGCCCATTATGAAGGTGTTGGACTACTCGCCTACTCACCTTTGGCTTTTGGTTATTTAACTGGTAAATTCCGTCATGGCGCACGCCCTGCCAATGCACGTGTCACGCTATATTCACGTTTTAGCCGTTACAGTAATCCACAAAGCGAATGGGCAACCGAGCAATACGCCCAACTTGCAGAACAACACGGCTTGAGTTTGACGCAACTGGCGCTGGCATTTATCAAGCAGCAATTTTTTGTGACAAGTACCATTATTGGCGCGACGAATATGGCGCAACTCAAAGAAAATATTGATGCCTTTGACATCACCTTATCAGATGAAATTTTACAAGGCATTGAAGCCATTCATCGTCAACAACCCAATCCAGCGCCCTAATTTTATTTTAAGCACTGCTTTAAAATGAAATTAAAAATATGAACTCAGCAATAACTCATCATTTTTATGCTGTTTAAAGTCAAAAAGTCTTCATAAAAAAAGATGCGCATAAAACCATGCGCATCTTTTTTGTGTTTTATCTTAACCAGTTGAACTGGCTGAGGTCATCTTAACGACGACTTTGGTTATATAGCGCTTGTGCTGCTGGCAAGTTTTTACGCATTGCTTCAATACGCTGACTGTTCGATGGGTGAGTCGATAAGAAGGACGCACCGCCGCCACCTTCAAGCTTGTTCATTTTTTCCCAAAGGGTAATTGCAGCTTGTGGGTTATAACCTGCACGCGCCATCAGCATTAAACCACCCTGATCGGCACGACTTTCCAAATTACGTGAATATGGCAAGCCAATCCCAATTTGGGTACCCAATTGCGCTGCTGCTGCACCCAATTGACCAACGTTATTGCCTGCCGCACTTAAACCTACGTTCAAGGCAATATTGGTTAAAGCCTGTGCACCAATTTTACTTTTCGCGTGTTCTTCTAAAGCATGCACCATTTCATGCCCCATAATTGCGGCAATTTCAGCATCAGTTAAATTCAGTTTATTCACAATACCAGTGTAGAACACCACTTTACCACCAGGTGCGACAAAAGCATTAACTTGATCAGACTTAAGTACCGCCAATTGCCACTGGAAAGGCTGACCTGTTTGGTTCATTTGATTGGCATGTGGGATCAAACGCTGAAACACAGTATTGATACGTTTATACGTGGTGGAGCTTGTGTCTAACTGATTTTTATTGCGTGCGTCTTGCACCATTTCATTATAGCTTTTGGTAGCAGTTGCATTTAAGGTCGCAGTATCTGCACCCGCCATGTCTGCAACAGTCGTACACCCTGAAACTGTGATTGCGCCTGCGGCACATAAACTTAACATCAGTTTTTTGTTCATTATAATAATCTCCGCCTTGCGAGCTATCTTCATACCAATCAATTATATGAAATCAATTCAAGGCTTTAAATCTATAATCACTTCATAAACATATCATTTATGTAAACAACGCCTAAGCTGTGTACAGATTGTATGTTTGAGCGATCAATCACTACCCTAGTAAAGAAATTGATAACACAACCAAAATACTAAACAGAAAATATTTAAACCCAAGTAAATTTTAGACACTACTTCTACTTTTTCTTCCATTTCTGGATTTTTGCGTTTGTAGAGTAGGTAAGCATTTTGAATCAGAATCAGTGGCACCAAAATACAGGCAAAAATAACGCTTAAACCAATAAATGCCTGGTACATAATATTCGGATCATGCTTTTGCGATAAAATCAGCATCATGGCAATGGTCGGTGCGCCGCCCATCGCAAACAATAAAGAATAAAAAATCGTACTGGTAATATTTTTATGCATCCTGCATAACCTTAATTAAATTTAATTTTCTAAAGCCATTGTAACAAGCCACCCTGCTCTGCACAGCGCCAGTCATCTGCAACTTTAGTCTTGAAAAAACAACTCACTCAGCATCATCTATAATGTTTCCAAAAATGAGTCGCTATTGAAACTGAAACAACAGCAATAAAAAGCCCCATCATTTAGACAGGGCTGAATACATCATCAGAGCTTAAATGCTATGCTAAATCACAACGACTTAAGCATCAAATGGATGACGTAATACGATAGTTTCTGCGCGGTCTGGACCTGTAGAAATAATGTCGATTGGACATTCAATTAACTGCTCAAGACGTTTGATGTAGTTCACTGCATTTTCAGGCAATTGTTCTACACTGGTCGCACCCACAGTTGATTCAGACCAACCTGGCATTGTTTCATAAATTGGCTTTAAGTTTTCGTATGCAAGCGCATCAGAAGAACCTACACAACCTGAATCGGTATTTTCATAACCTACGCAGATTTTGATTTCTTCTAAACCGTCCAATACGTCTAACTTGGTCAAGCAGATACCAGACAGTGAGTTTACATCGACTGAACGACGTAAAATTTCGGCATCAAACCAACCACAACGACGTTGACGACCTGTAGAAGCACCGAACTCGTGACCCACAGTACCTAAGTGTTTACCAATCGCATCACCTACGTCATTTGCTGCGTCATACACCAACTCAGTTGGGAATGGGCCTGCACCTACACGTGTGGTATAAGCTTTGGTAATCCCCAAAACGTAGTCTAAATGTAATGGACCTAAGCCTGAACCAGAGCTTACACCGCCCGCAGTTGTATTCGATGAAGTCACATACGGATAAGTACCGTGGTCAACATCAAGTAATGAACCTTGCGCACCTTCAAACATAATGTTGTCACCGTTTTTACGGTAATTATGAATTTCAGTCGTTACATCAACCACTAATGGTGCAATCACTTCACGCCATTGGTCACATAGCGCTAAAACTTCATCTAACTGAACTGCTTCAACACCGTAGTATTGTGTCAATTGGAAGTTGTGATAGTCCAATAATTCAGTCAATTGAGCGCGTAGTGCTTCACCGCCACGAACCAAGTCAGCAACACGAATCGCACGACGTGCAACCTTGTCTTCATAAGCTGGGCCAATACCACGACCTGTTGTACCAATTTTGGCATTACCACGTTTTTTCTCACGTGCTTGGTCAAGTGCAATGTGGTTCGGCAAAATAAGCGGACAGTTTGGTGAAATACGTAAACGCTCTTTCACTGGCACGCCTTCTTGTTCCAAAATACCCATTTCTTTAATGAGTGCTTCAGGAGAAAGTACTACACCATTACCAATTAAGCACAGTACGTTTTCACGTAAAATACCTGATGGAATGAGGTGTAATACAGTTTTCTTACCACCAACCACGAGAGTATGGCCTGCGTTGTGTCCGCCTTGATAACGAACGACTGCCGCCGCCTGATCTGTGAGCAGGTCGACGATCTTACCTTTACCTTCGTCGCCCCATTGGGTACCAAGTACCACAACATTCTTGCCCATAATAGCCTCATTACATCATGCTGTTAAAATTGAAAACCAAGACCTGTAACATGAAACATGCCTTGGCGATTAAATTTTTTCGACTGTCCACTCACCATTTGCAAGAACCAATTGGTGCGTTGCGTATGGAACCGAGTTTAAATCATCATTACCCAACAATTGAATTACACTAAAGCCTTGCGCACGTGTGTTTTGGATAGCCGCGATTAAATCAGGTTGTGAGCCTTTAGGCGCAACAACAACAGACGATGATTCAAAACGACCTGCACTTAATACAAACAAGTCACAAGAGAAACCTGTTGCAGGGCGCGCACGTCCGAAATGCTGACCAATGCCATCATAACGACCGCCTTGTGCCAATGGTGCAGCACGATTTGGCGCATACACTGCATACATTAAACCTGTGTGATAGTGATAAGAACGCAGCTCAACCACATCAATACCAATATGCAAGTTTGGCCAACGTGCCTGAATTTCAGCTTGTGTTGCTTTCACGGCTTCAAACGCTTGCTTAAATTCGGTATTTTCCAACACATCAGCACTTAAATGAGCCTGCAAAGCAGTTAAATCACTGGCATAGCGACCTAAAGCATAAAAATCTGAACCGAAATTTAAATCTTGGGTAAATTCTGCCAATTCAGGCAATGCTTTACGCTGATATAAATCTGACAATTGACGTTCAGTGGCTTTGCTTAATTCTGCTTGTTTAACCAAGCTACGGAACAAGCCGACATGACCCAAGTCTAAATGCACACCTTCTGCCAAACCTGCCTCTTTTAGCAAGCTGAGCATCAGATCAACCATTTCTACATCGGCATCAATGCTGTCTGAACCAAATAACTCTGCACCCAATTGCAATGGTGCACGTGTGGTATTAAAACCTTGTGGTTTGGTATGTAAAACCGTACCTGCATAGCAGTAACGTGCAATGCCATCTACAGGATGTACATGCGCATCAATACGCGCCACTTGTGGTGTCATATCGGCACGAACACCCAGCAAACGACCTGAAAGTTGGTCGATCACTTTAAATGTGGCAAGGTCTAAATCTTGATTCGATTCTGAAAGAGAAGATAGAGATTCAATGTATTCTATGAATGGCGTGTACACCAACTGATAACCTCGAGATGCGAGGAAATCCAGTGACTTACGACGCAAGCTTTCAATCACTTGCGCTTGTTCTGGTAATACATCAGCTACACCATCAGGTAATAACCATGTCTCTGAAATGGGCATGTTGTAAACCTAAATTCTTGTTTGCGCGGAACGAATCCGCATAAAAAAATCGGGAGCACACCCGATTTCTCCTAGTTTAGCATGATACTTTTGCTCATGCACCTGACTTTTTCTGAAATATGCGGTAAAAAAATATGAATACACCACATCTTTCAAAGCCATCATTTAAAAGTCCTGATTTGATTTCACCGCCTTTGCCAATAAACTGACCAACTCAGCATTTTGCATTTCAAGCTGTGCGGTTTTTTGCACGGTTTTATCTAGCGCATCTTGCTGAACCTGCATCTTTTTAGCCAAATCTTGCATAATCTCCAACGTCTTTTTTAGATGCTCTTCTAAATGTAATACTTTTTGCTCGACTTGCTGTTGATGCTGCACGTCGCTGCTGCTGTCTGCCTGATTTTTAAATTGCAACCAAATCAGAAAAATGACAGCAAGTGCCAGCAAAAAAATAAATCCCCACAATAAAATAATCATCATGCCACTACTCTATTCAAATTTTCTATGCAAACTTTGTTATATCAATCAGTGAATTAACTGTGAATACGAATTATAAAATCTTTCATCACTATTACATGCTTTTTACACTTTGTATATGTCTTAAAAAGTAGCCGCTTACACCGCCCGTTGACTAAAAGATTCACACAAATCTAGTAAACGGTTGGCATAACCCCACTCGTTGTCATACCACGCAAAAACTTTGGCTTGATGACCCACGACCATGGTTTGACTTAAATCGACAATTAAAGAATAAGGTGAATGGTTAAAGTCGCTCGATACCAAAGGCTCATCGGTCACTTGCATAATTTCGGCATAATCATGCGCTGCCGAAGCACACAACACCTGATTCAATTTGTGCACCGTAATTGGTGACTGAGAAATAAAAGTTAAATCAATAGCTGCAACATTAATGGTCGGTACACGAATCGAGTAACCATCAATCCGATCTGCCATTTTTGGCATGACTTGTTTTAATGCACCCAAGGCAGATGAAGTTGTAGGAATAATATTTTGCCCTGATGCACGCGCACGACGTAAATCACGGTGTGCTTGATCCAATACAGTTTGATCGGCTGTGACTGCATGAATTTCAGTCATTAATGCGGTATCAATTCCGAAAGCATCATCAATGATTTTAACTAATGGTACTAAAGCCTGCGTGGTACAAGATACGCTGGAAATAATTTGGTCGGTACTTTTGACTTCATGATGATTCACACCATAAACAATCGCAGCATCTACAGTATCGAATGGTGCAGCACCAATAATTACACGTTTGGCGCCCGCAGTAATATGCTGCGTTGCCGCCTCGCGGGAACGGAACAACCCTGTACATTCCAATACCACATCAACATTTAAGGCTTGCCACGGTAATTGCGCAGGTTGAGCCTGATTCAACACCTGAACTTTTAATTGCGCCAAACCTGCAGAAATATTCAAAAAAATCTGTTCATTTTCGAGGCTAATTTCCACCTGTCCTTTAAAACGACCATGGGTACTGTCATATTTAAATAAATGAACCAAGGTTTCTACATCGGCAATGTCATTTATGGCGACGATTTCAAAATGAAAGTCTTTGGGATTTTCAAACCAAGCCCGCAGCACATTGCGCCCGATTCTACCAAAGCCATTGATTGCCACTCGTTGCATGACCGATCCTTTCATAATGAAATCAAAATTTAAGCACAGACTATGTTAATAGATTTTGAGGCCTTACTGAAAAAAATCAGATCAATTCTGCGAATTTTCACGCAATTTGTTGTTTAATTCGGCAAATCAAAAATATCAGCTTTGACTTTCTAGCTTACATTTACGTTTTCTTAAATTTTGTATTCTACTTTATGGCAGTTCGGCATACTCCGTGACCTACAGTAAACGCTTATTTTGAATGTAAATGTTCATCATCTTCTATTGCAAAGATTTATTCTGCGTAATCGCAACCAAGTTTGCGTCAGAATTGTCATCTATTCACACTAAAATGATTGGTGATAATGGCTTTTTCCGTTATAATTTGGCGTTTTTAAAATTTTAAGCCTGCATGACAGCAAAAGAATTATTTTTGTCAGACTGTCTTGCGTTTAGCCAAATCGGAATTTATGGAGTGACTTGGTTGTGAGTACTCGTTTTATGACATCAGCTGAAATTCGTGAAGCATTTTTGCGTTACTTTGAATCGCAAGGGCATACACGTGTCGCATCGAGTTCTCTAGTACCCGCCAATGACCCAACCCTGTTATTTACCAATGCAGGTATGAACCAGTTTAAAGACTGTTTCCTTGGGTTAGAAAAACGTGATTATGTACGTGCTGTATCGTCACAAAAATGTGTGCGTGCAGGCGGTAAACATAACGATTTAGACAATGTGGGTTATACCGCACGTCACCATACTTTCTTTGAAATGTTAGGTAACTTCTCGTTTGGTGATTATTTCAAACGTGATGCAATTAAATTTGCTTGGGAATTTTTAACCAGTGAACAATGGTTAGCGCTACCAAAAGACCGTTTATATGCCACGGTTTACCACACCGATGATGAAGCATTTGACATCTGGAACAAAGAAATTGGTTTAGATGCTTCTCGTATTATCCGTATTGGCGATAACAAAGGCGGCCAATATGCTTCAGACAACTTCTGGGCAATGGGTGATACAGGTCCTTGCGGTCCGTGTTCTGAAATTTTCTATGATCATGGCGATCATATCTGGGGTGGCTTACCAGGCACACCTGAAGAAGATGGCGACCGTTTCATTGAAATTTGGAACAACGTATTCATGCAGTTCAACCGCACTGCAGATGGTGTATTACACCCACTTCCAGCACCGTCTGTAGATACAGGCATGGGCTTGGAGCGTATTTCTGCAGTATTGCAACACGTCAACTCTAACTACGAAATTGATCTGTTCCAGCACTTACTCAAAAATGCAGCACAGATTATTGGTTTAGACACGACTGCTCTTGAAGTAACTGCACAGCAAACTGGCAAGCCTGTAGACTACCCTGCTTCACTCAAAGTAGTTGCTGACCACGCTCGTTCTTGCTGCTTCCTAATTGCCGATGGCGTGAATCCATCGAATGAAGGTCGTGGTTATGTATTGCGTCGTATTATTCGTCGTGCAGTACGTCACGGCAACAAGCTTGGCGCAACAGGTTCATTCTTCCACAAAATGCTTCAGCCTTTAATTGAAGTAATGGGTCAAGCTTATCCTGAACTTGCAGCAAATCAAGCGCGTATTGAAGCGCAACTTCTAAAAGAAGAAGAACAATTTGCCAAAACGCTTGAGCAAGGTTTGAAATTGCTTGAAGGTGAATTGGCACAGCTTAAAGGCTCGGTCATTCCTGGTGAAGTGGTATTTAAACTATATGACACTTACGGCTTCCCAACAGATTTAACGGCAGATATTGCACGTGAACGCGACTTGACCATTGACGAAGCAGGCTTTGAAGTTGAAATGGCAGCGCAACGTCAACGTGCACGCGATGCAGGTAAATTTGCCGTTGACTACAACTCAATTGTAAAAGTTGAAGGTGAAACTCAATTTGATGGCTATGACGCAACGACTGGTCAGGGTCAAATTGTGGCTATTTATAAAGATGGCGAACAAGTCGATGAAGTAGTTGAAGGCGATGAAGCTTTAATCGTACTCAATCAAACCCCGTTCTATGCAGAAAGCGGTGGTCAGATTGGTGATACAGGTCTATTCAAAAACGAAACAGGTATTTTTGAAGTTCAAGACACCAAAAAATCTGGCGGTGCTTTTGTTCATCAAGGTATTGTTACCATGGGCAGTTTAAAAGCTGCGCAAGCGGTGGAAGCGATTGTAAAAGCAGACATCCGCGAAGCTACTGCACGCAACCACTCTGCAACACACTTATTGCACGCTGCCCTACGTCAAGTTTTAGGTGCACACGTACAGCAAAAAGGTTCGTTGGTTGCTTCTGATATTTTACGTTTTGACTTTGCCAATGACCAACCTGTGTCATTTGAACAATTGCAAGAAATTGAGCGTTTGGTAAATGCAGAAGTCATTGCCAATACCGCAGTTTCTACTGAATTACTGGATATTGAAGCAGCCAAAGCCAAAGGCGCAATGATGCTATTTGGTGAAAAGTATGGCGATGAAGTTCGCGTACTTTCTATGGGTTCAATCATTGAAGATAAAAACTTCTCCATTGAACTTTGTGGCGGTATTCACGTGAAACGTACAGGTGATATTGGTCTGTTCAAAATCATCTCTGAAGGTGGTGTTGCAGCTGGTGTACGTCGTATTGAAGCAATTACAGGCAGCAAAGCCGTTGAAGCCGTTCAAAAAACTGAACGCGATATCAACAGCATCAATGCTTTGTTGAAAGCACAAAAAGACCAAACTTTAGAAAAAGTGAATACATTGGTCGATACAGCATCTAGCCTTCAAAAGCAGATTGAACAGCTCAATCAAAAATTAGCGCACTTCCAAGCAGCTGAACTTTTAAGTCAAGTACAAGAACTTGCTGGACGTACCACGCTCATTACCACTGTACAAAATATGGATGCAAAATCACTGCGTAATTTGCACGACGGTGTAAAATCCAAACTCGACCAAGCAGTGATTGTACTTGCAGGTGTAGAAGGCGATAAAGTCAGCTTAATCGCTTCTGTTGCACCAGACTTTACTGCTACGATTAAAGCAGGAGACATCATCAAACACTTGGCTACAGAACTAGGTGGTAAAGGTGGTGGTAAACCTGATTTGGCACAAGGTGGCGCGCCACTTAACGAGAACTTTGCAACGGTGATGGCAGGTTTAACTGCTTGGCTTGCGGCAAAATAATCTCACTTTTTGTGTAACTGACCCTGAGCAGGTAAATTCGGGGTCATGGCTTATATGGAACAACTATGGCACTAATCGTTCAAAAATATGGCGGTACCTCAATGGGTACTCCCGAGCGCATTTTAAATGTTGCTCGTCGTGTGAAGCGCTGGCATGATCATGGCCACAAAGTAGTGGTTGTCGTTTCTGCCATGAGTGGCGAAACCAATCGCCTACTCGCTCTCGCGAAAGCCATTACCGAAACCCCTGATCCGCGTGAATTAGACCAAATGGTGTCTACAGGCGAACAGGTGACGATTTCGATGTTAGCGATGGCGCTGAATTCTATTGGCGTTGCAGCAAAATCACTAACTGGTCGCCAAGTTGGTATTCAAACTGACAGCGCATTTACCAAAGCACGTATTGAAGCGATTAATACTGACGTGTTAACTGAAAACCTAGACGCAGGCCGTGTGATTGTGGTTGCTGGTTTCCAAGGGTTTGATGCTGAAGGTAACACCACGACTTTAGGTCGTGGCGGTTCTGATACTTCTGGCGTTGCACTTGCTGCTGCATTGAAAGCCGATGAATGTCAAATTTACACTGACGTAGATGGCGTTTACACCACAGACCCACGCGTTGCACCAAAAGCCAAAAAAGTAGATCGTATTTCTTTTGAAGAAATGCTAGAAATGGCTTCTTTAGGTTCTAAAGTATTGCAAATTCGTGCGGTTGAATTTGCAGGTAAATACCAAGTACCTTTACGTGTATTATCAAGTTTTGATAATGACAATGATGGCGCATTCGACGAAGATTTTAAACAAAATGTCGGCACACTCATTACTACTGAATTGGAAGACAACATGGAACAACCTATCATCTCAGGTATCGCGTTTAACCGTGACGAAGCAAAATTAACTATTTTAGGTGTGCCTGATGAGCCAGGTATTGCATCTAAAATCTTGTCACCTATTGGCGCTGCCAATGTTGAAGTTGACATGATCATCCAAAACGTAGAAGAAGATGGTACTACCGACTTTACTTTTACTGTAAACCGTGGCGAACTTGCCAAAGCAAAATCAATTCTTGAAGCAACTGCCAAAGAAATTGGTGCACGTGAAGTCGCTACACGTG
Organism: Acinetobacter sp. YH01004; assembly: GCF_013420455.1. Lineage (NCBI taxonomy): Bacteria > Pseudomonadati > Pseudomonadota > Gammaproteobacteria > Moraxellales > Moraxellaceae > Acinetobacter > Acinetobacter sp. YH01004. The sequence continues at coordinate 114,192 of NZ_VOXZ01000002.1, forward strand.
GTGACATCGTGAAAGTATCTATCGTAGGTGTAGGTATGCGTTCACACGCAGGTGTTGCAAGCAAAATGTTTACTGCACTTGCAGATGAAGGCATCAACATTCTAATGATTTCTACTTCTGAAATTAAAATTTCAGTCATTATTGAAGAAAACTATTTAGAGCTTGCAGTACGTACTTTACACACTGTATTTGGTCTAGATCGTGAAAGCGGTGAGTCTAGCGCACGCGCTTAATACGCCCCTGTCAGAAAATGTAATTGTCTGACAAATTTTGCGAAAAAGTACAAAAAAATAGAGCCACTATAGTTTTTTTTATAGTGGCTCTGTTATATTGAGCAACATGCTTTCATAAATTTTGGCAGCGCTGTATCTTATAAAATAAATAATGATACGTTCCGTTAAAATTTACTGGTTTTTATTTGGTTGTGACTTTTAAATTGCTTTAAAAATCAATGCAGGTTTAGCATTTTGCAAGGAGATAAACATGCTGATTCTGACCCGACGTGTCGGAGAAACATTAATGATTGGGGACCAAGTCAGCGTGACTGTGCTTGGTGTCAAAGGTAACCAAGTTCGTATTGGTGTAAATGCCCCGAAAGAAGTATCGGTTCATCGTGAAGAAATCTATCAACGTATTCAACACGAGCGTGCCATGCATGAGCATTTGCAACATTTAGATCAAGATTATCAACCTTCATTTGAAGAAGATAACTACTCGCAAAATGACTTTAATCGTTAAACGATTAAGGTAATTGAATATAAAGCGGCTCATTTGCCGCTTTAAATTTTTCTGCTGAATGCTTTTTAAAAACTCGCATCATTTCAGAGTTGCTCGCTGATTCGAAGCATGTAAAGACTATTTTACAGGCAACTCAGCACAAGTTTTGCATGAAAATTACTGTGAGTTTTCCATTAATTCTAAAGCTTTACGCACAGGTGCAAAACTACGTCGATGTGCCGCAATCACGCCATGCTGTGCAATGGCTTCAAAATGTGCTTTGGTTGGATAACCTTTATGTTTGGCAAAACCAAATTGTGGAAATGCTTGATCAAGCAATACCATTTCACGGTCACGCGCCACTTTAGCTAAAATACTGGCTGCCGAAATCTCTGCATGTAATGCATCTCCCCCAACAACGGCATCACAAGACATCGCTAAACCCTGCGGAATTTTATTGCCATCGACTAAGACATGCTCAGGTTGAATAGATAAGGCTTCCACCGCACGACGCATCGCCAATAACGACGCTTGCAAAATATTCAGTTCATCAATTTCGGCTGCAGATGCTTCTGCAATTGCCCAAGCCAAAGCCTTTTCCTGAATTTCAACAAATAACTTTTCACGCTTTTTTTCTGTCAGTTTTTTAGAATCATTTAAACCTTCAATCGGGTTATTCGGATCTAAAATAACTGCCGCAGCGACAACAGAACCCACTAAAGGCCCACGCCCTGCTTCATCTACACCTGCAATTTTCATCATCTTTTTCCAGAAAAAATAGGCTGAAATCTTCAGCCTATCTTACGATGCGAATCAACACGCACCATCTTTAATTTTACAGAATCAGTAAACTTATCTTACTGCTTCTGCCACACATGCATTAATGGTTCTTGATACTGCATTGCTCACAATCGTTGCACGTGCAGCAGGGTCAATTGCTGCAGTGGCTAAATCTACTGCAGTCACGTTTTGTGGTGCTTTTTCACTGACACAACCACAAATTTCCGCTTGAACATTTTGCTTTTGCGTTGGTGTCATAACACGTGTCGCAGTGTGCCATGCAGGAATGTTGTTTAATTCAGTCACACACTTGGCATTAATTGCAATTTTAATCGCCGCCATACCCAATTGTTGAGTTGCTGTCGGTGCAGTTGTCGTTCCTGTAGTAGTACCTGTAGTGGTGGTACATGCAGATAAAACCAAAGCGATAGGTGCCAATACAGCGAGTAGTTTTTTCATGGATATTTCCTGTATTTAATATTCAAGTCATTTGGGTGAAACAATGCCGCTATTGTGCCTAAACTTGTTTGGCGAAGGAATAGCTTTTTGCAATTTCTACATTCAAGTGCTTAGGCTAGAGGCTGTTGATAATTCTTCTATGTTTGCGACATGAGAGATATATCTCGCAACGTTTTTTAGCCGATATAAAGCATGAGGCAGGAAATTAGTCATTCTAAATGACTGACTCATAACGCAATAGCAGCAAAAAATATGCTCGTTCCCTCAAGAACGCTATTTTTTTGCAGCGTCGCAGATTTTCAACACTCCGTTGCAGGTGGATACTTTTTTCGCTACATGCTGTTGTTTAGCATGCAAGCACACTATTCGCCTGAAATACAACATGAACAGTTCCACTTCATATTACACCCGTACCGCACAAGTTTTACATTGGCTCATGGCGATTATTTTTATTGGTGATTCGCTTATTTTGGCGTTACACCCACCCTGCGCCACAACTGCCTGACAGCATGTCACCGTTGATGAAAACACTAGCGCATTTAGGACATCTAGGTCTGTATTTTATGCTGATTGCGATTCCAATCACGGGCTGTTTGTTTAGCTGGAGCGTGGGTAAACCTGTGCCTGTGTTGTATTTATTTGAAATTCCAGCCTTGGTGGATAAGAACCCCGAACTATTAGCAATTGTTAAACCTGTGCATACTTATTTGTCATGGTTTGCAGGGGCAATGGTGGTTGGGCATATGCTTGCAGCACTTAAACATCACTTTATAGATAAAGACGATGTATTGCGTAGTATGACGCAACAAGGTAAATAATTTTTAAAGCTTGAGTTTAAAGCGATTCAAATCGTTCTCCCACAAAAAAGCAGCTTAAATTAAGCTGCTTTTTTGTAGTCTAAGCTAATCTAAATTCAGTTTAACTCATCCCAATGCTTGAATTTGCTCAATCCATTTTTGCTTTTCTTCAGCCGAAATAAATGAAGCTTCAAAAGAATTAACCGCCAATTGTTTTAATTCAGCATTGCTTAAATCTAAAGCTTGGCTAATAGCAACAAAGTTATCATTCATATAACCACCAAAATAAGATGGATCATCTGAATTAACTGTCACTTTAACACCCTGCTGCAATAAACGGCGGATGTTGTGCTGTGCCATATCATCCACTACGCATAGCTTTAAATTACTCAATGGACAGACCGTGAGCGGCATTTTCTCTGCAATTAGACGTTGCATTAATACAGGATCTTCTTCAGAACGCACACCATGATCAATACGGTTTACTTTCAGTAAATCTAATGCTTCCCAAACATATTCGGCTGGCCCTTCTTCGCCTGCATGTGCCACGACTAAAAAGCCTGCTTCACGTGCTTTGGCAAAGACACGTTCAAACTTTGAAGGTGGATGTCCAACTTCGCTTGAGTCCAAACCCACTGCGATAATTTGATCTTTATAAGGCAAAGCCTGTTCAAGTGTGGCAAATGCTGCATCTTCGCTTAAATGACGCAAGAAACACATAATTAAATTTGAACTGATGCCTAATTTTGTTTGCGCATCATCACAAGCACGTTGTAAGCCATTAATCACGGTTGCAAATGCCACACCACGCTCGGTATGGGTTTGCGGATCAAAAAACATTTCGGTATGTACCACACGGTCTTCAACACATTTTTCAAAATATGCCCAAGCCAAATCGTAAAAATCTTGCTCATGCACCAACACTTGTGCGCCTGCATAATAAATATCTAAAAAAGACTGCAAGTTATGAAAGTTATATGCTTGTTTGACTTCTTCTACGGACTGATAAGGGATGTCTATTTGGTTGCGCTGCGCAATGGCAAACATCAATTCAGGTTCAAAAGTACCTTCAATATGCACATGCAATTCTGCTTTAGGTAATGCACAGATTAGCTCAAGTTGATTCATGTTCTGTCCTTTTTGCTATTTTATGGGAGAATATTAAAAAATTGATCAAAATAAAAAAGGGTGCAAACTGAGTTTACACCCCTTTTCAGTTTAAGAATATTAACCGCCAAACATGGCAAATTTTAATGCCCAAAGTGCAGCAATAATCCACACCATATAAGGTACAGACTTGGCTTTGCCAGTGAGTAGTTTAATCAGCGCATAGCTAATAAAGCCCATAGCGATGCCATCGGCAATAGAATAAGTAAATGGCATGAACACGACTGTTAAGAATGCAGGCACGGCTTCGGTGATGTCATCCCAATCAATATGCACAATGCCTTGAATCATCAACACACCCACAAATAACAAGGCAGGTGCAGTCGCAAAACCTGGTACCGATTGCGCAAGTGGTGCCAAGAACAAACAGGCAATAAACAACAAGCCAACAATCACTGCGGTTAAGCCTGTACGACCACCCGCTGCAACACCTGCAGATGATTCAATATACGGCGTTGTTGAAGATGTACCCAATGCCGCACCTGCAACAATTGCAGAAGAATCGGCAAAAAGCGCTTTTTTCAAACGAGGTAATTTGCCATCTTGTAATAAGCCTGCGCGGTGTGAAACACCCACTAAAGTGCCTGTGGAGTCAAATAAATCGACCAAGAAAAATACGAAAATTACACCAATTAAACTTGCTGTAAATAGACCTTCAAAGTCCATTTGCATAAAAGTAGGTGCAATAGATGGAATTTCACCAACCACTCCTTTAAATTCACTTAAACCTAAAGCTGTTGAAATCGCAGTTAGCACCAAAATACTGATGATAATTGCACCACGCACTTTAAAGTGATGCATCACCACCACCATTAAAAACCCCAATAGCGCTAAAAGTACAGTGGGTTGTTTTAAGTCACCTAAGCCCACCAAAGTCGCAGGATTATCGACAATAACACCAGCATTTTTAAGCGCGATTAAAGCAAGGAATAAACCAATACCACCGCCTATGGCTAATTTTAATGACATGGGAATGGCATTAACAATGGCTTCACGGATTTTAAACATGCTAATGGCAATGAAAATAATCCCTGATACAAAAACTGCAGCCAAAGCCGTTTGCCAAGGCACACCCATGCCTAAACAAACCGAGTAAGTGAAATAGGCGTTTAGCCCCATGCCTGGTGCGAGTGCGATTGGGTAATTGGCAACAATTCCCATCACCAAGCAGCCAATAGCTGCGGCTAAACAGGTGGCGACAAAGACAGCTCCATGATCCATTCCTGTTTCAGATAAAATCATCGGATTGACAATAATGATGTAACACATGGTTAAGAATGTGGTTACACCCGCCAAAATCTCGGTACGGAATGTGGTCTTGTTTTCACTTAATTTGAATAAGCGCTCAAGCATTCCCGCTGAGGATGGATTAGGAGTCGTCATGACCTAGCCCCTGTAAATAAACTGAATTTGCAGCATGACACAATTTTAAGTCAGCACTTAAAAGCCTGTGTCAGTTGCGGCAATGGATTTGCCCAATGAGCATGTAAAATTACATGAAAAAGATAAACTTAATTCACAATCAAGCATTTGATTTTATCAAAATCAAAAATTCGGAATGCTAAATAAAAAAGCCGCATAAATTTTATGCAGCTTTGTTCATCTTTTTTTACTTCAGTCACTCTCAAAAGTAATGCCTTTGAGTTGTGATGAAGCAGTTTCAATTGGCAAATTATACCATAGGGATTTTTTAAAAATTCTAGTTTTTTGAATTAAAGATAAAATTTTACGATAAAGTGAAGCACACAAAAGTGTGATGAATAAAGCAATTACCACACAACATGTTAGAGATTTCTACGCTTATTCTGTGACTTGCAAAATCTGTGGTGTAGCCGCTTCTGTTTTTTCTAGCGATAAATTTGCAGATTCAGTCAAAACTTGGTTCAGTTCTGTCTGCTTTCGCGTTTCCTCTTCCAAGTAAACGAGATAACCTAATAAAACGACCAACACCACCAAAACTGGTACAAGAATGTGTTTCATGTCATTTACTTTTATTGAACAATTTTCATACATATTAGCAAAAATTATGCCTAGTGTAACTTTTAATACACCTTAATCAAAATTTTTGCTTCAACCATCAAACTTAATTCATCACATTAAGCCATTGTATGGATGGTATTTTTAAAGCGTTTCCAAGATACATCGAAAAAAATTGTTGCAATTGCGATTAGCCATAGAAACGAAGGCCAGACCACATCCAATCCTGCATTTCGGTATAAAACTGCTTGAGCCAATGTTACAAAATGCGTTGTCGGTGCAATCAGCATGATATTTTGAATGATTTCTCTTGGTGTACTTGCCCCAGACAGCATTTGCAAGGGAATCAAAATAAGCATCATCAGCAAACCAAATTGCGGCATCGATTTAGACACGGTTGCCATGTATATACCCATTGAGGTTGTTGCAAATAAGGTCAGCAAGGCTCCAAAGAAAAACAACAACAAACTTCCTTCTATGGGTACCTGCAATGCCCCCTGCACCACTACTTTTAAGCCTAAAAAAGCTGCTAAAAGCACCACAAGGCTCATCGATAAAACCTTTGCCAGCATAATTTCAAAAACCGTGACTGGCATAACCATTAAATGCTCAATGGTGCCATGTTCTCGCTCACGAATCAGTGCACAAATGAAATGTGGAAAGAGGCTTCAAAGCTCTAGTGCAAAATAAGCCGAAAACTTACATGTGTACACCACTGTGTACATATTTTTAAACTATAAGCGAATTTATGTATCTTTAAGAAAAGCAATAAAAAAGCCCTAAATCGTTATAATTCAGAGCTTTATTACTTATATGAAGTTATGTAACAACATATAATTTTAATGTATTGGTAGGCATATCCAGACTCGAACTGGAGACCTCTACGATGTCAACGTAGCGCTCTAACCAACTGAGCTATACGCCTAAAGTGCTTCGCATCATATTCAGTTTTGATTTTTAAGACAAGTCCTTTCTGTGTTTTTTCAACACATCCGAGCAAGTTTTAAGCAAATCAAAAAACACCTGCTCTGAAACACGGTCATGTTCAGGCGCATAAGAATATTGTTGATAGCACACGCCTAAACGCTTAAATGCCTCTTGTTCATTTGCATCTACCTGCGCTGCTAAACGCTGCATCCACACACTCACTGTTTCTGCATCCTGTTTTTGCAACTGAGCGGGCAATCTTTTAGAAAATTTGTCTAAGGCACGATTTATGCGAGAACCTTGCTGACGTTTTTTCCAAAAAATCCAGCCAAAATACCCTGCTAAGATCATGAGAATACTTGAAACCAACACCGCTGCCAAAACATAGTTTGAGTGCAGCCCTAAGCGTCCAAACCAGTGACGCTGTGACTCGGCATCATAACCCACGACCTTGCTTTGCCATTGATAACTTGCATAATCACTCCACACCCGTAAAGAACGAATAAAACTAGAATGTTGGTATTGCCACATTTGTGTCTCAGCACCCAAAACGGCCCGATCATCTGCCATTAGGTTTTGCATACCATCATCTATACGTTGAGGTGCAATGATGGCTGTCGGGTCTATGCGTACCCATTGTTGATTGAGCAACACTTCTGTCCAAGCATGTGCATCTTGCTGTCGTACTTCCCAGCTTTGTCCATCGGGTGCAAGTTCCCCACCCTGATAGCCCACGACTACACGCGCTGGAATCCCGACATAACGCATCAATAAGGCAAAACTTGAGGCATAATGTTCACAAAAACCTTGCTTACTCTGAAACAAGAATTCATCGACTCGGTTTTGTCCGAGCATTCCAGGTTTTAAGGTATAACTAAAGCCATTATTGCGATACCACTGCAATACATTCTGCACGTAGCGTTCAGGTTGTTGCTGACTTTGAGCAAACATCTGCAGGGCAAATTGCTGAGCTTTTGGGTCAGATTGCGTCTGTACCTGAACATTTAAACGCTGGCTAAAGCGTCGATAACGCTCGTTCTGTGCATCATCCCCTTGAATACGTGCAGATTCCCCAACCCACTGCAAAGCAATCGGTTGAATCCGACCATTTTGACGCTGTGGCACCATACTCCAATCACGGCGTAACACATAGCCGTGTTGATTCGGTACAGATTTTTCCAGCGCCATAATCCACTGTACACGTGGATCTGCTGCAATATATTGATACTGAAAATCGACTTGCTCTAGCTGTAATTGTGCTGCCTGAACGGGTTGTTGATTGCTAAAATTGCTTGTCCATGTGCGACCATCATATTGATCAAGTACCATCGCCCGCCAATATAGTTTTGAACGTGGCGGCAGTTGCTGCATATTCCCCACAATACGAAATGCCAAAGCAGAAGATTGTGATAATTCGGCAATATCGCCCGGTGACATCGTGTCACTAATACCTGTCACGCCTTTGGCATCAGGAATAGGTACATGCCACAATGGCGGTAAACGTGGAAAGAATAAAAACAATAATAAAAAGAATGGCAAAGCGTATGCGATAAACTTGGCGACATTTTTAAGGTCATGCTTTGCATCTTGCCTGCTCGAATGACGCGACGCATAATCTGAAAATGCACTTTTTTGAATCCGATATAACCCAATTAAACAACTGATTAAACATAGAATGACCAACACGGTCATCCACATGCTCTGGCTGTATAAAAATGAACTGGCGCTCACAAAAAGCGCAAAATTAAATAAAATAATCAGGTCGCGCTGAGTATGACTTTCTAAAGCTTTGGCAAACAAAAAGGTGCTTAATAAGGCAACCCCTGCCTCTACACCAATCAGGCTTTTATAACTCAAATAAATGCTGGCTAAGGCACAACAGGTCAATCCATAAGTCCAAACTTTAGAAATACGCGCTGTCTTGTTTTTATAGTGAAGATACAACAGCAACAACATGAGTCCGAAAATGACACTCAATGCCACAGGGCTAAACAGCATGTGAGCAGCCAAAATTAAGATCAGGCTAAGCAGAATAGATTGCTGAATCGAATTGTGCATGATCATCAAGCCTGTGCCAAAAGAATTTTTGCCTGTTTCAACTGTCGCTCGCCTACGCCTTTTTCAAGGGTCGCATGCGGCAAAAACATCGCATAATTCAACTGTTGTTGTTCACATTGTTCAACTAAGCCCATCATCAAACTTAGTTTTTCTTCGTGGGTCGGTGCAGGCATGTGTTCATAGTGAATGTCGATACTCTGTTGATCCTGATATTGTTCAAAAACTTTCACATATAAGCCCTGACCGCGTGCCGCTTGCTTCCACGACACGGCTTGTAAGGAATCGCCCAATTGAAAATCACGCAGCTCACGAAACTCGTCTAAATCGGGTTGAAAGCTGTGTTGATGCTGTTTATTCTCTGCGCTATACATGGCGGCTTTGGGTGCCACCCACGCGGTACGTGACAAATTCAAATAAGTCCACGCACGTACCAAGCCAAAAGGATAAACCGAATAAATGTGTAAATAAGGATAATGAAACTGCCCACGTTGCGCTGCAAAAAATGTCAACACATACTGCTGCTGAGTGTCTTGAATAAGAACCTTTTCTAATTGATGATCGGCTTTAATCCATAAATAGCGTGCCTGCGCGACCTCTTGTTTGAAATGCAATTGTAATTGCAATACTTCACCTACTTGCCCAACTTCGGTGGTCACAATTTCAATCTCTAATTCATGCAGCTGCTTAAAGGTCAAATAAAAACTGATACATAAAATGGCACTGATCAAAAAGCAAAAGCCTAAAATCAGGTTATTGCCATAATTCACGCCTGCAATAAACGTGATCAAAATCAGCACTAAATACAGATAGCCCTGTTGGTAAATAAAAACCAAAATATCTTTTTGTTTTAAGGCCCTGTGTCGATCAAATTTAAAACGTGTCTTGATCCAGTTTTGCCATGCCTGCTTAAACATGCGTGTACTAACTCACTTTAACCTGTTGCATCACATACAAAGTTTCTGCCTCACTCAATCCAATACGATGTGCAGCAACTGCCACAAATACCGCTTGAATATCATCGGCAGTGACAAAACTACGTTGCTCAATTAGAGCATGTGCTTGTGCTGCTTTTTTCAATGCCAAAACACCACGGGTAGATAATCCGTGACGCGCTTTACGGGTTTCTGTGGCTAAGTCGAGTAAGTAATCTAGCGCGGTATCTGACACATAAATTTCCGTGACCAATTGCTGTAAATTTAAAATTTCTGTTTCAGTAAAAATATGGGCCAAACTGGCAATCAGCGCATGTCTGGAGTTTTGTTGCAGCAACATTTTTTCAGCAAAACGCGATGGATAACCCAAAGACAGACGCATTAAAAAACGATCAAGCTGTGATTCTGGCAGCGCATAAGTACCACTTTGAAACAGTGGATTTTGTGTGGCAATCACCCAAAAAGGTTGCGGCAAGCTATAACGCACACCATCCACCGTAACCGCGCCTTCTTCCATCGCTTCCAACAAGGCACTTTGGGTTTTAGGCGAACAACGGTTAATTTCATCTGCCAATAAAATTTGGGTAAAAATAGGGCCTTGCTTAAACTCAAATTGATGTTCTTTTTGATTAAACATATTCACGCCAATCACATCACTGGCCAGCATGTCATTGGTAAACTGAATACGCTGAAATTGCAGACCCGCCAAGTGCGATAAGGCACTCGATAAAGTCGTTTTACCTAATCCGGGTAAATCTTCAAAAAGCACATGCCCGCCCGCCAACAAACAACTTAACGCCAATTTGGTCTGCTGTTCTTTATCTAAAATAATGGTATTAATTTCAGTCAAAAAAGCCTGAATTTTTCCAGCATAAGATTCAATCTGTGCATTGAGCTGTTGCTGCGCTTGCGTCAGTTGTTGTTTTTGAACTTTTTCTGTACCCCAAATCACAGTAAATCCCCTTATCCCCAATAAAAAACGGCGCATGTTTAAACATACACCGTTTTGCTAAATTTCCAAAGAAATCCTCGAGATATTCTAAACTGCCTAAAAAAGTAAGTTTTAAACAGCTCGTATCTCTATACGTTTCCATCGTGATACGGGATTAACACGGACACTTTTTCAAACCACCTTTTGCCGATGGATAACGCGCATCGACACAGTAGCGATAAAAAGTCTTCGGATCCATGGCTTCTAAATCTGGATGATGCTTACGCATGTGTTCCAAATAATTCTGATAATCGGGTACACCGACCATTAAACGAAAACTTTGTTGCAAACGCTGCCATAAAGTAGCGATACGCGACCAGTTTTTCGGATTCAGAATCAAATCCTTTTGCGACATGATGGTCATTTTAATGATGTTGTAAATCACCGTTTTACTCTGTTGGGCAAATTTAAGCTTAATCATGTGCTCACTCCTAATGACCACTATTCGGCTGAATCGTTTCAGGATCACGATAAATCGCTTCAGCTTCATGTACAGTTGGTGTTGGACTTGCCAAGGCACGACGAATCACCCCAATGGCAGCGAACAACATCACAAATGCCACAATCATAAAGAAACCACATAACACGGCATTAATTTGATTGGACATGACAATGGTTTGCATTTCAGTCACTGTTTTTGCAGGTGCTAAAATTTCATTGCGTTGAATTGCAGCATTGAAACGATCTGCTTGCGCCAAGAAACCAATTTTGGGATTGTCGTGGAAAATCTTTTGCCAACCTGCAGTCATTGAAGTAATGAACAAGAAAACTGTAGGGATAATCGTCACCCAAACATATTTTTCTTTTTTCATTTTAAACAGAATCACTGTACCTAAAATGAGCGCCATCGCTGCCAAAATTTGGTTACCAATACCAAATAGAGGCCATAAGCTATTAATACCGCCTAAAGGATCGACCACGCCTTGATAGACGAAGAAGCCCCAACCAGCCACCGCAACTGCTGTGCCAAGCAAGTTACCAAAGAAGTTATGTGAGTTTTTCACTGCAGGAATAACAATACCTACAGTATCTTGCACCATAAAACGGCAAGCACGTGTGCCTGCATCTACTGCAGTTAAAATAAATAAGGCTTCAAATAAAATGGCAAAGTGATACCAGAATGCCATCATTGAGCGGTTATTAAAAATCTCGGTGATGATATGTGCCATACCAATTGCAAACGTTGGCGCACCACCCGTACGTGACAGAATCGAGCTTTCACCGACTTCTTTTGCCAAAATGGTTAAAGCCTCAGGAGTCACTACAAAGCCTAAATTTCGTACCGCTTCTGCTGCACTTTCCACCGTTGTACCTAAAACTGCAGTGGGTGCATTAATGGCAAAGTACACGCCTGGGTCTAGCACCGTGGCACAAATCATTGCCATGATTGCCACGAAAGACTCCATCAACATGCCGCCATAACCAATCATCCGAATGTCTTTTTCGTTATTGACTAGTTTTGGCGTCGTACCTGAAGACACTAAGGCGTGGAAACCTGAAATCGCACCGCAGGCAATGGTAATAAATAAGAATGGGAACAATGAACCCGCAAATACTGGCCCTGTACCATCAATAAAATGGGTCACCGCAGGCATCTTCATTTCAGGCATTGCAAACACAATCCCGACAGCCAAACCCGCTATAACACCAATTTTTAAGAACGTCGATAAATAATCACGTGGCGCCAATAACAACCACACTGGCAAAACTGAAGCAATAAAACCGTAGGCAATTAAACACCACGTTAATTCTGTGCCACTTAAAGTAAATAAAGGCCCCCAGAATGGATGCTGTGCAACATTTTCACCATAAATAATACCCATCATCATCAGGACAAAACCAATAATGGAAACCTCAGCAATTTTCCCCGGGCGAATAAAACGCATATAAATGCCCATGAAAATCGCAATTGGGATGGTGGCTGCAATACTAAATACGCCCCACGGACTATTGGTTAAAGCTTTCACGACAACCAAAGCGAGTACGGCAAGAATAATCACCATCACGCCCAGCGCACCCAGCATGACAATCACACCAGCAAATGAACCCAACTCTTGTTTTGCCATTTCTCCCAAAGAACGCCCATCACGACGTGTAGAAATAAACAAAACCAAAAAGTCTTGGACTGCACCTGCCAACACCACCCCGACTAAAAGCCAGATCGTGCCGGGTAAATAACCCATTTGTGCTGCAAGAATAGGCCCAACTAAAGGGCCTGCACCTGCAATCGCGGCAAAGTGGTGACCAAATAACACACTTTTATTGGTGGGCACATAATCTAAACCGTCAGCCAAACGATGTGCGGGCGTTAAGCGTCGCTCATTTAACTCAAATACTTTGGTGGCAATAAATAAACTGTAGAAGCGGTATGCAATGCTATAGACACAGACCGCAGCTAAAACTAACCAGACTGCATTGACGTGTTCGCCTCTACTGACTGCCAATATCCCAAAAGATACTGCACCCAATATAGCGACCAAAAGCCATATAATTTTTGAAGTCAGACCAGACTTCGGTTGAACTGTTTCCATGTCAATCTCTCTTCTTGTTACATTTTTTAAGTGTTACTTTTATTGTCGAGATGTAGCTTTATTTCCTAAATCCTTGGTTGATCCTGCTCCTTTTATTTTGATGTCTGCTGCCCTTACATCCATAGTGTGCGCTACCGTACACTTAAATGGAGCACCAACAGTTTCCTATACTTTTCACCTATTCTTTTACCACATAATCAAATCAACAAAAAAGGGCGATGACGCGAATCATCCCCCTCTTTTACTTATGATTTATCAATAAATCATTATGCGCGTTCTAGGTATTCACCTGTACGTGTATCTACACGAACGCTTTCTTCTTGCTGTACGAATAAAGGAACACGTACCACTGCACCTGTTTCTAATTTCGCTGGTTTACCGCCACCACCAGAAGTATCGCCACGTACACCCGGATCAGTTTCGACAATTTTTAATACCACGAAGTTTGGTGCGTTTACAGTTAAAGGCACACCGTTAAACAACATAATGGTACATTTTTCGTTTGAATCATCTTTTAACCATTTTGCAGCATCGCCCATTGCGGTTTTGTCAGCAGCAATTTGCTCAAAAGATACAGGATCCATGAAGTTCCACATTTCGCCATCGTTGTAGAGGTATTCCATTTCTACTTCTACAATGTCAGCTGCTTCTAGTGAATCACCAGACTTAAATGTTTTTTCTAAAACTTTACCAGAACGAAGGTTACGAAGTTTTACGCGGTTAAACGCTTGACCTTTACCTGGCTTTACATATTCATTTTCCATGATTGAACATGGGTTACCATCAAGCATAACCTTAAGGCCTGACTTGAAATCATTCGTAGAATAATAGGCCATGACTGGCACACTCCAAACTGACTAACTTAACTATTTATGTTACAAAGCAAATGACCAACGCAGCTTTGCGATGCTCGCCATCTTGCAACATCTTTTTTCATCGGACGTATTGTAAATGAGCAAGCCATAACGAAGCAATGAAAATCCACTACCGATCACCTCAAGATATCAGTAAAATCAGCTGTTTTGTAATGATTCTGATTCAAAGCGATTAATCATTCGCGGCATTCACGCTCAATGAACAAAGAATTCATCTACGCTAAATAGATGTGTACTTGGTTCCTTTCACCTCATATTTAAATCTTTTCTGGCATGATCAACTACCTGTACCAAGAACAAAACTGGCAATCTCAACTCAGTGACTTGATCACCGACCCACGCGAATTGTTAAATATTTTAGAGCTGTCTGAACAGCAGTTGCTGTCAGGTGCTTTACTGGCATCCAATCAGTTTAAATTGCGTATCCCGCGTGCATTTGTGGCCAAAATGCAAAAAGGCAATCCACTCGATCCTTTACTGTTACAGGTTCTGCCGCATCATTTAGAACTGGAAGATCATCCTGGATTTGTGACCGACCCTTTGGGTGAGGAACAAGCCAATCAACAACCTGGAGTCTTACACAAATATAAATCACGCTTTTTGCTGACCTTGACTGGTGCTTGCGCAGTACATTGTCGTTATTGTTTCCGCAGGCACTTTCCTTATCAGGAAAATCTGCCAAAAACTGAAGACTGGGACAATATCCGTAATTACATTGAAAGTCAGCCCGATATTAATGAAGTGATTTTAAGTGGTGGCGACCCGCTCACTTTGTCAAATCGTAAATTAAATATCTGGATTGAGCGATTGGCGTCTATTCCGCAAATAAAATTTTTGAGAATTCATTCACGAGTTCCGATTGTTATTCCCAACCGTGTCGATGAATCGCTGATTTCCTTACTAAAAAATAGTAGGCTGCGTATTATTCTAGTGGTACACTCGAACCACGCATCAGAATTAGATGACTTTACCTGTTCGCAACTTGCCAAGTTAGTCGAACAAAACATCACCGTTCTGAATCAAGCAGTCTTATTAAATGGGGTCAATAATTCTGCTCAGGTCTTGGTCGATTTAAGCTATCGTCTTTTTGATGCAGGGGTGATGCCTTACTATTTACACGTGTTAGATAAAGTAAAAGGAGCGCATCATTTTGATTTAATGCCGCAAGACATTGATCACATCTATAAAGAGCTTTTAGCGAACTTACCCGGCTATTTAGTTCCTAAACTCGTTAGGGAAATTGCGGGCGAAAAAAACAAGACACCGCTTTTTGGGGTTTCAACTTATTGAGTTAAATAACAATCATGAATATGAATACTTCAGATCTTTTTCTAGTTCCCAGCGAACTAAAGCTGGAGCAATTGAGTTTTTGTCAAAATACGGTTAAAAGCATTCAGGCATGGGCAGCGGATTTATCCATTTTACAATTGGGTGATTCTTCCCAAGCTCTATTTAATGCACTTTTAGAAATTTCAGAACTGAAATGTCAGGAAACATTACGTTTTGACTTAATTCAAGCTATTCATCCGACACTTGAAAATGTGCTTACCAGTCTGGAAAAGCATTTTTTCAACCAGGCTTTGATTAGTAATGACCGCAACGATCATATTATTGAACTCGCGCTGTTATTACGCAGTCATTTCGCCAAAGTCTATATTAATATTTCCCGACGTAGCCACCAACAACTCACCCAACAAAAATTTTCTTTATTTGCCTTTAATTTAAAAAAGAACTTACAAACTGCACGAGTTCTATCTAGCTATTATGCTTTACAACAATTAGCTCTACTGCGCTATCAACAACACATGCTTTATAGCCACGCCTTGCCAAATCAGTGGTTAATTGCACACCAACTTTTAGATACAGCCATTCAACAACATTATTATTTAAATAATATTAATCAGTTACAAGGCACACAACATCAACTGATTAATATTGCTCAAGCCTATGCACAGCTGATTTTATTGGAAATTTTCAATACCCATCAAATTCGACCTGCAGAAATTCAAGGCTTATATCTCTGTAGCTTTGATTGGGCAAAACTGATTCAAGTTTTACCCAAAGAAACGACGCTTTCACGTTATGTGGTCGATGCAAGCAAAGATCATCCACCTATTTACAATACGCACCAAAGCCAAGGTTTTCATGCCAATATTTTTATTGCAACTCAACCCCTACTCGATCATTTAAATGAAGCTCAAGGTCGTAAAGGTGAACATTTATCACGCAATGAAAAGCTATTCTTAACCCCTGCTTTGCATTTCCACTTGCACAATATTTTGACCAATACAGCAGAACGTGTGCATGAGCGTTATGAATATTCGGCACGGATTAAAATTTGCTTTGGTTTGACTGTGGCACATTTTTATCTGTCTAATGGTAAAAACTTCAATGAAACGCTGGCTTTGGGCGATAACTACCAATTCCAGAATGAAAGCCAGTTTATCAATGCCATGCATACCAACTCTACGGTAGATATTAGCGCTGTTAAAACCTTAGACCGTGAAGCCAAACAAATTTACAATGCCGATGTTTTAGATATTAGTGTCAATGGCTATCGTATTAAATGGACGGGTGAAACACCGAAAAACCTTAAAACAGGTGAATTTATTCTGGTTCAGGAAAATAGCCAAAGTCCGTGGCGTGGTGGTGTCATTCGCTGGATTAAACAATCTGCTGAAAAAAGCTTAGAACTTGGCTTGGAAATTTTAACCCAAGATATTTACCCTTGTGCTGTTTTTGTTAAAACAGATCGGCATACAGGACATTATCATCCAGCATTATTGGTACAAAGTACGCAGGTCAATGAAGTCAATACCTCATTGATTTTGCCAAGTCTGCAATTATTACGTGACAAACAAACCGTACAGCTACGTTTAGGTGAAGAAGAACTAAAAGTGTTCTTAATTAAGCCGTTATTGATTACCCAAAGCTTTATGCGCTTTGATTTTGAGTTGTTGAATGACCAACAACAGCCTTTACTTGATGGTTTTATTCAGAAACAAGTGAATGAAGTTAAAAATCACGATTTATGGGAAGCATTAAAGTGAGAAATCCATTATTGTCTAAAAAGCTCAAACGTACCGAAACACGTTTACTCATAATCGATGACAACCAAATACGTTTTAATCAAATTTGTGAACAACTCACTGCAAATGAGCACCGTGTTCAGGCTTATCTATTAGATGACATTAAAAACTTTGAAAAACAATTACATTTAACTTGGGATTTGGTGATCTTTGGTCGTGCTTATGACCTAAAAGTCGATCAGGCACTCACTTTAATTCGTGCATCACAGCAACCAAATTTACCGCTACTTTTGCTCAAACCAGACGATTACGATGCCACGCAATACACCAGTTATGTGCGCAAAGGCATCTATGACATTATCAATTTAGATTACCCCGAACGCTTCTATTTTGGCTTAATTCGCGCACTGTCTTTTAGTCGCTTACAGCAGTCACAAGAACAACTTATGACTGAACTGGAAAATGCGCAATCACAAGCTCAGGCGTTGGTCGAAGACAGTAGCAAAGCAGTAGCCATTATTCAGGAAGGAATTCATGCACAAGCCAATGCTGAATATTTACAGCTATTTGGTTTAAAAAGTGAAGATGACCTTATTGGCTTGCCATTATTGGATTTATTGCAACCGCAAGATATTACAGATTTTAAATTCCGCTTTAAGAAAGTCAGTCAAGGACAATTTGAACACGGCCGTTTTGATATTCATAGCCAAAACCCGCTATTAGCAAAACAAAACCCACTCAAAATTGAATTTATTGGAGCAGCTGACGACGCCATACAAATCACCATAGATATTGAAAATACGGCGCAAAATACATCCCCTGCTCAAACGACAGCAGACAAAGCAGCGGCAAAACCAAGCACATACCAATTGGTAAATCGCACTTTAGCCAAACAGCCTTCTAGTGCCAATGCTTTGGTGGTATTTTCTTTGGCGAACTGTCCTGAATCAATTTTCCAAGCCGACTGGCAAACCACAAAAAATTACTTTACCAACATTCAAAATTTTTTAAAAGAACAGACCAATGTACCATTATTTAATGTGAGTAATGGTTTAGTGGTTGGTTTGTTCCAAGCAGAATCGCCTGCAATTTTAGAATCGAAACTGATTGGCTTAAATTCACTCACGAAACCGCAATTACTTACGGTAGATCAACATACTTACCCACTTAATTTGCGTATTGGTTATGTGCCATTCACTCCAGACATTCAAAATGAAAGCAGTTTTGAGCAACTGATTAGCCAAGGTTTTGCCAACGCATTACCACAACAGCAAGAACAACATAACTCAGGTTTAACCTTAGACTTGTCCTTTGGTGAATCTAACTTAAATGTAATTGAATCTGCTGCAGCTGTACCACAATCGTATAGTGAATCTGCGATTATTGCAGCGATACGTCAAAGTCTTGATCGTGGTGAAATTCATCTGAAGTATCAACAACTTTATGATAAGCAAGACACCAATTTATATACCTATGAAGTAACTAGTGGCTTTATTTTCAATAGTGAATGGAAATCACTGACAGGCTTAATAGATTTGGCTGAAGACCCAGAATTATCCATTAAACTGGATCGTTGGATTTTGGTCGAAGCTTGTAAACAATTGCACAACTTCATCACCCAATATCCTGAAGCGAAGCTGATTATCAATTTAAACAAATTTGTTTTATTACAAGACCGCAGCTTCCCTGAGTTTGTGTCTAAACTGATAACGATTATTGGTAGCCGCCTCAGCCATCCATTAATTTTGCAATTCTCTGAAGAAGACATCAGCCAAAACTTAGGTGATGCGCAGAAACAAATCAGTTTATTACGTCAGCACGGCGCTGAAATTTCTCTGCGTGATTTTGGTCATTCGATTTATAGTGAATCTATCTTGAAACAAGTCGATATTCACTACTTGACCTTGCACAGTGCACTGACTGAAAAACTGGCTGCTGATGACTCGACGCAAGAATTACAGGAACAATTGAGCATTTATAGTGAAATTAAACCTGTAGAAGTGCTATTGCGTGACTTAAATGATATGAACCTGTTTGCGAATGCGTGGAATGTCGATGCGCGCTTTATTCAGGGTGATTATTTCCAGAAAAAACTCGATCATTTAATTGATGTGCAAGACCAATAAGGTCTTGTGCATTAGGGTCTATTTGTAGACCCTAAAATTTAAGGCACAAAAAAACGGGCAATTGCCCGTTTTTTTCGTACTGGATATTAACGTTTGATAGAACGTGACATACCAGCAAAACGTTGTTTGAACTTGTCGATACGACCGCCAGTGTCAACGTTCTTTTGCTTACCAGTGTAGAACGGGTGGCATGCAGAACATACGTCAAGATAAAGAGTTTCTTTACCAACTGCTGAACGAGTTTCGATTACGTTACCGCAAGAACAAGTTGCAACTAATTTTTCATATTTTGGGTGAATATCGGCGCGCATCGTCGATTACTCCTAAGATTTAAGAAGGCTTAAGCTGTCATCGCAATTGGTCACTCTCATTAAAAAAATGAGGACATGCTTTAAAAGCAGACCAACACCACAACAGACCATTCTTTTGGCCCACCGAGACGGATACCGTCAGAGCTAAGCACAACAAGTTGGGCAATATTATACGGAATAAAATATTTTAAAGCTAATTATTCTTAGGAATTTAATTCCTGAGGTTCAGTCGAATCAGGCTGCTTTTCGAGATAATTGGCTATCACACCGCACACCATCAACTGAATTTGATGGAAAATCATGATCGGTAAAACAATCATCCCCAACGGCTGCCCAATAAATAAAATTTGCGCCATCGGTACACCACTGGCTAAGGTTTTTTTGGAGCTACAAAAAAATGCGGCAATTTGGTCTTCACGTGCAAAACCCAACCATTGCGGCACAACCCACGCCAACCACATCACAAGGGTCAATAACACGGAACAAGCAATAATCAACAGCAATAAAGTCATACCACTAACTTGATGCCACAATCCTGCTACCACTGCCCCACTAAATGCACCATAAACCACCATCAAAATCGAACCCTGATCAAATACCTTGACCAGCTTTGGTAATTTCAACATCTGAGGAAAAACATAAGGACGTAATAACTGCCCCAAAATAAATGGCACCAATAACAATAAAGTAATTTGAATAATCGAATTTGTCGGGTCAAAACCGTGTTCAGACTGCCCTAAAATAAAGATGCCTACTAAAACTGGAGTAATAAACATCCCAATTAAATTAGAGAATGACGCACTGCAGACTGCGCTGGCAACATTGCCTTTTGCCACTGACGTAAAGGCAATTGAAGATTGCACGGTTGAAGGCAAAAAGCACATGAACAAAAAGCCCCAATACAGCTCCTGCCCAAGCATTGGCACTAAAATTGGCTTTGCCAGCAAACCTAAAATTGGGAATAACGCAAAGGTAAAAGTAAATACCAACGCATGCAATTTCCAATGCATCATGCCCTGAATGACAGCTTCACGTGATAATTTCGCCCCATGCAAAAAGAATAAGATTGCAATGGCAACTGTCGTAATCACACTAAAAATTTCGGCTGCTTGCCCTGACACAGGCACGACACTGGCGAGGATGACCATCACAAACAAAAGAATGGTAAAGCGATCCAATGCCAATAACTTCAACATAAACACATCCTGTATATTCTTTTTACTGTTCTAAAAAAGCCCAGTAATTTTTACCTTTTGATAAAGATATATTACTGGGCGATGTTCAATATTTTCAAAATGAATACTGAACAACATTCAGTTTATTGCGCCATAAAGGTTTGGTTTTTACTGCTTCACTGATGAAGACTTAGTTATTACGTGCGTTCTGATCTTGCTGAATCAATTCAACTTTATAACCATCTGGGTCTTCAACAAAAGCAATGACAGTCACGCCACCTTTCATTGGCCCTGCTTCACGTACCACATTGCCACCACGCGCTTTAATTTCTTCACATGCTTTGTAGGCATCTTCTACCGCAATTGCGATATGACCATAGCCATTGCCCAAATCATAGCTGTCTGTATCCCAGTTATGCGTCAACTCTAAAACGGTGTGATTTTCTTCATCGCCATAGCCTACAAAAGCAAGGGTAAAACGACCTTCTTCATAATCACGCTTACGCAGCAAAGTCATGCCTAAAACTTCTGTATAAAATTTTAATGATTGCTCTAAATTACCTACACGTAACATGGTATGCAGCATGCGCATGTCATTCATCCTTTTGTTCAATCGGTTTTGCTTGTATGTGTTGATGGTCACGTAACAATTTCGCCACCCACACCACTAAAATTAAAATAGGGATTCCAATTAATGTGGTCATGAGGAAAAAGTTTGGATAACCAATATTGGTCACTATAGTACCTGAATAACCACCTAAAATCTTAGGAGTCAAGGTCATGAGTGAGCTAAAAATTGCATATTGCACAGCAGTAAATGACACACTGGTTAAACTGGATAAAAATGCGATAAAAGCCGCGCCCGCTAAACCTGAAGCCAAGTTATCGACAATAATCGCAAAATATAACCATGCTGTGCTATATGGCTTAATCACCTTGCCCTGAATTTCAACCATATTGTTTGAAGATGATTGAACGATCGGCAAAGGTTGTATATCTACATCCAAAGCATTGCCTTCATGTGTGTTTAAATCGACCTGATAGGTTTGGCTGTGTTGTTGTACAGTTTGCTGTCCATTTAATAATACAGCTTGCAGTTGTTTACTTGGTGAGTCTGCCAAAAGCTGCCCTGCAATCGCTGCCGTAAAAATTCCTTGTGCATCTAGTTTTGCATCAAAATTTTGACCATCTAGCTGCAGTACAATTTTTTGCTGTTCGGTTAAGGCAGGCCCTGCATATTGCCCACGTACGACAATACTGTTGCTGGCTTCATTTTCGCTAATACGATTATCCGAAGTCAGTGGTAAAAACTGGAGTTGTGCAGTTTCAATCTCAGTTTGGTGCAAATACGGCATCGACACTAAACGTGACGGCGTATCGCCCGTTTGGTATTGCGCACGTACCTGAATTTCATCCTGTGTTGCTAAAACCTGACTAGGCACAGCCACTTTCCAATATCCAACTTCATCGGCCTGGGTTTGATATTGTTGCTGCCCCACAGAAACTTGCACATCGCTCAGTTGCTGTCCTGACTTCACCAGACCAATAAAAATAAGATTGGTGGATGATGCCAACACCGCGCCAACAAACATTAATTTCATAATGTTCATACGCTGTGCCAGTAAACCGCCCAAGAAGCCACCCACTAAACTGAAAATGACCCCATAAACCTTAACCGCTTCGGCAATTTGTTCTTTGCTAAAGTTCAAATCCTGATAGAACACATTGGAAATTACACCTGCAATAATGTCTGAAACTCGATAAAAACCAATCAAGAGTAATAACACCAGTGCCAGTTTCATGCCGTAGCGTTTAAAGAAATCTGCAACAGGATGCACCCATGTTTCAAATGCCATCTGTTTATTGACTGCGCCCAATTTGACCAAAATTGTGCCCATGCCTACAGCAGCCGCACCCGATGCAATAAAACGTAAAGCTTCTATAGAAAATAATAAAAATGCATCTTTGAGTTGGAATTGTTGTTTTAAGGCTTCGGTAAAATTACCCGAAAAGACGTAGCACAATACAAAACTGAATACCGCAACAAAAAACACCGTAACCAGACGAAAATAGTCGCGTCGTTGATAATGTTTGCTGACCCGATTCACTTGCGGTTCACGAATCACCAAAGTCGTGATAATGCCAATCAGCATCACCGCAGCCATCGCCAAATAAGTAATTTTCCATGCACTATAAATATAGTTGCCTTTAGCAGTACCTAAAGATGCAGCCAAAAATAAAGCACCTGCCCCTGCAACAATCATCCCAATGCGATAGCCCGCGTTATAAGTCGATGCCAACACGGTTTGCATTTGAGTTTCAGCCAATTCGATACGGTAAGCATCAATCACAATGTCTTGCGTGGCTGCAGAAAAGCCTAGTAATACTGCACCCAATGCCATTTGATATAAATGTGCCTGCCCCAAAGCTGGGTCAGAAAATGCCATGACTGCAATTGCACAGACTATTAAACATTGAGCAATGAGCAGCCATGCCCGACGTCGCCCTAGTTTTTTGGTTAAATAGGGTACGGGTAATTCATCAATTAATGGTGCCCAGACAAATTTAAAGGAATAACCCAAGGCAGCCCAACTAAAGAAAGTGACCGCACTTTTGTCAATGCCTGCTTCGCCCAACCACAAAGATAGACTGGAAAAAATCAGTAAAATTGGAATACCTGCAGAGAAGCCCAAAAACAGCATGATCAGCGCACGACGGTCTAAAAATGCCGTAAATGCAGCTTTCCACCCTGTATTTTGTGCTGAAGTTTGCCCAGTCTGTTGTGTGGTCATTCGATTATTATTTTCTATCAAGTCAAATTGTTGTTATTCAATCGCGGAATAGCTTCTGTTTCAACAGTATTTATGAAATTATCCACAACAGCCTTGTCATTTTGTAGTAAAAATTACGGCTTAGCTTGAATTTTCCGCTTAAACCTGTATACCTTTAAACTTCTAACTGCAATATTTCGTTTTGGATTTCTACAGTGACCCAAAGACTTGATCAAATCACCCCATCAATGACAACCAACACAACAACAGCAGCGCAAGATGAACAACAACCGCTTCTCAGCTCTGCCTTTGAACAAAGCGAAATACAAACGACTTTAGAAAATACACGACTCAAAGCAACACAACTAACCCATATTCCAAATTACGATAACATTCCCGCTTCGACCCGACGCATTAAACCGCTGAATAATTTTTTAGGACAAGATCGGGCACGCGCTTCGGTGGAAGCAGGTATTTCCCTGCCATATTCTGGCTACAATATTTTTGCAGTGGGTACGGCGGGATTGGGCAAACGTACCATGGTCAAGCGTTTGCTGCAGCAACATGCCAAGAGCATGCCCACACCGAATGACTGGGTTTATGTCAATAATTTCAAACACCCGCGCCAACCGATTGCCTTGCAACTGCCTGCAGGTCAAGCGCCTAAATTTCAAAGTTTGTTACATCAAACTTGGCAAACTATTTTAAAGCAACTCGAACGTCGCTTTACCGCAGAAACCTATCACAACCGCATTGAAATGATTCGTCAGCAAGCGGGTGATGAACAGCAACAAGCCTTAATTGAGCTGACCAGTGAAGGTGAAGAACTCGATTTAAAACTGATTGCGCAGGAAGATGAACATTGCTTTGTACCCGTGCATCTGAAAAATGACAAAATGCAGGAAATGTCTAAGGAAGATATTAACGCCTTGGACAGCAAAACCCGTGCAGAAATTGCGTCCAATATTCGTTATATGAATAAAAAACTGGAGCGTTTGGGTTTGCATTTAGGCGATTTAGAAGATGACGCACGTGACAAAGTACAAGACCTGAACCGTGATATTGCCAAACAAGTGGTAATGCCACGCATTGATATTATTCACAATAAATATCCTAGTGTCGAAGGTTTGACTGAATATTTACAATACTATGCCGAAGATATTATTAATAATGTCGAGTTTGTTTTAGAACAGGAAGAAGATGATTTCCGTCCTGGCACCTTTAGCCGTATTCCTGCGCGCTACCAAGCCAATATTATTGTGACGCACAAACCCAACAGCGGTGTACCTGTTATTTTTGAAGATTTTCCAACCCATTACAATTTATTGGGGCATGTAGAACAACTCACGCAAAACGGCACCATTACCACTGACTTCACCTTAATTCGTGCAGGTAGCTTACATAAAGCCAATGGCGGCTTTTTGATGCTCGAAGCAGAGCAGTTACTGGAACAGCCTTATGCATGGCAAGGACTGAAACGCGCTTTAAAATCGGGGCAATTGAAACTTTCATCTTTGGAACACATGCTAACTTTAACAGGCAGCATTTCAATTGAACCACAAGCCATTCCACTAAATATTAAAGTGATTTTACTGGCAGAGCCTGAAATTTATTATGAAATTTTAGAGCTAGAACCCGAACTTGGCAGCGTGTTTAAAATCCGTGCCGACTTTACCGATACATTACAACGTAATGACGAAAACGAGCAGGCATATATGCAGCTGATTGCCGACTATGTGCAATCTGACAAATTATTACCATTTGACCGTTCTGCTTTGGCAGCTTTACTTACTGACTCAAGTCGTCAAGCTGAAGATCAAAGCTCACTCTCCTTACATGCCCTCACCTTGGGGGATTTAATTCGTGAATCGCATCACCATGCGGCACAGGCGGGCGATAAAACGGTTTCCGAACAGCATATCAATACCGCACTGGATCATCGCAAATATCGCTTAGGCTATTTAAGAGAACTGTACTGGCAAGATTTATCACGCGGTACGCAGTTAATAGAAACTCGCGGACATCGTTTAGGGCAAATTAATGCCCTGTCGGTCATTCACTATGCCGATGTCGAGTTTGGCTTACCTTCGCGCTTAACCGCCTCAGTCTATCAAGGCGGCGGCGATATTTTAGATATTGAACGCAGTGTTGAACTTGGCGGTTCTTTACATGCCAAAGGCGTGTTGTTGATGGCCAGTTTCCTCAAAGCACATTTTGGCCGTGAGCAAATTTTACATTTTTCTGCTGCCCTTGCCTTTGAGCAAAGTTATGGTCAGGTTGATGGTGACAGTGCAACAGTGGCAGAGCTTTCTGCTTTGATTTCTGCAATCAGCCAACTACCTATTGACCAATCTTGGGCCATTACAGGCTCCATGAACCAACTCGGTCAAGTACAGCCAATTGGTGGCGTGAATGCAAAAATTGAAGGTTTCTTTGATGCCTGCAAACTGCAAGGTTTAACTGGCAAGCAAGGCGTGATTATTCCACGTCAAAATATGCAGCACCTTATGTTGCGTAAAGATGTGATTGAAGCGGTAGAACAAGGTCAGTTCCACATTCACGCCATTGATACCATTGACCAAGCCTTAGAAATTTTAATGGCGCGTCCTGTGGGTAAACTCACTAAAAAAGGACGTTACAGTAAAGGTTCAATTTACGCTGCAGTGATGGAACAACTTGAGTATTGGCAAGCCATTGAAGATGGTGCTGAAATTGAAGAAGAGCCAAAGAAAAAGAAAAAGTCCAAGAAAGAAAAGGACAAAAAAGACCCAGAGAAAAAGGACAAAGCGCAAAAAGCCAAGAAAAAACAGAAATCGGCTGAACCATCTGATGCGGCAACTTCTGATGAAGTCACTGCTGAGTCGGCTGAAACTGCTGAACTTGCAACTGAAAGTACTACGGTAAACTAAGTGCAGTGATTCAAATCAGCTATTCAAGTGAATTCCAGATATAAAAAAAGCGCCAAGGCGCTTTTTTTATATCAACTTTTTTGTATGGATGACTTTGGTCTAGTGTGACCCAAGTCCAATACTTTAAGCTTCAGGTGCTGGGCTGTATTGCTCAACTAAAGGCTTTAACTCACCTTTCTGGAACATATCCAACATAATATCGCTACCACCAATCAACTCACCGTTAATCCACAATTGTGGGAAAGTTGGCCAGTTGGCAATTTTTGGCAAAGTGGTACGAATATCCTGATTTTCTAAAATATTCACATAAGCAAAAGGACGACCAATTTGACTGAGTGCTTCTACTGCGCGCGCAGAAAAACCGCATTGTGGAAATTGTGGTGTGCCTTTCATGTAAAGAAGAACAGCATGTTTAGCAATTTGTTCACGAATTAACGCTTCGGTATCGCGTACTTGTTCAGTCATTGGTAAATCCTCAACTCATCTGTGTGGCATTATACCCAAAACCGAGCAAAACAGTACGTCTAAAGCAATAAATCCAATTTTATTTACAATTAGGCTTTTCATCTGCAGTAGATTTTGCTTATATAAGTTTTTCCCTCCAACCTAACAGATAAGAGTTAGTCATGAATAACATTACCCTTGCTCCTGTGCAAACTGATCAACCATCACATTTGATGCCTGTATTTGGCCGTCAGCCGATCAGCTTTGTCCGCGGTCGAGGTTCTTATCTTTATACTGAAGATGGCACAGAATATTTAGATGCACTTACAGGCATTGCCGTATGTGGTTTAGGTCACGCACACCCTGCAATTACCGAAGCCATTGCAGATCAGGCGGCTACCTTAATTCACACCAGTAACTTGTTTGAAGTGCCGTGGCAGACTGCTGCTGCACAAAAATTGGCGCAAGTTGCTGGCATGGAAGAAGTGTTTTTTTCAAACAGTGGCGCAGAGTCTAACGAAGGTGCAATTAAAATTGCACGTAAATTCGGTCATATGCAAGGCGTAGCCAATCCTAAAATTATTGTTGCAGATCACTCTTTCCACGGTCGTACTTTGGCTACCCTGTCTGCAACTGGCAATAAAAAAGTTCAGGAAGGTTTTGCACCTTTGGTTGAAGGCTTTATTCGTGTGCCTTTTGGTGATGTCGAAGCCATTGAAGAAGCTGCGATTCAGCATCCTGATATTGTGGCTATTTTAGTCGAGCCGATTCAGGGTGAAGGCGGTGTGAATACTGCACCACAAGGCTTTAGCTACCTAGAAGACATCCGCCGTATTTGTAATCAACACAACTGGCTGATGATGCTGGATGAAGTACAAACAGGAAATGGTCGTACAGGTAAATTCTTTGCTTATCAGCACACCAATATTGTGCCTGATGTATTGACTACAGCGAAAGGTTTGGGCAATGGCTTCCCAATTGGTGCAGTCATGACTCAAGGTCGTGGTGTGGGCGTTCTTACTGCTGGTAATCATGGCTCAACCTACAGTGGTACTGCGTTAGGTTCACGCGTGGTTTACACTGTTATTGACACCATCCAGAAAGAAAACTTGGTAGAAAATGCAGCAAAAATGGGTGGCTACATTGTGGAACAATTGCGTCAACAACTCGCAGACCAAAATGTAAGCGTGCGTGGTTTTGGCTTGATGATTGGTATTGAATTACCAAAACCATGTGCAGAGTTGGTCGATATTGCCCGCGATGAATACAAAATGATTATTAACGTAACTGCAGGTTCTGTGGTGCGTTTATTGCCAACATTAAATATTACTCAAGCCCAGGCAGATCAATTGATTGAACGCCTTGTAGCAATGATTAAAAAATTCTTGGCTTAAATAAATCCCTAACAAAAAGCCGCAGTTTGAACTGCGGCTTTTTGCTAACTAAATGGTCGATCAGTATATTATCAACATTCAATTAAGATGCTTCTTGAAACACTCGCCCACCCGGCAATTGAGAAAAATATTGTTTTAAGGCTTCCAAACAACGATGTACTTTCATCGGTTGTTGCTCATGTTTGGAAATGATTGCATACAAGGTAAATGCGGGTAATTTCCACTCAGGCAAAATTTCAACCAAACTGCCATTAAGCAAATCTTTTTGAATATCCAAATGCAAAATTCGCGCAAGCCCATGCCCTTGCATACACAAAGATTTAGACACCAACACATTATTGGTCGATAGACGCGAGCCCAACTCTACATCCACATTTTCAGCAGTGCTGATATGCTTAAAATTGAGTTGCTGAAAATTCTTCATAATGGTTAATGGAATTAACTCGTGATGTTTTAAATCTTCAGGACGTGAAATGGGCGCGGTTTGATTTAAATAACTAGGTGATGCGACTAAAACTTGGTCAATAAGTGCAATAGGAATCACATGCTGGTTTTGATCTTCAATTTTTGGACTCATACGCAGCGCAATATCAATGCGACCATCAATCAGGTCAATGTATTGATTGTCGGTTTCTAGATGGATAGATAAACCACGATGGGCCGACATCCAATGTGAAAGAGCGGGAATCACATGGTTCGCGGCTAATTCTGGAGTGGTGGCAATTCTTAAATCACCGACCAAATCATCTCTTAACTCATTAATGCGTATTTTACCACGCTCAGCAGCGGCGAGCATTTCTTGACAACTGTGGAAAAAAGCTTGTCCTGCTTCAGTCAAACTCAGTTTTCTAGTAGAA
This sequence comes from Acinetobacter sp. YH01004, assembly GCF_013420455.1. Taxonomy (NCBI): domain Bacteria; kingdom Pseudomonadati; phylum Pseudomonadota; class Gammaproteobacteria; order Moraxellales; family Moraxellaceae; genus Acinetobacter; species Acinetobacter sp. YH01004. The sequence continues at coordinate 143,419 of NZ_VOXZ01000002.1, forward strand.
CGATGCAGAAGCGTGACTTCCATATCTTGTTCTAGTGAACGGATTTGCTGACTGACGGCGCTGGTGGTGATCCCTAAATCACGTGCTGCACCGCTAAACGAGCTTTTTTCAACAACACAAGCAAATACACCCATTGCTCGAAGTTGATCTAACATAAATTCCCTCTGAAATTATAATCGTTGCCCTCATCTATCGATAAAAGCAACTTATTGTATTATACGGTGAAATTTATGCTTTGTATTCGTGATATTTAATTTATTGGTAAAACATTAGTTGGATTGATTGGCTTGCCATCTAGACGTACCTGAAACTCCAACATGGTACGTGTTGCACCAGAAGAACCCATTTCAGCAATCTTTTGACCCGCTGTGACATTTTGACCACTGCTCACATTCATCTTACTGTTATGTGCATAGGCGGTGATATAACCATCAATGTGCTTGATTAAAATCAAGTTCCCATATTCTTTTAATCCATCTGCAGCATAAACCACCTGCCCATCTGCTGCGGCATAAATTGGATCGCCCACATTGCCACCGTAACGAATTCCTTTGATATTACTTGCCAAATTAAACTGTGCAATCACAGCACCTTGTGATGGTTTCACCCAGCGCAATGTGCTGCTACGCACAGGTGTACTTGGTGTGGTTGAGCTAGTGGTCGTGGTTGTAGTCGATGTTACCGGTGCAGGTGTCACAGGTGTCGTTGGTAATGTGACTGTTTGACGTTGAATTGGTGCAGCCTGTGTTACAGGGCGAGTGCTTGTTGTACGTGGTGCATTGCCCGCTTTCAAACGAATCGACTGCCCGACATAAATACGATACGGCGGTGCAATATCATTCATTTCTGCAATGCTGAGATAGCTCAAACCATAACGTGCAGCGATACCACTTAAAGTATCACCCGAACGCACAGTATAAAAATTCGGCGCTGTTGCATAACGCGCAGAATTATTCACTTGAGGTTTAGAGGCACAACCACTCAACACGACGGTAGCCACAACAGCACTTGATAACACTAAGGTTTTCAACAATGCTGTTGGTGTGCTAAATAAACGATACTGAAACACCACAGGCATTCTTTCCTCTCTACAAATTCTAAATATTTTCTATTGCGCTAAGAGTAGCAAAAAAGTCCTTGTAATGAGGCTTACAAGCTACTTTTTCACAAAGTTATAACATTAGTTAGCCAATTTGGGAAAATTGACTGTGCAATGATTGCAAAACGTCATAATTGGTGGCATCCATCTGAATTGGTGTCACGCTGACATAGCCATTTGCTACCGCAAAAAAATCAGACTCAATTTCAGTTAAGCCTTTTTTCGGTGCAGCCACTGCCTCGCCCGACAAACCAATCCAATACACTTGACGCCCTCGTGGATCGACCTGACTAGTAATTGGCTTAGATTGGGTACGCTGTCCTTGATAGGTAATTTTTGTGCCCTGCAACACTGGCACATCTGGAATATTCACATTAATAATATGTCGTGCAGGTAAACTTGGTAAACCTTGAGCAATAAAGTCATGTACCCACTGCGCTGCCTGCATATAATCTTGCGGATGCTGATAAGCACGTACATTATGCCCTGCAAGTGATACCGCAATCGCAGGCTGTTTCATCAAACGTCCTTCAAATGCCGCACCGACTGTGCCTGAGTACAGTACATCATCCCCTAGATTTGCACCGCTGTTAATGCCGCTGACCACCAAATCAAATTCGAAATCGAACAATCCATTCATCGACAAATAGACACAGTCTGCAGGTGTACCATTCACTGCCCAGACATCTTCAGCAATTTGCACAGGACGTAATGGTCGGTCTAAAGTCAGCGCACTCGAAAAACCACTGCGTTCACTTTCGGGTGCAACAATCACCACGCGACCCAAAGGTTTTAAGGCTTTCGCCAAAGCTTGGATACCAGGTGCAAACACGCCATCATCATTGGCTATCAAAATATTCACAGAAAAATCTCAGATAAAACAAATATAAAGGTTATATACTAAAATATAGCAACGTCGGTTCAATCTTAAACTTGTTTGTGCCTGATTCATGCCTAAGCACATTTAATAAGCACACGACAACAAAATGACTGATCAGCACATTTCATTGAAATATACAAAAGATTATATATATTTAGCGCTTAACATCCATCCAAAAATATATGTGATTCTCATGATTTTAGCTTTGTCATTTCGTCGTTTATTGGGTCTAGGTTTTGCTGCTGTATTAACGCAGTCTGTAATTGCAGAAGATTTGACTGCAGCAGAAGCCAATACGATTGTGAAAGAAGATGTTGCAGCGGCACAAGTCATGACTGAAATGTGCCCTGCACTGATTGGAAAAAATGCAAAATTAGATGCCAATATTCAAGCACTGATTCAAACTTATCTACAAGATTATTCAGAATCGAACATGACGCTTGCCAAACTACAAGCCGACGCAGAATATCAATCCGTTTTAGCTGAAGCGCGTGAAGCAGCAAAAGATACAGCCAAAGAAGAGCAAAAAGTAGTGTGTCAGGAAGCTTTAGAATTAGCACTTTAAATCACATGATTTAAATACTATTTTGAGCCTGTAAATAATTTTGCATACTCACCCTTTAAGGCAAACTTTCAAAGTTTGCCTTAAATTTTATGCTTAGTTTTTATATCTGGTATTTTTCCACTATTATTTTACGCTTTATATCAAGCCACTGATTTTCAAATTTCAGACTTTAATCTTCACTTTTTATACATGATTTGCGCTCAGATCACACAGCTTTAATACATTTTCACTCTTTCAATTCGCAAATAAATGATTCATCTTATAAGCACTTAAATGAATCGGTAGATTCAGTTCAAACAATATTTAAGGTACTTGATATGCAATTTTCTGGCTTAAAAAATTCACGTGCAGTTCATTTTTTTGGCGCAGTTGCGCTCAGTTTGGGTTTAAGTCAAGCCGCAATTGCGCAAGAAGAAAATATTGAAGTGACGCCATTACAACAAGTGACTCAGCAAGAATTAGCCGCTATTTATGTGTTATCTGAAGTTTGCCCTTCACTAGTCAAAGAACAAGATCAATTTCATCAGGGTTATACAAAACTTGCCCAAGAATATATGCCTAAAGAAAAAGACGCTGTTACTGCCTTAAGTAAACTCAGCAAACAAAAAAGCTTCCAGCCAATTTTAAAAGAAGCCCGTGCCGATGCCAAAGCTGCTGGAACAGCCAAAAACCAAGCAATTTGCCAAGAATTGACAGCATATAGCAGATAATACAATTTGGTTACAATACTTTTATCAATAAGCCGATTTCTCCCATAGAAGTCGGCTGAGCTTTGCCCTAAAATGCTAGCTCTTTTGTGCATACCTCAAGTATTGGAACCTCTTAGAATGACCCCAAAAAGCGCCCTTGCTGCATTATTACTATTACCAAGCTTTTCTTATGCAGCAACTGTCTTAGCTACACCACCAGAACTCAATAACAAATCATACGTTTTGATGGATTATGAGACGGGACAAATTTTAGCTTCAAAAAATGAAAACGAAAAACTCGCCCCTGCCTCAATGACCAAAATGATGACTAGTTTCATCATTGAACAAAAGTTATTAAAAGGCGAACTCACGGAAGATGAACAAGTCCGCATGAATGAGTCTGCATGGTGTCGTGGCAGCAGCACAGAATCATGTATGTATGTTCCTTTAAATGGCACAGCAACCGTACTTGAAATGCTACGCGGAATTATCGTGCAATCGGGCAACGATGCATCTAAAGCCATGGCAGAGCACATTGCAGGTAATGAAGGCACATTCGTTCACATGATGAATGAAGAAGCCAAACGTATTGGCATGAGCAATACCCAGTTTATGAACTCTACGGGTATGCCTGCTGAAGGTCACTTTTCTACCGCAAAAGATATGGCGACTTTAGCGCAGCACATCATCCATGACAGCTCAAAATACTACCCAATTTATTCTGAAAAAGAGTTTTCTTTTAATGGAATTAAACAAGGCAACCGTAATGCCCTGTTATATACCGACCCAAGCGTGGATGGTTTAAAAACAGGTCATACCAACGAAGCGGGTTACTGCTTAACCACTTCATCTAAACGTGGCCCAATGCGTTTAATTTCGGTGATTTTTGGTGCGCCAACCATGCAAGCTCGTGCAACTCAAACTCGTGAATTGTTAGCTTGGGGTTATGCAAACTACGAAACTGTACGTGTACAGCCTGCCAACCAAGTCTTAGCTAAAGCAAAAGTATGGTACGGTAAAAGCAAAGAAGCACAAATTGGTTTGCCAGAAAACTTTAACGTGACCATGCCAAAAGGCAAAGCCAACCAAATTAAAACTCAATTGGTGGTTCAACCTAAATTGACTGCTCCTTTGAAAAAAGGTCAAGTGATTGGTAAATATGTCGCAACCTTAGATGGTAAAGTGATTGCTGAAAAACCATTGGTGGCGTTGCAGGAAGTGGAAGAAGCGGGTTTCTTTGCACGTATGCTAGACCATATCAAACAATTCTTTAGCAACTTATTCTAAGATTCATAAGCTTAGACTAAAGCGCAAAGCACACATGCCCGCATGTGTGCTTTTTTATTTTATACTGTCCTCAATCCTAAATTTATAAGCTAAAGATTTGTCCATCATGAAAAAAAATGTGCGTGCTTATTTAGAGCAAACCCCAAAAATTGACGCAAGCTGTTATGTAGATGAATTGTCGGTGGTGATTGGTGATGTGCATTTGGCCGCAAATGTATCGGTTTGGCCATTTGCCGTGATTCGTGGTGATGTTAACCATATTCGGATTGGTCAAAATTCCAATGTGCAAGATCATGCCATGCTGCATGTTAGCCATAAAAAAGCCGACAAACCTGAAGGTTCACCGCTGATTATTGGCGAAGATGTCACAGTTGGACATGGTGTGACCTTACACGGCTGCACCATTGGCAATCGGGTGTTATTGGGCATCAACACAATTGTTTTGGATGATGTCATTATTGAAGATGATGTAATGATTGGCGCAGGGTCTTTAGTGCCACCGCGTAAGCGTTTGGAAAGTGGCTATTTGTACGTGGGTAGCCCTGTGCAAAAAGTTCGTCCTTTAACCGACAAGGAAAAAGAGTTTTTGCCTTATTCTGCACGGCACTATGTAAAAGTGGCGGGGAATTATCAATAATCCACCCCTCAAAGTTCTTTTTGATTGTTGTAATTTGAGGGATTACACGTTCTGCACCGTTAATTTTAAACTCAGTGTATGAATGACATGATTAATCTTATCAAATCGAGAGGCTGAATCTTGACTTAGAGTTTTATACAAAGCTTTACGGTCAATATCTGCCTCTTTTTCTATTTGTGCAATAGCTTTGACTTTGGCAACAACACCTAGCGCAAATGAGATCACATCCAGCATCACCAAATGAATCAAAGAACAAAGTACCCCTCACATCTTCCCACAACTACACAAACCTACATTTACAGTTTTAAAGAAATCCCCTTTCAACATAGCCACATCCCCCTAAATTTTGTAGAATATGCGTTTTACCCCATGGTGCTTTTCAATGACCGCTTGGACTGCTCACGTTACTGTCGCCACCGTTATCGAAAAAAACGGAAAATTCCTGTTTGTTGAAGAACATACAGAAGGTGTGACGCATAGCGTGTTTAATCAGCCTGCAGGGCATGTTGAAGCTGGCGAAAGCTTAATTGAAGCAGCAATACGTGAAACCATGGAAGAAACTGGGCATCGGGTGAAAATTAATGCCTTACTCGGTATTTATAGCTATACTCCGCCTATGTTTCCTGACCGCACCTATTATCGCTTCTGCTTTCTAGCCGAATCGCTGCAACATGATGCGCAAGCCCAGCTCGATCCCGATATTATTGGTACAGTATGGATGTCTGCAGACGAACTGGCTGAATCAGCACGTGCCCGAAGTCCGTTGGTACTGAAAGCGGTTCAAGATGCGCTCAGTGGTCAATCTTATCCTTTATCGCTCATTTACGAGCACCAAAATTCTCCCCTTATTTCTAGTTTGGATGCCTAATCCTATGCAACAACGTGTCATCGTCGGTATGTCAGGTGGTGTAGATTCATCTGTTTCTGCTGCACTTCTACTTCAACAAGGTTATCAGGTTGAAGGGCTTTTCATGAAAAACTGGGAAGAAGATGACGGCACTGAATATTGCACCGCGATGGAAGATCTTGCCGATGCGCAAGCGGTGTGCGACAAGCTAGGCATTAAGTTGCATACAGCCAACTTTGCGATGGAATATTGGGATCGGGTTTTTGAGCATTTTCTTGCCGAATATGCCGCAGGACGCACGCCAAACCCAGATATTTTATGCAATAAAGAAATTAAGTTCCGTGCCTTTTTAGATCACGCCATGAATTTAGGCGCAGATTTTATCGCCACAGGTCACTACGCTCGTCGTGGTGGAACGCAGTACAACTCCAAAGGTGAAGCATACGCTCCACTGTTACGTGGTTTAGATAAAAATAAAGATCAAACCTATTTCTTACATGCAGTGCATGGTCGTGAAATCAATAAAACCTTGTTCCCTGTGGGCGAAATTGAAAAGCCGCAAGTCCGAAAAATTGCCGAAGAACTAGATTTAGTCACTGCCAAGAAAAAAGACTCGACAGGGATTTGCTTTATTGGTGAACGTCGCTTTAATGATTTCTTAAAACAATATTTGCCTGCTCAAGCTGGAAAAATTGTTTTAGACGATGGCAAAGAGGTTGGTGAACATCACGGCTTAATGTACTATACGCTCGGTCAGCGTGGCGGGATTGGTATTGGCGGCTTAAAAGGTGTTGCTGAAGGTGCATGGTTTGTCCTGCATAAAGATATTGAAAACAATCGTTTAGTGATTGGTCAAGGTCATGAACATCCACTCATGCAAAGCACTATTTTATGGAGCGAAGCAATTGATTGGGTGGCAGGTGAACAAGAAATTCCAGCGTCAGGCTTCCGTTGTACTTGTCGCACTCGCTATCGCCAAGATGATCAGGACTGTGTAATTTTCAATGATGACAGCATGCCTGGCGGTGTACGTGTGGAATTTGATGAGCCACAACGTGCAGTCACTCCTGGTCAAAGTGTCGTATTCTATTCAGGCGAAGTGTGTTTAGGTGGTGGTGTGATTCACCATACCAATGCACCTAAACCCGATTTTATTTAAGGATTGTTTTGGATGACAGAGTTACCGTTTCAACAGTCACCAACTCTGAATGTTCGCCAAAATCGTGCCTTGGCGTTAGCGGGTGTGTTTCAAGCCACCCAGCTCACGCACATGACTGCACTCACAGGCAGACAAAGTATTGGTGAAAGCGGTAACTTTTATTTTGAGCAATTGATTAAAGCCAGTTTAAATATCCGTCCAAGTAGCAACCACAGTTCGCAAACTTTGGATTTTTTTAATCATTTGGCCGATATTTCTTTGGGTTTAAAAACGCTAGAAAGCAGCATCAACCAACCTTTTAATACTGCTCCTAAATCGCGTTTACCTAAACTATCCAATACCAAACTACCCATGTCGTATGCGATGGCACTCTTACAATTAGAAAAGAAAGTGTATAGCAATCCTAAATACGTCGAAATTATTGAGCAGTCACAGCAAAAAATCTTAAAACAACTTTCATTTTTTGATCATAACTATTTGCATCCCAGTATTATTGCCAATTTAGCCCAAACTTATGTCGATACTGCGGGACAAATTAACCCGCGCATTATGGTACGTGGCAATGCAGAAGCATTTAAGGATTCTGCACATACCAACCGAATTCGAGCTTCGCTTTTTACAGGCTTACAAATGGCACACCTTTGGCGTCAACTTGGTGGCAGTTCATGGGGCATGGTATTTAGCAAACGTAAATTATTACGTGATATTCAAGATCTGGCGCGTTTACAGTATCAGGTGGTTTAAACCATGCTGAACACGCTTTTGTTTTAGGTTTAATTCCAAAGTTTAAGGAATCGATATGAACGCTTTAACCGCACTTTCTCCATTAGATGGGCGCTATGCAAGCAAATGTGATGCACTCCGCCCTTTCCTCTCTGAGTTTGGTTTAATCCATGCTCGTGTGACTGTTGAAGTGCGTTGGTTACAAGCGCTTGCCAATCGTCCTGAAATTACCGAAGTACCTGCTTTCAGTGCTGCAACGAATGCTGCATTAGATGCAATTGTTGCAGATTTCTCTGAAGATGATGCCAACCGCATTAAAGAAATTGAACGCACCACCAACCATGACGTAAAAGCAGTTGAATATTTCTTAAAAGAAAAAATTGCCAACATTGATGAGTTAAAAAATGCAGGTGAGTTCATTCACTTTGCTTGTACTTCAGAAGACATCAACAACTTGTCACATGCTTTAATGCTTAAAAATGGTCGTGAAGTATTGGTTGCAGCGATGCAGCAAATCATTGATTCGATTGTTGCATTGGCAGAAAAACACGCAGATCAACCAATGTTGTCACGTACTCACGGTCAAACTGCAAGCCCAACAACTTTGGGTAAAGAAATGGCAAACGTGGCATATCGTCTTGCTCGTCAAATCAAACAGTTCAAACAAGTTGAGCTTTTGGGCAAAATCAATGGTGCAGTAGGTAACTACAACGCTCACCTTTCTGCTTACCCAGAAATCAACTGGCCTGCACATTCTCAAGCATTTGTTGAGTCTTTAGGCTTAACATTTAACCCATATACCACACAAATCGAGCCACACGATTACATGGCAGAATTGTTTGATGCATTACGTCGTTTCAACACTATTCTAATCGACTTCAACCGTGACGTTTGGGGTTATATCTCACTTGGTTTCTTCAAGCAAAAACTTAAAGAAGGCGAAGTTGGTTCTTCAACCATGCCACATAAAGTTAACCCAATTGACTTTGAAAACTCTGAAGGTAACTTAGGCATTGCTAACGCAGTCTTGGCACACTTGGGTGAAAAATTACCAATTTCTCGCTGGCAGCGTGACTTAACTGACTCGACTGTTCTACGTAACATGGGTGTTGGTTTTGCACAAAGCTTGATCGCATTTGAAGCCTGCTCTAAAGGTATTGGTAAACTTGAATTGAATGCACAGCGTATTCTTGAAGATTTAGACAATGCACAAGAGGTATTGGCTGAACCAATTCAAACCGTTATGCGTCGTTATAACATCGAAAAACCATACGAAAAACTAAAAGCCCTGACTCGTGGTCAAGCCATGACACGTGACATGATGGTCGATTTTGTAAATGGTAACGAGTTAGAAGGCGTTCCTGCAGCAGACCGTGCACGTTTAGCGGAAATGACTCCTGCAACTTATATAGGTAATGCTGCTGAACAAGCTAAACAAGTTGCTGATCTTATTTCTAAAATCTAGTTTGTATAGCAATAACCCGAATACAAAAATGCGAAGCTTCGGCTTCGCATTTTTATTAGAATAAAATAAATCTCCCAAATCAAAATCCACATGGAAAATCAATTCCTCATTAAACATTACTGCGCTTTAGGTTTGGTCGTACTCGCCATGTTTGCTGCCAGTATTCAACCACTGGAATTTGAGTCATATTTACTGCATCAGGCAGGCACAGTTTTTATGATGGCTGGTTTGCTGATTGCCTTTAAAAAAGTAGGACTGAGCTTTTCCAGTTTTGTGCTGTATTTAATATTTTTACTGATTCACATTGTCGGGGCACATTATCTGTATTCTTATGTGCCCTATAATGATTGGATTTTGCACAGCTTTGGCTTTAATTTAGATCAAAGCATGGGCTGGTCACGCAATATGTATGACCGCTTTGTGCATTTGGCTTATGGTATTTTGCTCTACCCTGTTTTATTGCGCTTGTTTGAAGTCTGGTTTCCAAAAAACAAACCGATCGTTTTATATCTTTTAGTCATTCAATTTGTCATGGCAAGCAGTTTGATTTATGAATGGGTGGAATGGCTCATTGCGCTTGGCTTATCGCCTGAAGATGCTGAAAATTATAATGGTCAGCAAGGTGATATTTGGGATGCACACATGGATATGCTTTTAGCAACGATAGGGGCAATGCTGATGGGATGCTTCTACTTGATCAAGAAACCCTAACAGGATGCCTCTTTCGTACTAAATCCAAATTTATTGCCAATACCACCACCAGAAGCCAGCTAAACTTGCGACTGAAATCATCCAGATCAACACCGTTAATACTGCAGGTTTACCTGAACCCCAAAACATGGTTTTGGCAAGCCATTTTTTAAACAATACGCTGCTTAAAGTTAGGCTCGCTAAATGCACCAATACTGCAGCCAAGAATAAATTTGCAGCAAATTCATGCACCTCTTTTAAGGTATGACTCTGGGTATAATCGGTGAAAAATCCAGCCAACACAGTTAAAGGCAATGCCAACCAAATCAACAAAATACTGAATTGAAATGCACTAGAACTACTTGACTTTAAAAACTGCAATGAAAAAAACTGCTGAGGCTGTTTCCAATAGCGTTTTACAAATTGTTGAATCATGCCTAAACGTTTAGAAATTCCTGTTGGCTGTGTGCTGTTCAACATACTCAACACCTGCCACAAAATTCGTAAAGCTAAACTAATCCCCAACGTATAGCCAAAAGCCATATGTAACTGATGCCATTCTTCCGCATCACCTGTTAAATAAGCCCCTGTAAAACTTAGCTGCATCACCACATGCAAAAAGCGAATCATTAAATCTGTAGATGTTGATTGCTTCGCGGGCACACTATTTGTTTGCATATTCAATCTATCAAGGTGGTTTTGTTCTTATCACAAAGATATAACATCAAGCTGAATTGAAAATTAAGATGCTTAAATCAAAGACCCTATATTTTTGAATAAAAGTGAATAAAAAAATTGCGCTCAATTGAGCGCAATTTTTAGATAAATTTTAGAAGTTAGATCATCACTATTACAGTTTAGGATCACGGATTTGCAACAAACTGCTGTTGGCTTTGCTTAGGCTATCAACCAGTTTATTCATCACTGCAGGAATCAAACTGTCTGCCATTTGTGCAGCTTGCAAACCCAGTTTTTCACCCAAAGTTGGCTTTTTACGGGTTTGAATCACATAAATATCATGCTGTGGCAACAAACTTAGTAAGTATTCATCTGAGGTTTGTAACTTATCTACCAAGTTTAAATCCAGTGCATCCTGACCATACCAATGCTCACCTGTTGCCACTTTTTCAACATTCAGTTGTGGACGGTATTTTTCGACAAAGTGTTTAAATAGTACATGAGTTTGTTGCAATTCTTCTTCAAACTTAGCCTTGCCTTCTTCGGTATTTTCACCAAACATGGTCACAGTGCGTTTGTATTGACCTGCTGTGTACATCTCAAAATCTATATTTTTTTCTTTGAGCAAGCGATTAAAGTTAGGCACTTGTGCCACTACGCCAATAGAACCCAAAATCGCAAATGGCGCTGACACAATTTCTGAACCAATACATGCCATCATATAGCCACCACTTGCCGCGACTTTATCGACGCAAATCGTGAGATGGAAACCTGCATCACGCAAACGTACCAATTGTGCAGCTGCAAGCCCATAACCATGCACCATACCGCCTGGACTTTCCAAACGTACCACAACACGGTCACGTCCAGCTTTGGCCGTTGCCAAAATTAGGGTGATTTCTTCACGCAATTGCTCTACAGCAGACGCAGCAGTATCACCTTTAAAATCCAACACATAAATTTTTTGATTGTTCTTTTTACGGGCGCGCGCTTCACGTGCCATTTGTTGTGAAAGTTGTAATAGCTCGAGTTTAGATGCCGTGGTTTGCGCAATTTTTTTTCGTTGTTCATTAATTCGCGCATTCAAATGACTAATCCGAATTTCGGCAGGTAGTTTAGGTAAATGAAATAACATAAAAATGAGTTCTCAATTTAATTCGGTTTATTAGGACTACATTAGGTCAATTTAGACTTTTTCAATACTTTTTCTATCTTAAAGCAGCTTCTTTTTGAATCAATCGTAAATATCGTTTAGAAATCTGCCGAACAGCCATTAAACGTACAGCAAACCAAATTTGCCCCTGATAGCAAATCCCAATAATAAGTGCGTTGATCGGCCACCAACCAAACAGTAGAAAACTACCTCTACGCTCATGATCTGAAGGTGTAAGCATTGAATAGAAACACACTAAACCTACGCAGAAACACATTACGCAAAGAAATTCACCTACTGCACTGTGCAAGAACGGTAACTTATTTTTTTGTTGTGCTTTTACATAGCGATAAAACTTAAATTTAGCATTGGCATCAATATAGTCTCGCCAAGCCTGCCGAAAATGGGGATCACTTGCTTGCTGCTGTACCCTAAAATAAACAACAAGCACTATCACACCTGAAACTATCACAAATTGATCATACAACCAACGATGATAATTGCTCATATTGGGGCTTTGAGAAGTTGGAAACCACCCATCATGGTTAAAAAACGTTGCCAATAAAATACTCAGCAAAACCAAAAGTGCTGCTATCGTCTCTGCACTATGTTGAAATCCAAACAAGGCATCGATTATTTTTTTCGTGGCTTGGCGTGCTGGTTTTGCCTGTTGTCGTTCTTCTTGTGAAGGAAACTGCATTTTTTATTTTCGCTGCGCGTACAAAACAATCAATACTATAACAAAAAAACAGAATCCTAAGATTCTGTTTTAATAGCTTTCAGGACTTAAGCAGATTAACCAAAACGACCTGTAATATATGCTTCTGTTAATTGATGGTCTGGCTGAGTAAATACTTTTTCAGTTGCATTCACTTCAATCAAATCACCTAAATGGAAGTATGCGGTACGGTCAGATACACGCGCTGCCTGTTGCATTGAGTGCGTTACAATCGCAATCGTATATTGAGTAGAAAGTTCAGAAATTAGCTCTTCTACTTTTGCCGTTGCAATTGGGTCAAGTGCCGAACATGGTTCATCCATCAAAATTACTTCTGGACTTACCGCAATGGTACGCGCAATACAAAGACGTTGTTGCTGACCACCAGAAAGACCTGTGCCTGGTTGATTCAAACGATCTTTCACTTCATCCCACAAACCTGCTTTACGCAAGCTGTTTTCTACAATTTCTTCTAAATCGTACTTATCACGTGCTAAACCATGCAGTTTAGGGCCATAGGCTACGTTTTCAAAAATTGATTTTGGGAATGGGTTTGGTTTCTGGAACACCATGCCCACTTGTGCACGCAATAACACCACGTCTAAGTTCGGATCGTAAATATCTTGGTTATCCAACATTACTTTACCCGTCACACGACAGCTATCAATCGTGTCGTTCATACGGTTTAAAGTACGCAAGAAAGTCGATTTACCACAACCCGATGGACCAATAAATGCAATCACTTCATTTTCATAGATATTTAAATCAATACCTTTGATGGCTTCAGACTCACCATAATACACATGCACGTCATTGGTGCTTAACTTTACATTTGAAGATTTCGCTTCTTTTTTGCTTGAAGTTTGCGTATCAAATTGTGAAACAAACGAAGTCGATGATTGCTTCTGTTCTACATCGGTAGATGTAAATTGGCTTTGTTGTGGATTCACTTGCTTATCCTGTTCTAAGGAATTCGGTTTTTCTGTGCTTACTACAGTATTCATATTCTCTGCCCTCAATTACCAGCGTACTTCAAACTTCTTACGTAACCAAATTGCAAGGCTGTTTAAGCCAATCATTAGCGCAAGTAGTACGATAATGGCTGCAGCGGTACGTCCCTCGAAGAAGTTACGCAATTCATTACCCTGCCATAAGAAAATTTGCACAGGTAACGCAGTAGATTGATCAAGTGGAGTTGCTGGTACACTGGCAACGAAAGCACTCATACCAATTAATAACAATGGTGCGGTTTCACCTAAAGCTTGTGCGACACCAATAATTGCACCCGTTAAAATACCCGGCAATGCAAGTGGGAGTACGTGGTGGAACACAGTTTGTAAACGAGAAGCACCCAAACCTAAAGCAGCTTGACGAATAGACGGTGGCACTGCTTTTAATGATGCACGCGTGGTAATAATCACGGTTGGTAAAGTCATTAAACTCAGTACCAAACCACCGACCAATGGTGCAGACAATGGTAAATGCATCCAACCAATAAAGATCGCAGCACCCAACAAACCAAATACAATAGAAGGTACAGCGGCCAAGTTATTGATGTTCACTTCAATAATATCAGTAATCGCATTTTTTGGCGCAAATTCTTCTAAGTAAATTGCTGATGCAACACCAATTGGAATCGAAATAAAGATCACAATCAGCATCATGAATAATGAACCCATGAATGCACCTGCCAAACCAGAAGTCGCTGGAGAACTACGTGAGTCTGGGCTAACAAAAATATTGGTATTGAAAGTACTTTCAATAATACCTTGTGATTCGAGCTGATCTGCCAATTGACGTACTTCAGGGCTTAATTGTTGCTGCTCATCTGGTAAGCTGCGGTCAATCTTGCCTTCTAGCCATACATCGACGTTGGCATCTGCAAGCACTTTCACTTCTTTGGTTTGGCCAATTAAAGAAGGATCTGCCAAGACCATGTCACGAAGACGGTATGCTTCAGAACTGGTATATAAGTAACCAAGATCATCACGCTTAGCTTCTAGCGCTTTGTCTTTCGCTACAATACCATTCACAATTAAAGCATCCCAATCGACCATACCCATTTCGGTTTGCCACGCAATCATACGGTCTTCGTATTGTGCTGGTGACTCACCTGCAATCGCCTTAGGTTTTGGACCTGCATTGACAATCGCTGGATCGAAGTAAATTGGAAGGCTCATGCTGCTTTGCCAGAACGCAGGCAAACCTTTAGATAAGATACTGCCGAATAACAATACGACAAAGAATAAACCTGCAATAACTGCCGAGAAACCCATCAAGCGGAAGGTTTTTTCCTTACGATGACGCTTACCCAATGAACTGGCGATGGTTTTTTTACGTTGTTCACGTAATTCGGCAGCAGCTTGTGGATCTAACTGATCCAAAGACGATGTATTTGAAGTACTCATTAGTCGTATTGCTCACGATATTTACGCACGATGTATAGTGCAACAATGTTCAAACCTAAGGTAATCACGAACAGGGTCAAACCAAGTGCGAAAGCAACCAATGCCTGCGGACTTGCGAAATCTGTATCACCTGTTAATTGGTTCACAATCGTAATCGTAACCGTAGATACCGCTTCTAATGGGTTTGCGTGTAGTAAAGGACTATTACCTGCAGCCAACACCACAATCATGGTTTCGCCAATTGCACGTGACGCAGCAAGTAAGAATGCACCAATCACCCCTGGTAATGCAGCTGGCATCACCACGCGACGAATGGTTTCAGATTTGGTTGCACCCAAGCCTAAAGAACCATCACGCAGCGCACGCGGCACTTGCGTAATAATGTCATCAGACAATGAAGATACAAAAGGAATAATCATGATGCCCATCACTAAACCAGCGGTTAATGCACTCGTGGCATTAATATCTAGTCCAATGATTGCACCCGCAGTTTTAAGGAACGGGCCGATGATCATCATGGCAAATACACCGTACACAATGGTCGGAATACCTGCTAAAACTTCAATGGTCGGCTTTGCCCATGCACGGAATTTAGGCGATGCATATTCTGCAAGGTAAATGGCGATCATTAAACCAATAGGTACTGCAACTAATAAAGCAATACCACTCACCATCAATGTGCCCCACAGTAATGGAAGTAAACCATAACTGCCATCTGCACTACCCGAGGTGCTAAAACCAGGGTTCCAGACTGTACCAAAGAAGAAATCCAGTGGGCTAACGAAACTAAAGAATCGCATCGCTTCACTGAACATGGACATCACAATACCAACCGTAGTTAGAATCGCAACACCAGAACATAATGCCAAAGAAATGTTGATGATTTTTTCAACTTGGTTACGTGCGCGGAATTGTTGTGAAACACGTTTCTTTGCCCACAGCAAACCAAATAAGGCCGCACAGATCACCACCGCAAGTTTGGCATAAGAACCAATGGTTTCAATTTTCGCTAATTGCTCTGCCGCTGCAACTTCGTATGCAGCAGGTGTATCACTTACACCAAAACCAGATGCAATGGCTTGTACGCGATCAACCAAAACACTTGTACTTGCAGGGTCTAGGCTTGCAGCAATGTGCGCTGGCACATTATTAATTACCACTTGCTCTAGAATACTTGGTTCAACCAAGTTCCAAACAATCAAAATTAAAAAAGCAGGAATACCACACCATAATGCTACCAACGCGCCATAATATCCTGGGCGTGAATGTAACATTGCAGAGTTATTTCCCTTACCTGCTAGGTTACGGCTCTTGCTTAACCCGATTTGATAGGCTACGGCGATAATCGCCAATAACACACCTATGAGTAGCAGATTCATGTATTCTCCACTGTTTTTTCAATTTGTGTTTTTGAAAAAACATTTCTTAGCAAAAAGCCGATGGCAGGTTGTTCCCTGCCATCAGCTGCTTTAACTCAAATTACTTAACCGCTTTACCAGCTTTGAAGTTAGCAAGAACTTGTGCACGCTCTTTGTCAGACATAGAGATCAAACCTGCTTTGTCTAATTTAGAACCTTTACCAGATACTTTCTTGCTCAAGAAGTATTCAGTAAATTGCGGTAAACCTTTGATTGATTTAAGGTGCTCACCTTTCACGTAGAAGAACAATGGACGTGATACAGGGTAAGAACCATTTAAAATTGTGTTTTCAGATGGCGCTACGTTGTTTACAGTTGCAACACGTAAACGGTCACGGTTTTGGTCATAGAAACCTAAGCCGAATACACCTACTGCGCTTGGAGAAGTTTTCAAACGTGCCAGTGTTTCTGTGTAGTCACCCGCGATTTCGATTACACGACCATCCTTACGGAAAGTAGTACACGCTTTCTTTTGCGCATCTTTGTCTAATGCTTTGATTGCAGCATAAGCTTCACAGCCTGCATCAACCATTTTCTCTTGGAACACTTCACGTGTACCGTGGTTAGACGCTGGAATTACAAGTGTAATAGGCTCGTTTGGAAGTGTTTTGTCAATTTGGTTCCAACGTGTATATGGGTTAGCAACCATTTTACCTTTAGATGGTAATTGAGCTGCAATTGCTGCATATACATGGTAAGGCTTTAATTTGTAAGCCGCTTTGTTTGCGTTAGAAGCAAATACGATACCGTCGTAACCAATTTTAATTTCTAAAACTTGGTTTACGCCTGCTTTTTTACAAGCAGCTAATTCTGAATCTTTAATTTTACGAGATGAGTTCGCGATGTCGATTGTGTTATCACCCACACCTGTACAGAACTGCTTCAAACCACCTGAAGAACCGCCTGAACCAACAACTGGAGTTTTGAATTGTGGGAAAGTATTACCAAATTCTTCTGCTACAATACTTGCGTATGGTAGAACGGTTGAAGAACCCGCGATTTGGATGGTGTCACGAGCTGCGTTAGCAGTTGTTACAGCTGCTGCAGATACGGCTAAAGCAATGGCGATGTTAGTAAAGCGCATTCTGTTCTCTCTCATAGTATGCAAGTTCGGAGTACGTCACTTGTTATTAAGTTTTGTACTTATTTCGATAACTGCATTGTGGTTTTATAATATGACAACCATGTTACAGCTTTGTTACGCTTTGGTTATATTTGCTTTTCGTATCTGAAATAATTTTTAAATGATTTAAAATCAATAACTAATAAAACACTAGAGTGCTTATTTTTTTTCAGTATTTAAATTTCAAATTGTAATAATTCATGCCAATGTCATCATTATTTATGGTTTTTTCTACCAAAATTGATGGTTTATTCGCCAATTGCGTAATTTTTATGACATCCGCAGTGCATTATTTGAGCCCAAAACACCCAATCCATCACA
The DNA here is from genome assembly GCF_013420455.1 of Acinetobacter sp. YH01004. Classification (NCBI taxonomy): domain Bacteria; kingdom Pseudomonadati; phylum Pseudomonadota; class Gammaproteobacteria; order Moraxellales; family Moraxellaceae; genus Acinetobacter; species Acinetobacter sp. YH01004. The sequence continues at coordinate 161,279 of NZ_VOXZ01000002.1, forward strand.
AAATTCAAGCAAGAACGGTACAACACTTCACTGCAATATTTTTAATCAGACACAAAAAAAGCCACCGTAGTGACTTCTTTTGTTGTATTTCATAACAATCTGAATAATGAAAGCATTAGTCGATTGGTGGCGTATAAGTACCCGCGACAATCGCATCTTTAATGCGATCTGCTTCTGCCAATACTAGGCCTAACAAGTTTTTCACGTTTTCAAGTGTTGCCACTGGACTTAAAGTCGTCATCTTCAATGATTGAACATTACCGACTTTAGTTACACCAATATTGGCCTCACCACGTGCAAATAATTCATCTGCCACGTTTTGGTTCAAGCTATCCAAGAACTCTGCAGGATAACCTTCAGGCACAACACGGAACAACACTGAAGCAAATTGTGGTTCAACCAACAATTCTAAACCTGCAGTCGCTTTAATATAATCAGCAACGTCACGGGTTAGCTTCACACCATGATCAATCATAGAACCGTAAAGCTCTTCACCTAATGCTTCAATCGTCATCCAAAGTTTCAACGCATCAAAACGACGCGTTGTTTGCAATGACTTAGACACCAAGTTTGGTACGCCATGTTCTTCATCATAAGCAGAGTTCAAATATTCTGCTTCATAGTGCATGAAACGATAGTTCGCTTCATCTTTCAGTAAGAACGCACCGCACGAAATAGTTTGGAAGTAATGCTTATGGAAATCCAGTGTCACAGAATCAGACAGCTCAATACCATCAAGCATGTCACGATGACTGTTAGAAAGAATTAATGCACCACCCCAAGCTGCGTCAATGTGCATCCACGCGCCATATTGATTAGTGATGTCACGAATCTTTTTAAGCGGATCAATCGCGCCTGCATCGGTTGTACCTGCAGTCGCAACCACACACGCAACGATCTTACCTTCAGATTTTAAATGCGCCATGGTTTGCTCAAGTGCAACCACGTCCATTTGTGCATTTTCATTAACAGGTACAGTAACAACCGATTGGAAGCCCATACCCATCATCGCCATGTTCTTTTGCACAGAGAAGTGTGCATTTTCAGAACAAATGACTTTCACATTACGCATTGCATCGCTTGGAATACCATCGCGCTGAACAGACCACGGATTACCGTTTTCATCTTTCCAGTTCTTTGCAATACACGCATCACGCGCCAATAACACACCCATCAAGTTAGACTGCGTACCACCTGAAGTGAACACGCCCGCTTGACCTGCACCATAGCCAACTTTTTGACGTAACCAGTCAATTAGTTGTACTTCCATCAATGAACCTGCAGGGCTTTGATCCCAAGAGTCCATAGATTGGTTGGTTGCGTTAATGAGAACTTCTGCAATTTGGCTTGCCACCATAGTTGGACAATGCAAATGTGCCAAAGAATGTGGATGATGAACTTTTAAACTTTTGTTTAAGAAAAGCTCAACCATGCGTTCCAATGACTTTTGTACACCCAAACCTTGTTTTGCAGGCTGGAAAGAAATTGCTTCACGCAATTCTTTAATGCTGCCGCCTGTGTACATTTTGTCATTTTGCAACCATGCCGCGACTGCTTGAGTCGCTTGTTCCATTGCTGCACTGTAGTCAGCAATGGATTGAGCATCATTGCAGAGTAACGCTTTACGATGTTCTGCAAAATCTACCATAAACTTATGCGCCTCGAACTGCGACTAACGCTTCAGCAACTGCTTTCTTGAAGCGAGCGATGACTTCTACACACTCTTCTTGAGTAATGATGAGTGGACAAAGTAAACGGATTACCGTACCACCACGACCACCTTTCTCAAGCAACAATTTGTTGTCAAAACATGCAGCTTGAACAGCAGCAGCCAATTGAGAGTCTGCTGGATAAGCACCTAAACGGTCTTTTTCTTGGCGTTCATCTACAATTTCGATACCAATCATTAAACCGCGACCACGCACGTTACCAATACATGGGAATTCAACAGCTAATTTTTTCAATTCAGCTTGTAAGAACTCACCACGCTCTTGCGCATTTTGTGCAAGGTTTTGTTCTTTAATGGTTTTAAGCACCACAAGACCAGTACCCATTGCCAATTGGTTACCACGGAAAGTACCCGTGTGACCTGCAGGCTGCCATGCGTCAAACTTACGTTTAATTGCAAGTACAGCCAATGGCAAACCACCACCAACAGCTTTAGACATTACAATCACGTCTGGCTCAATACCTGCATGTTCAAATGCAAACATTTTGCCTGAACGTGCAAAGCCCGCTTGAACTTCGTCTAAAATTAAAACGATGTTGTGCTTTTCAGTCACTTCGCGGATTTTTTTCAACCATTTAATTGGTGCAGTTACTACACCGCCTTCACCTTGAATTGCTTCAAGAATCACAGCTGCAGGCTTAGTTACACCGCTTTCTACATCTTCAATGAAGTTTTCAAAATAATACGTTAAAGCATCTACACCCGCTTCACCGCCAATACCAAGTGGGCAGCGGTATTCATGCGGATATGGCATAAATTGAACACCAGGCATTAAACCATTGACTGCGTTTTTTGCAGACAAGTTACCTGTCATCGCCAATGAACCATGAGTCATACCATGATAGCCACCTGAGAAGCTGATGACTGAGCTACGACCTGTATAGGTTTTTGCAAGTTTGATTGCCGCTTCTGTGCCATCTGCACCTGTAGGACCACAGAACTGCAAGCAGTATTCTTCTTGACCACCAGGCATGTGTGAAAGTAACGCTTCAGTAAAAGCATCTTTCAAAGGTGTCGTTAAATCTAGGGTATGTAATGGCAAACCACTCGCTAAAGTGTCTTGGATGCTTTGAACCACCGCAGGATGGTTATGGCCCAATGCCAAGGTTCCTGCCCCAGCCAAACAATCTAGGTACTCAGTACCTTCAACATCGGTAACCCAACAACCCAGTGCTTTCGCTATCGCTAACGGTAATTTACGAGGATAACTACGCACATTCGATTCCATCTGACTTTGGCGAGTCAAGTAGTATTCGTTTGTGGAATGGTTGGCAGGGTTTACAGAAGTAACGCTCATATCGAATTACCATCTCTGATATGGGTTGAAAGAAATAAGTCTGGTGACTTGCGGTCCTTTGACTCGGTGCTTTTTTGATCTAGCGAGATAGAGTTTTGTTCTTCAAGACTAGGAAGCGGGATAATACCTAATTTTTCTAGAAAATAAACAGGTTTAACCCAAATATTGCCTAATTTCATCGAAAAAACATATCTTGCAGATGATTCGATTGAATTATCATCTTACATTGTGACAAAGGAAAGAAAATTTAACTCTTTCCACTTCCTTTATACGTTTTTTTGCACAATCTCTCAAGTCATGCAGCATTTATTTTCAAAATAGTATAGATCATTATTTTTATTGAATTTTATAAATGCTTTTTTGCTGCAATTTTTAACGCATATTTTACAAAGCCACCACAAATTCAACTAAAAATCCTCACAAAGCAAAGTTACTATTTAAATCAATTCAAACGCTTTTCATAAATCCTGATCCCCTGAATAATAGGTCAAAATATGCGCTTACTTTCTCTCGCTGCTACCCTGTTGGCTGTTGGTGCTGCAAGCACTGCTTTTGCCCAACAAAATGAATCTTTAAATTACAATATCGTCAATGTTCAAGCCGAAGCTACACGCGAAGTTTCAAATGATCAAATGCACGCTGTGTTATATATTGAAAAAAGTCACAAACAGCCTGCTGAACTTGCATCACAAATTAACCAGTTAATGAGCCAAGCCATTGCAACTGCACGTAAGTATCCACAAGTGAAAGTTGAAACGGGCTCACAAACCACCTATCCAATTTACGACAATGACAGTCGTAAGTTAAAAGAATGGCGTGGTCGTGCAGAAGTACGTGTGCAAAGCACCGATTTTAAAGCCGCAAGCCAGTTGGTGAGTGAGCTACAACAAAACTTTCAGACCCAATCAATTAATTTTAGCGTGTCGGATGCACAACGCAAAAAAGTTGAAAACGAGTTGATGGTCGAAGCGTCTAAAAACTTTCAACAACGTGCGCAAATGTTAAGTCAGGCTTGGAATAAATCGGGCTATAACTTGGTTAATTTGAACCTAAACACCAATTCTTATTTTCCGCAACCTGTTATGCGCGCGAGTATGGCTAAATTTGCTGTCGCAGAAACGGCTGTAGCTGATCAAGATATGGCAGCAGGTGAATCTAAAATTACAGTCAATGCAAATGGAACGATTCAGTTTAAATAAACTTGAAGCATGACATGCGTTGTTTAAGTAATAAAAAACCCGCTTAGATATTCCAAGCGGGTTTTTTAATAACTTCAATTGAATGATAACTTACAGCATCATCAATAAATCGCTATGTGATTGCGATGGATCATCTCCAACGAACGTGCCTCGCCTAACACCTGATGCACTTTGTCAGAAGCCAAGCCTTTGACCAAATCTGCAGAACGTGAACTAAAATTAACACGTCCCACAGCGACACGATGACCTTGTGTATCTACACACTCCACCACATCGCCACGTTCAAAATGCCCTTCTACCGCTTTTACACCCACAGGCAATAAACTGCGATGATTTTCTTTAATGGCTTTGACTGCGCCATCATCAATCACCAAACGTCCTGCCGTTTGTAAATGTGCCGCCAACCACTGTTGATGCGCTGCAATACGGTCATTGTCAGTAATGAACAGTGTACCCAACATTTCGCCCGCCATTAAACGCGCAAGCACATTGTCACTTTCACCACTGGCAATTAAAGTTGGACAACCCGATTTAGCCGCCAAACGCGCTGCACGGACTTTGGTCAGCATGCCACCGCGCCCAAACTTGCCGCCACCACCCGCCATATCAAACAGACTTTCATCCAAAGCACGTACAGTATGGAACAGTTTTGCGTTTGGATTAGAACGTGGGTCGGAGTCAAACATGCCTTGCTGATCGGTCAAAATAATCAACAAATCTGCATGTACCTGCCCTGCCACCATCGCAGCCAAAGTGTCGTTATCACCAAAGCGAATTTCGTCAGTAGACACTGTGTCATTTTCATTAATGACTGGTATCACGCGCCATTCAATCAGGTTTTGCAATGCATCGCACGAGTTTAAATAACGACGACGATCTGCCAAATCATCATGGGTTAATAGGACTTGTGCAGTTTGAATCTGGTGTTTTTCCAGCACACTTGACCAAGTTTGAATCAAGCCCATTTGACCAATGGCAGCGCATGCCTGAAGACTGGGTAGATCGGTGGGTCGATGCTCAAGTTTCATTCGCACCATACCTTCAGCCACAGCTCCCGATGACACTAAAATAATTTCGTGTCCAGCATTGTGTAGATCTGCAATTTGTCCCGCCCAATGCGAGATTGCATCCAAATCTAAACCTTGCCCATTGGCTGTGAGTAAAGATGATCCGATTTTAACAACGATTCGTTTACAACCCTTGAGCTGACGTTGCCCATCTACCACTTCTATCATCTTGTCCTCAGTCACTTTTTGTAGCGCTTAGCGTACGTAGTACACTTCTACTTCGCCATCTTCACCATCATCGTCTTCGTCGTCATCGCCCAACATACCTGCAAGACGTTGCTGACGGCGCATCTCACGATACGCTTCTTTCGCGGCAATGGTTTGTTCACGTGTTTCAGCTTCCAGCTGATCACGGAATGCTTTCATTTCTGCTGCGTACTCAGGATCTTCAACTTCGCGTTCACGTTGTTGCTCAATTTGATCCATCAAGTAATACACCACTTGCTGTGTACCTTCAGACATTAAGCCTGAAGTTTTGAACACAGGACCATCCCACTGCAATTCTTCAAGAATGTATTTACACCATTCTTCACGTGAATCTTCAGGAAGTTGATCAAGTTTATTCAACACCAACACGATTGGTAACTTTGCCAAAGTTGGAGAGAATTTTTCCAACTCTTGCAGAATTGCTTTGGCATTGTACGCAGGATCAGAACCATCAATAGGTTGAACATCCACAATGTGCAGTAAAATACGAGTACGCGCCAAGTGTTTCAGGAAGCGAATCCCCAAACCTGCGCCTTCTGCTGCACCTTCAATTAGTCCTGGAATATCTGCCATGACAAAAGAACGATGACGATCTGCATCCACCACGCCTAAATTTGGCACCATGGTGGTAAATGGATAGTCAGCAACTTTTGGTTTTGCCGCAGACACGGCACGAATAAAGGTCGATTTACCCGCGTTTGGCATGCCTAGCAAGCCTACATCGGCAAGGACTTTCAACTCCAGACGGATTTCACGAAACTCACCTTTCGTACCATGCGTGAATTTACGCGGTGTACGGTTGGTAGATGATTTAAAGTGAGTATTCCCTAAACCACCATCACCGCCTTGAGCGACCAATACTTTCTGACCGCTTTCGACTAAATCTGCAATAATATCGCCAGAGTCTGTATCAACAATGGTTGTGCCCACTGGAACGGTCAAAACGACAGATTCACCACCACGACCTGCACAGTTTGCGCCCGAACCGTTTTTACCACGTTCAGCGCGAAATTTACGGGTATAACGATAATCTACAAGGGTGCTTGCGTTGTCGTCGGCTTGAATAAAAATACTGCCGCCACGACCACCATCACCGCCATCTGGCCCACCAAATGGTACAAATTTCTCTCGGCGAAAACTGGCTACGCCATTGCCACCGTCGCCAGCCTCTACGGTAATGACTGCTTCATCAACAAAGCGCATCTTGCCAATCCTCTAAAAACTTTAAAAGCCGTATATTCTGCCATATTTTAGAGAATTTCTCGAATTATATTTATGCAATCGTATGCGTAGATGCTTTTTATCCTTGATTGTTCAAAACACTCATTTCTTTTAGCAATGATATGATCGTTTTTTCTTATTTCTCCTTCCTCATCTAAGTTCTTATAGTGCTTTAACCCTTGTTTGCTTTCTGCCGCCATGTCTAATGCTGTTGCCACCACAACCACGCCTGCTTTATCGCCTAAATTTATTTTACTCATAGCAACCGCCTGTGGCTTGTGTGCGGGATCGGCATATTTTAATCAGCCTTTAATTTATTCAATTGAAAAAAGTTTAGGAATTAGCACCAGTCAGGCAGGCTTTGCTGTGGTTTTGGCACAAATAGGCTATGGACTAGGTTTAATGTTACTCGTGCCTTTAGGTGACTTGCTAAATAAGCGTAAATTGATTGTCAGTCTGATGGTTTTTGCTGCGTGTTCGCAAATTTTGCTGTCTTTTAGCAGCAATTTAGCCATGCTGTATTTCTTTACCGTATGTGCCACTTTTGGTGCGATTTCTGCACAAGTGCTTATTCCATTTGCATCTAGCATCAGTCCACCTGAATCGAGTGCTGCCATTGTCGGCAAATTGATGAGTGGCTTGGTAATGGGGATTATTTTATCGCGCACTTTTGCAGGATTTGTATCAACCTATTGGTCTTGGGAAGCTGTCTATTTCAGCAGCGGCATCATCACCCTACTTTTTGCAGGCTTAATGTGGACAAAACTTCCCTCTACAGCTGCCAATAAAAATTTGACTGTGGCAGGCATTTATCGTTCTTTAATTCAGTTGGCTATAACCCAACCACATTTAATTCGTAGAGCGTGCGCGGGCGCTTTGGGCTTTGCCATTTTGTCCTTGGTTTTTACTTCCATGACTTTTGTTTTAGCCAATCCGCCTTATTATTTTAGTGATTTTCAAATTGGGCTTTTTGGTTTATTGGGTGTGATTGGAATTTTCTCGTCAAGTTGGTCGGGTAAAACGGTCGGCAAAGGTCGTGAGAATTTTGTCGCAATATTATGTATTGGCTTGATGTTGTTTTCTTGCATTCCACTCTTTTTTGCACAGCAGAATATTGTGGCTTATGCCGTTGGCGTATTGATGAGTTATTTTGGTCTAACTGCTTTTCACGTATTGAATCAAAACTTGGTGTACCGAATTGATGCCACCGCACGTTCCCGCATTAATGCGGTATATATGACTATTTATTTTTCAGGTGCAGCACTTGGTTCACTGACGGCGGTCTACGCATGGCAACACCGGGGCTGGATGGGTTGTGTTGTCAGTATTTTGGTATTTGCCATCGGGATTTTGCTGATTGATCGTTATGATTTTTCACATCGACGCACTATTTAATCATCCAGAATGTGCTTTGGAGTAGGAACATCTACAGCGACTTCCCTAAAAGATGAGTAATCCATTAGTGAGAAGATTGCTGTGAAGTTTCAGGCAAATGCTGTTCTAAATACTCAATCAGTTGATTCACTCTTGCTGCAATTTGTGAGCCTTCAAAAGTGAGTTGATATTCCACTTTAGGCGGCACCGTTGGGTAAACTGTACGTAAAATTAACCCATCTTGCTCAAGAGTTTTCAGGGTTTGCGCCAGCATTTTTTCACTCACCCCTTCAATGCGCTGTCTTAGCTCACTAAAGCGGTGCAAACCTTCGCTTAAACAATGCAACACCAACATTGACCATTTATTGGCTAAATGTTCTAAACGAATCCGTGATGGACAATCTTTAGCAAGGACTTGCCCGAGTAAGTGACTGGTTGCATATTGCATAACGGTATCCTTCTGTTATTTCTATTGTTCAGGCTTTGAAAGCTTGAAAGCAAAATCAAATCTACTTACTTTTTAGCATAGACTTTATTTTGGTAAGTTTAGGATAGCGTATTAGGTGGAAATTTCAACACTCATCCTTATATTTAAGAATGAAATAAATGCAAAAAAAAGAGCTTCATTTGAAGCTCTTTTTGATTTTAAATTCTGTATCTACAAATTATGCATTTGTTTCAGCAGGAACTTTAGGATAGCTTACGCCGCCCATTTGTTCAGCAATACGCAATACTTGGCAGCTATAACCCACTTCGTTGTCATACCAAACGTAAGCAGTTAAACGGTTGCCTGAAGTAATGGTTGCTTGCGCATCAAATACACCTGCAGTACGCGAACCAATGAAGTCACTTGAAACCACTTCAGTCGAGTTGGTATAACCAATTTGACCTTGAAGATTAGAGTGAATTGAAATTTGACGAATGTATTCGTTCACTTCTTCGCGATCTACTTCTTTCTCAAGCGTTAAGTTCAAGATTGCAAGTGATACGTTTGGCGTTGGAACACGTACAGAGTTACCTGTTAATTTACCTTGTAATGCAGGCAATGCTTTCGCCACTGCTTTTGCTGCACCTGTTTCGGTAATAACCATGTTTAATGTTGCTGCACGACCACGACGATCTGCCTTGTGATAGTTATCAATCAAGTTTTGGTCGTTAGTGAATGAGTGAACAGTTTCAACGTGACCATTCACAACGGTGTACTTGTCATGCAACACTTTTAAAGTTGGTGTAATCGCGTTTGTTGTACAGCTTGCCGCAGAAATGATGGTATCTTCATCAAGAATGTCAGCTTGGTTAACACCGTAAACCACGTTTTTCATGTCACCTTTACCAGGTGCAGTTAAAATTACGCGTGCAGCGCCTGGGCATTGAAGGTGTTGTGCAAGACCTTCTGCATCACGCCATTTACCTGTGTTGTCAATCACCAATGCATTGTTGATGCCATAAGCCGTATAGTCTACTTCAGATGGGTTAGACGCATAGATCACTTTAATGAAGTTACCATTTGCGATAATTGCTTCATTTTCTTCATCTACAGAAATAGTGCCTGCAAATGGACCATGAATAGAGTCGCGACGCAATAAAGACGCACGTTTTTCTAAATCACCATCAGATGATTTACGTACCACAATTGCTTTAAGGTTTAAGCCACGGCCAAGACCAGATTGACCAATGATTAAACGCGCAAGGATACGACCAATACGACCAAAACCGTAAAGTACAACATCTTTGCTTTCTACAGTTGTTGGATTGCCCGCTAAAGATTTCACAGCGTCTGCAACAAATGCATTTACATCGCCGCCTTTTTCTTTATATTCAACAGCAAGTTTACCTAAGTCGATTTCTGCTGAACCGATGTTGTCTACTTTTGCCAAAGCTTCAAGCAATGGGAAAGTGTGAACAACTGAAAGTTCTACGTCCATCATACGAGTACGACGGTGTGCTTTCAAAATTTGAATCACAGAACGGTTAACTAAAGAACGACCAAAAACTGAAACCATGATATTTTTTTCACGGTACAACTGACCGAGTAAAGCAATCATACGTTCCGCGATTTCTTCACGGTTTTTCCAGCGACCTTGGTGCTCTGCGTGTAGGGCGATGATAGTCTCTTTGCTCACAGATACGTCCTCTAATTAATTGTATATCTAGGCATGAATTTCAAAACCCGATAATTGTAATGGAATTGTCGTCAAGATTGAATCAAAAGCTGGTACTGACCCGACTATTTTCCTATATATTCACTATAAATTCATAAAATAGTTGTAATTATTTTTGTGATTTTAGTTTTTTCAACAAAAGTTCAATTTTTTAGAAGAAAAAGAGGATGATGCCAAACTCGATTATCCTCTTGGAAATTTGAATATCTCACCACAGCGACGGCTTTTATTGTCCAGATGACTGTTGAATCTTCTGCTGTAAATCTTGCTGATTCATTTTTTGTTTTCTTAAATGCAAACACCCTTCAACCACCAATAATGCAACTGCCAACCAAATTGGGATATAAGTCAGCCATTCCCCTGCTTCAACTCGTTCACCTAACAACATAGACACAAAAGCCAACAGCACAGGTTCTAAATAACTCAGTAAACCAAAAATCACAAAAGGCAAATGGCGGCTGGCCAAAATATAACTGCCAAGTCCCAATGCACTTAAAAAGCCCAATCCAAGTACCGACCAAATTAAATATGGAAAAGCTGCGATGACATTTACACTGTCACTATAATAAAAGCCTAAATATACCGCGACAGGAATAACTAGCAGTAAATCCCACCAAAACCCGCCCAAGTGATCGGTTTGAAAGACCCGACGTAAAAAGAAATATAAAGGATAGGCAAATGCCACATATAAGGTTTCCCACGCCACCGTGCCAATGCGCCAGATTTCATGACTGACACCTAGCACGGCTAAGGCAACTGCTGCCATCTGCCAAGTCGATAACTTTTCTTTATATAGCACACAGCCAAGCAAAACCATGATCAAAGGCAATAAGAAATAACCCAAAGAAACCTGCAAACCACGCCCGTTAATCGGCCCCCACAAAAATAACCACAATTGCGTAGTGCATAAAAAAGAACTAAAAATCAGCCAAAGTATGAATTGTGGTTGTTGTTTGAGCCGCTGAAAAATCGCGGAAATATGTTTTAAATCTCCCGACCACCACATAAACAAAGTTAGGAATGGCAAAGTTGCCAACATACGCCACGCAAAAGTTTCTTCGCTGTCTAAAGGTTTGAGTAATTGGGTATAAAAATACAGCACCCCAAAAGTGACCGATGCTAAAACCGATAGTGCAATGCCTTTATACATCCGACTCTCCCCTATATCAGTCGGCATTATACTCATATATACGTTGTTTTAGAGATTGATCGAATGTTCAAAATTTAAAATGACAGGATATAAAAAACCACGCAGCTTTTGCGTGGTCAATTGGTCTGCATACGTTTGTCTGCTTATATCTATAAGTAGCTCTGGAGCTGCTGCAACTTAGTCTGACTTTTTAGTTTGCGTATGTCTGGTATAAATCACATCACTTAAGTCATAACCGAGTGATTTGGCATAGTTCAGATATTCAGTCACGACAGCCTGATCAGGATGCGGCGTACGTGAAAGTACCCATAAATATTTACGGCGTGGTTCACCCACCAAGGCAGTTTGATAGTCATCATCTAGCTTTAACACCCAATAATCACCACGCCCTACAGGCAACCAACGAATGACTTCAGGTAAAAAGCTAACTTTGAGTTTGCTGTTAAAAGGCGCATTTTGTACAAAAGCTTCGCCCAAAGCACGCATTTGTTTGCCATCTTTTGCAATACAACGGTTATCCACCTGCACATTGCCATTTTCATTCAATGTATATGCTGCTGTTACATTTGAACCGCATTTGTTTTGGAAATATAAAGGCTTTCTTGCAACCTCATACCAAACGCCTAAATATTTATCTAATTCGACTTTTTCTACCGTTTTCATCGGTTCATTGGTTTTGGAATATGCCATAGTCGCAGCACCCAAACCAATCAGCACCACACCACCAAGGGCAATTTTGGCAAGTCGCGCACCTGCAAACGGAAGTTTTTTAGCCATTGTCCCAACCTCTAAACTCTAATGTTCAGTCAATTTTGTTTATCTTCTTCAAAAATAACCGCAAGCATTTCAATTTACTGTATGGATATGTAATTTTTGCAACTCAAATTTTACATAGCAAGTTTAGTATGCAAACTCGCACTTACACTGACAGTGCAATTCGCCCCAATTTAGCCAGATTGCAACATTTGCGCTTTTAAACGCAAAATTTCATCACGTAAACGAGCCGCTTGTTCAAATTGCAGTTCTTTAGATGCTTTCAACATCTCTTTTTCAAGTTTGGCAATATGTTTGGCATACAGTTTAGGATCAGCCAAAATGTGCTGTTCATCGTCACTTAAAGCACGGCTTTGTGCATTGATTTTTTCATCAATTTGCTCATCGTTCAGCACTTCACCTGTGTCGATTTCTTTAATCACCTGACGCACTGCACTACGTGGAGTAATGCCGTGCAATTCATTAAATTCAATTTGTTTGGCACGACGACGCTCTGTTTCATCTATCGCCTTTTGCATTGAATCGGTAATGCGATCTGCATATAAAATTGCTTTACCTTTCAAGTTACGTGCTGCACGTCCAATGGTTTGAATCAACGAACGTTCTGAACGTAAAAAGCCTTCTTTGTCGGCATCTAAAATTGCCACTAAAGACACTTCAGGCATGTCTAAACCTTCTCGTAACAGGTTAATGCCAACCAAGACATCATGCACGCCTGTACGTAATTCGTGAATAATTTTGACGCGTTCTACGGTATCAATATCAGAGTGTAAATAAGCCACTTGAATGCCGTATTCTTTTAAATACGAGGTCAAATCTTCAGCCATGCGTTTGGTTAAAGTGGTGACCAACACCCGCTCATTCAATTCTTTACGCAAATTGATTTCAGACAGCACATCATCCACCTGCGTTAACACAGGACGAATTTCAATTTCTGGGTCAATCAATCCTGTTGGACGCACCACTTGCTCTACAATTTGTTGCGATTTTTCCAACTCATATTGTGCAGGTGTAGCGCTCACATAAATTGTGGATGGGACGATGCGCTCCCATTCTTCAAATTTCATTGGACGGTTGTCTAACGCACTAGGTAAACGGAAACCATAATTCACCAAGTTTTCTTTACGTGATCGGTCACCTTTATACATCGCGCCAATTTGCGGAACGGTCACGTGCGATTCATCAATAATCAGCAAGGCATCATCAGGTACATAATCAAACAAAGTGGGCGGTGCTTCGCCTGCAGGTCGTCCAGACAAATGTCGTGAATAGTTTTCGATGCCGTTGGTATAGCCCAATTGCTGCATCATTTCTAAATCATAGCGGGTACGTTGTTCTATGCGCTGCGCTTCTAGCAATTTGTCATGTTCGCGAAAAAACACCAAACGCTCTTTTAGTTCTTCTTTAATGGTACCAATCGCACGTTCCAAATTATCCTTAGGCGTAACATAGTGACTTTTAGGATAAATAGTCACGCGCGGCACTTTACGCACCAATTTGCCTGTTAATGGATCAAACCAACGAATCGAATCGACTTCATCATCAAATAATTCTATGCGAATAGCATGCTGATCAGATTCAGCAGGGAAAATATCTAAAATTTCACCACGAATACGGTAAGTACCGCGCAAAAACTCTAGCTCATTACGGCTATATTGCATTTCCACCAAACGACGGATCAAATCATCACGATTCACCCGATCACCTTGCACCACATGCAGCAACATGCTCATATAAGCATTGGGGTCACCCAAACCGTAAATTGCAGATACCGATGCGACAATAATGGCATCACGACGCTCTAGCAAAGCACGTGTGGCCGAGAGTCGCATTTGGTCAATATGATCATTAATAGCCGCATCTTTTTCAATAAAAGTATCGGAAGATGGTACATAGGCTTCAGGCTGATAATAGTCATAATAACTGACAAAATATTCGACTGCGTTGTTCGGAAAGAACGCTTTAAACTCACCATACAACTGCGCTGCCAGCGTTTTGTTATGTGCCATGACAATGGTCGGACGCTGTGTTCTGGCAATCACATTGGCCATGGTATAAGTCTTACCTGAGCCTGTAACCCCAAGTAATAGCTGATCATGATAGCCCTGTTCTATCCCTTGAACCAATTTTTCAATGGCTTGTGGTTGGTCACCCGCAGGTTGATAGTTGGTGACTAAATCGAAAGGTTGCTTATCACTCACAAATGCAGCTCTCAGGTTTGATGCGACCTAATATTTTAGCAGATTTGCCTACACTCAGGACATCCGAATATGTTGTGGCGATGTTGCGTAGCTACAAAGCCATTGCTCGGTTTTAATTCTGTATTGGACGCTGTTAGAACGAAGATGTGCTACGACTAAATTGAGCACGGGGAAACTGCTTTAAGACTTGACCCACTGGCTATTCAAAGGCAACATGAAATTTCAGGACGACAACCATAAAAGCACACATTCATGACTTACCAATATCACGACGAATCAATTATCAAAAGCCTCCCTGAAGATACTGTTTTCGTATTTGGCAGTAACATGGCAGGACAACATGCAGGTGGTGCAGCACGAACAGCCAAAGAATTTTTTGGTGCCGTTGAAGGCGTCGGGCGCGGTTGGGCAGGACAAAGTTTTGCCATTCCAACCATGAATGAACATTTACAACAAATGCCACTATCGCAAATTCAGCACTATGTGGATGACTTTAAAATCTATGCCAAAAACCATCCTAAAATGAAGTATTTTTTAACTTCAATTGGTTGTGGTATTGCAGGTTATACGGTTGAAGAAATTGCCCCTATGTTTAAAGGCATTGCCCATAATGTGATTTTTCCTGCGTCGTTTCGTCCTTTTGTCGAAAAAGCATTGCCTAAACTAACGCAAAAATTACTACACACCATTTACCGTGATTCTGTGATTTTTACCCCTGCCACCGATGAATTAATTGAAGTCTTGGCATTGAGCGATAATGAAAAAGCCTTGGCTAAAATCATATTGAATACACAAATGTACCCAACTGACAGCAATGGGCGTGATCGGGTCTTTGAAATTCAGGATATTTTGCACAACTTAAATGGTAAGGTATTCGAGTTCCAAAATAATTCAGAAGGCCCAATGCTATTTGGTGCAGCGATTTTGGCTTTATTGGAATTGTATAATATCAACGAGCAAGATTTTAGCGATGTATGGCATGGCGTACGTGAAATCTCGCCGCCAAAACCTGCCAACAAAGCGCGTAAGCATGTTCGTTAATTTCAATACTTTTAAATCCCCATCAATAAAAAATGCCACGTAATTGTGGCATTTTTTTTAGCGCTTACCCATCGAACGACGAGTACCACGTGGCGGTGGCCAAGTCTTATCCGCATATTGCTCAGGTTTAGGACGCACCGAATTATGTACCGCCTGATCATTATCCTGCGCTGTGTTTGGCATTGGGAATGGGAGATTCACCAATGGTTTTTTTGAAGTAGGCTGCTGCTTACTCATGACCATCACTCTTATAAAATTTGGACTATTTTAAAGTTTTTTGCCGCCCGATGCGAGAAACTTCCACCTCACAGCAGTTTTAATCACGATTTCATAGGAAATTGGTCTAATTTGGTGATTTTTTATTAATTTGATGCAATTTTAAACGACGCAGACATCGAATTTAGGCTAAGATAATATGCTTTTTATTTTTTTATCCCTATAAGAAGGAATATGCCGTGGACGTACGTCTCTCTGATCGTGTCAATGCCATCAAACCGTCCCCAACACTTGCAGTAACCAATAAAGCCGCTGAACTTAAAGCTGCGGGTCATAACGTTATTGGTTTGGGTGCAGGTGAACCGGATTTCGATACACCACAACACATCAAAGATGCAGCTATTGCAGCAATTAATAACGGTTTTACAAAATATACTGCTGTTGACGGTACGCCTGGTCTTAAAAAAGCCATTATCGCAAAATTAAAACGTGACAATAATCTTGACTACCAAGCGAACCAAATTTTGGTGTCTTGTGGTGGTAAGCAATCATTCTTTAACTTGGCGTTGGCTTTGTTAAACAAGGGTGATGAAGTGATTATCCCTGCACCGTTCTGGGTAAGCTATCCAGATATGGTGATTATTGCTGAAGGCGTGCCAGTCATTGTGGAATGTGGTGAAGAACAACGTTTCAAAATCACGCCTGAACAATTAGAAGCTGCGATCACTGACAAAACACGTTTAGTGGTGTTAAACAGCCCATCTAACCCTACAGGTATGATCTACACCAAAGCTGAATTAGAAGCTTTGGCTGCTGTACTACGTAAATACCCTGAAGTATTCATTGCATCTGACGATATGTATGAACCAATCCGTTGGGATGATGAGTTCTATAACATCGCGACAGTTGCACCAGACCTTTATGACCGCACAATCGTATTAAACGGTGTGTCTAAAGCTTATGCAATGACTGGCTGGCGTATTGGCTATGCAGCGGGCCCTGCTAAACTAATTGGTGCGATGAAGAAAATTCAATCTCAATCGACTTCTAACCCAACTTCTATTTCGCAAGTTGCTGCAGAAGCTGCATTGAACGGCCCACAAGACGTACTTGAGCCAATGGTTGAAGCATTCAAACGCCGTCACGACTTAGTTGTAAATGGTTTGAATGACATCAAAGGTATTTCTTGCTTACCTGCAGATGGCGCATTCTATGCGTATGCAAACATCAAACCATTGATTCGTGCGAAAGGCTTAAAATCTTGCACAGAATTCTCTGCTTGGTTATTGGAAGAAACTGGTGTTGCCGTTGTTCCTGGTGATGCGTTCGGTTTAGGCGGTTTCATGCGTATTTCTTATGCAACTGCAGACGAAGTGCTTGTAGATGCGCTTGCACGTATCAAAAAAGCAGCAGAATCAATTGAAGGTGTAGATGAAGCGATTGCTTCAATCGAAGCTGAAAAAGCTGCCAAATAATCTAAACCTGTTTAGATGAACAAAACCCACGATTGAATCGTGGGTTTTTGTTTTAATTACGTTTTTTCACTCACTATTTCCCCTTCTTTCTGAGGAGAGAGATCACAAACAACGCATTAAAAAAGCCTCACAATCATTTCTTGATAGATATAAGAAATTCAATAAAAGACCAAACCCGCTGCAATCTAAACGGTTTTATACACGTGGTTTAGTTAAAATCACCATCAAAATACCACATAACACAATCAAGGTTGCCACGACCTTCAACAGGGTGAGTTGTTCGCCTAGAAAAATTACACCGCCTAAAATCGCCAAACACGGCACAGAAAGTTGCACAGTACTTGCGGTAATGTGATCAATTTTTTTCACAATGCTGTACCACAACACATACGCTCCAGCCGAAGCCAATGCACCCGACAAGACCGCCAAAACCACCCCCTGCCAAGTGATAAAACTTTCGGGTAAATACCAAAGAAAAAATACAGCAACAAGCGGAGTCGCCAGAATGAAATTAGACAGAGTATTAGTTAAAGCATGCTGCATCGTCTTTGCAGTAATGCTATAAAAACCCCATGCAATACCTGCCAGTAACATCATCAGCGCATATTTGAACGTTGGCGTACTGGCTTCAGGCAATAGCAACAAGCCCATCCCCAATACAGCACAGCCTAACCCGACCCAGCGCGGCAAAGTCATGCGCTCACCATGCAAAATTGCATAACTGATCATGGTGATTTGCACTGCGCCAAATAGAATCAATGCACCAATGCCTGCATCTATATGCAAATATGCCAACGAAAAACCGAGTAGATATACAGCAAGGCTTAATGCAGATTTCCATTGGAATTGAATTGGTTGTTGAACCTGCAAAACAGCATAGAATATGCCTAAGCACACTGCCCCACTGCCAACCCTGAGCAAACTAAAACTCATAGGGTCAATTTGCTGTTCAGCCAATGCCAAACGACACAGCAAAGAATTTGCAGCAAATGCGAGCATGGCAATGCATATTTTAATCCACACGGCTGAATATCCTTTTCAAGCTGTTCGCAAATTTTTATCGCAGTTTATAACACTATTTTGGTGCGAGTCATTTAACTCGATTCAATGCAAATCTATTTGGCTGGCAATGATCAATCATCATAGATTAAACACTGTTTTTCAACGCAGTAATCAGTTCTGATTTAGACACTGTAGGTTGAGATGTTCCTTTATATTCACATAAATAGCGAAAAGTAAAGTCTAATTCTACACGCAATTGTTTTTGTTCAGACACAGACCACACGCGTGAACGGTTACTCCCCGAAAGCGCGCTGCCCGCCAGTTGGTACAAATACAAATCATGATCACGCTGCAATGGTTTTTTTGTGCCGTTGTCTGGATGGTCTGAAAGCAATTGGCAGGTCGATTGAATGAGCCATTTTTCACTAAACCACAACTGCAATAAATCGCCCAAATACAAATCTTGAGGTGCCAAAGGCCAGACATGAATAAACGCGCCTTCTACAGCAGTGTAGTATTGTTCAGGCGTAGACAAGATAGAAAGATAATGTTCTTGATAATAAGAAAATTGAGAAAAAATGTCAGAAATGCTGAGCGTATTCATTCGCTTACTCCGATTTAGCCATTTTAGTGCTGGCAAGTTGGGTTAAATCCACACTGTTTAAGATGCTACTTAAACGCTTTGTTCTGTCACTCAGACTAACAACCGATTTTGTGTAACGCAAGTCTTGTGGGTGATTTTTTAATAAAATTTTGTTTTTTGTTCAAATAAAAAGCATATAAAGTCAAAATGAAAGAAACATGACAATTTATGCTTGACCCTTGCTTAAATCTGCTTATAATCGCATTCAGATTCTCCCATAGCTCAGTCGGTAGAGCGACGGACTGTTAATCCGCAGGTCCCTGGTTCGAGCCCAGGTGGGAGAGCCAAATTCTAAAAAGCCCAAGCATAACGACTTGGGTTTTTTATTGCCTAAAATTTATGGATGATGTGGTCTGTAAATAACCAAGCAGCGATTCATGCCTTAATCGTTCAAAAAGATGAATGTAACTGTTTTGGGCAATTCAGCTTAATGTAATTCCTAATCTTAGCCTTGATCATTTCTAAGTGACTTAGGCAACAATCCACAATCAAAATACCTAAGCAATAACTTGATTGATAAAAAAACGGAACCGAAGTTCCGTTTTCTATCTTAGATCATCTACAAGTTTTAAGCGGCTTGCACAGGCACACCACTATGAAAACGGAACAGATCATCTGGACTTAAAATAAGATTCTTTTCCACTTCACGTATATGCTGAATTCGCCCCTGAATATCTTCTTCAGGGTTTTTCAGTTTTGCTGTTTTTGCTACATCCAAAGCCAGTGCCAAATAATCTTCATAATGCCGTGATTCTGATTTCAGTAAATAACGGTAATACTTACCTAATTCTTCATCTACCAATGGCGCAAGCGCATAAAACCGCTCGCATGAACGTGCTTCTACAAAGGCACCTATCACCAAAACATCAATTAGTGCTTCAGGTTCATAGGTACGGATTTCTTTACGTAAACCGCCTGCATAACGCCCTGCACTTAAACCCTGCCACATTTGCCCACGCTTTGCCATGAACTCTAGCACCTGCTCATAATGCAGCATTTCTTCGCGTACCAACTGTGCCAGTTTGACCTGCAAATCGGTAAAAAAGCTGTAACGAAACATCAGATTCATGGCTGTGCCTGCTGCTTTTTTCTCACAGTTAGCATGATCTTGCATCAAAATATCTAAATTATTTAATGCTTCGTTCAACCATTCTTTGGGTGTTTCGCAGCCTAAAAATGCTATCACAGGCTGCATCAATTCATCATAATTTATGCTGGACATAACGTTTCAAATTTTATCTTTCAATTTTAAATATGCAGATTAACGCGCTGCATCAATCGCAGCTTTCATGCGTTTAACAGCCTGTTCCAAGCCGACAAATACAGCATCACCAATTAAAGCATGACCAATATTTAACTCATGGATGTGTTGAATAGCGGCAATTGCACCTACATTGTCCAAGTTCAAGCCATGCCCTGCATTAATCACTAAGCCACGGCTAGCTGCATATTCTACGCCCTGAACAATACGGGTCAATTCGGCTTGCTGTGCAGCTTCATTTTCTGCATTGGCATACGCGCCTGTATGAATTTCAATGGTCGGTGCACCACATGCAACGGCCGCATCAATTTGTGCAAGATCTGCATCAATAAACAGTGACACATCACAGCCAATTGCTGTTAATTCCTGAGTAGCGGCCTTAACTGCTGCAAAATTGCCTACTACATCCAAACCACCTTCAGTGGTTACTTCTTCACGGCGCTCAGGTACCAAACATACATGCTGTGGACGAATTTCTTTGGCAAACTCGATCATTTCTTCAGTAACTGCCATTTCCAAATTCATACGAGTTTTTAGCAACGGACGCATACGACGCACATCATCATCCTGAATATGACGACGGTCTTCACGCAAATGCAAAGTAATCCCCTCTGCACCCGCCTGTTCACAAACTAATGCGGCCTTCACAGGGTCTGGATAGTTCGTGCCACGCGCTTGTCTTAAAGTTGCCACATGGTCAATATTGACACCGAGTAAAGCCATAATAGGTTCCTACATTACGCTTGGGTTTGAGAATTCTGAATCCACAATTGGCGACTTTTTAAAGGTCGATCACCCAACAGTGAACTAATCATTTGTCGATACAGCCGAGACAGTAATTGTAACTGCTCTGGGTTAAAATCCCTACCTTTTTCATAGTCGCACATACTGAGGATCTGTGCGCCAAGCAAATTGGCTCGTGAAGCTTGTGTAGTAGGGATAAAACCATCATTCAGTTGAAAATGATAATGTAGATTGGGCTGAATCGGCTCTTGGTTCGCATCGACTGAAAAATCAATCGCATAGCCTAATTCTTCCAATAATGCATGTTCAAACTGACGTAAAATTTGTCTTAAAAATAGATTAGGATTTTCTTGACTAGATAAATGTTGTAAATGCGCCAAAGTCTGGTGATATTGCACAAAAGTTTCAGGCATTTCCACTTCGGTAGAACACAAGCGCAACACAATTTCATTTAAATAAAAGCCTGAAAAAAATGCATCACCAAAGAAAAAAACGGGTTGATTGACAATTTCCAGCTTAGTGAAATTTTTAAGGTCTGATTTTCCCGAAGCTTGTATGCGAATCGGTTGATATTGTGGCGGTGGCATTTGTCTTAAAATACCATCGACCCGCCCATGTTCGCGGGTAAACAAATGCACAATATGGCTACGTTCGCGGTATTTTCGATGATGGATTAAATAACCATGCAAGATTTCATTACGCATGATTGCGTCAATTAATCCTATTCTTTAGAGGATTCTTGTTTGGATTTTTCTTCGTCATCACCATCTGGAATGACAGCACCAACTACAGCAGCAGTGCCTTTCACCACACCTTTTGTGGTTTTGTAGGCGACTTTTACGGGAACTGTCACAACTTTGTGAATACAACCTTGCAAGACAAACATACATGCCACAATGGCCAACACTTTCATCATCACAGTTCCCTTTTCGTCAAACTTAGATATCACTATATCCTAAGCTTTTTAATGCACGTTCGTCATCAGACCAACCACCTTTGACTTTCACCCAAAGCGTTAACATGATTTTTTGCTCGAACATTTTTTCCATGTCGACCCGTGCATCCATACCAATTTTTTTCAGCTTCGCGCCTTTTTCACCAATCACAATGGCTTTTTGACCTGGGCGATCTACAAAAATAGTGGCATCAATATAGGTACATGGCGCTTTCATACGACCCGTTTTTTCATTTAAAACCGCATCTTCAGTTTTAAATGATTCGATTTGCACGGTTAAATCGTAAGGCAGTTCTTCGCCCAATTGGCGCATGATCTTTTCACGGATAATTTCAGATGCCAAGAAACGTTCTGAACGGTCTGTGATTTGATCTAGCGAGTACAACGGTGGCTGGAATGGCAAATAGCGTTCAATCGTGTCACGCAAATGATCTAGGTTCGCGCCGCGCAATGCCGATACAGGTACAATTTCGGCAAAGTTCATTAACTTGGCACGTTCTTGAATAATCGGCAAAGCCTGATTTTTATTCTCAAAAGTGTCGAGTTTGTTAATCACTAGAATCACTGGCATTTCTGCATTTTTCAGCTTTTCTAGGACTAACTCATCATTTTGCGTCCATTTTTGTGCATCCACCACAAACAAAACCAAGTTCACATCACGCAAAGCAGATGATGCAGCACGGTTCATCATTTTGTTGATGGCACGGACTTCTTTTTTATGCATCCCTGGTGTGTCTACAAACACAGCCTGAGATTTTTCACGTGAATCAATTCCCACAATTTTGTGACGTGTGGTTTGCGGTTTACGTGAAGTAATGGATAGTTTTTGACCCAATAAGTGGTTCATGAGGGTCGATTTACCCACATTCGGGCGACCAACAATCGCAACAAAACCACTGCGGAAATCAGATGGAATTTCAGTTCCCTGACCGCTAAAGAATTGGTTAATTAGGTCATTGGCGTCGTTATTCGACTCGTGATCAGCATCTACGTGATCGGAATGGATGGTCATTCAGACTTTTGCTCCAAGAATTTTAAAATATCTGCCGCAACTGCCTGCTCGGCAAAGCGACGGCTTGAACCTTCACCCTTCATTACAGGTAAGCTATCGACTCGGCATTCCACAATGAAATGCTGATTCGGTGCATCGCCCTGAATATCTACAACCTCGTAAACCGGGAGAGGTTTTTTACGTGCTTGTAAATACTCTTGTAAGCGTGATTTAGGGTCTTTGAGTTGATCAGTTGGCTCAATATGATCTAAATAAGGGCTGTACCATTTTAGCACAATCGTTTGCAGCAAATTCAAATCACCGCTATCGACATAAATAGCGCCAATAATCGCTTCTACGGTATCTGCCAGTATAGACTCACGATGATGACCGCCAGATTTCAATTCTCCCGTACTGAGAATTAAATTTTGGCTGAGCTTTAAATCATTGGCAATTTTGCCTAAGGCTTCCTGACGTACCAGTGTTGCCCGCATGCGCGTTAAACGCCCTTCATTTTCATGTGGATAAGCCACATATAAATAATTGGCAACAATCATTCCCAATAACGAATCGCCTAGAAATTCCAGACGTTCGTAATTGTGTTTATGACTCACCGAGCGGTGAGTCAAAGCCAGTTTAAGCAATTCAGGTTGCTTAAACTGATAACCGATTCGGCTGGCTAGACGGGTCTCATTTAGCTTGGACTGAGCTTTGATCAAAACTTTTCTCGAACTTCATTACAATATCAATATTCAATAAGAAAGGTTTTCTTATTTCATATTCTTTTTTCACTTCTAAACCATCTACGTTGGTCACTTGAGCTACATCTGCAAATTTAATATCGCGAATGTTGTTCATGCTTAAACGCTTGTCCATTTCACCAATAAACTTTTGTGGTGATAGGTTTTTTGGCCCATTCAACAATTGCTCTTCAATTTGATTGTCCAACATTCGATCATCGAAATATGGTCCCCAAACCGCAATTGCCACTTTTGCCATAAATGCAAAACCAATAATTGCAATTAAAATTGCAATATAGGATGCCCCTTGTTGATGACGCATTTTTTATTTTCCTAATCTGCTGTATTAATCAATTTTGCCGTTACGACTAAATGACGGCAAATTAAACCCAGGCTCTTTATGCATCCACACATAGAATGCACGACCTGTTAGGTTTTCCTCTGGTACAAAACCCCAAAAACGACTGTCAGCACTTTGATCGCGGTTATCCCCCATCGCGAAGTAATGACCTTCAGGTACTTTGACTTCCCAATATAAACCATTTTCTGCTGAATATTTACCATTGTCTACATAGTTCAGGAATGGTGCCTGACGCGCCACGTTTACACCTTCAAGCTCGCGCATGGTAAATGTATGCGCCCCTAAAGTTTCCTGATGGTAAATTGAAGTAGGTGTATCTAGACTGTCTTTTTCACGGCTAAACTGGATTGGGGTTTTCGTTACTTTCTCGCCATTAATGCTCAGCTGACCATGATCATAAACAATATGATCGCCTGGTAAACCGACAATACGCTTAATATAACTAATGCTTGGTTGTGGTGGATAACGGAACACCGCAACTTCGCCACGCTCAGGCGAACCCACATCTATAATTTTGCTGTTAATAATTGGCAAACGCACGCCATATTCAAACTTGTTCACCAAAATAAAATCGCCCGTTTCTAAGGTTGGCACCATAGAATCTGACGGAATATTAAATGGTTCATACAGGAATGAACGCAGTACCATCACCACTGCCAAAACAGGCCAAAAATCATAAGCCCATGTGATAATGAAGTTTTCATTGCCTCGCCCTTTCGTTGCTCTTTGCTTAAATACAAATTTATCGAGCAGCCACACCGCAATAAAAAATAATGTGGCAGGAACGAGAATCAAATTAAAATCAAAATCCATGGGTTTATTATCCTTATAATTTTAGCGTTCGACTTTAAGTACAGCTAAGAAAGCTTCTTGCGGGATTTCAACACTTCCCACTTGCTTCATACGTTTCTTACCTTCTTTTTGCTTGGCAAGTAGTTTCTTCTTACGAGAAACGTCACCGCCATAACACTTCGCAAGTACGTTTTTACGCATCGCTTTCACGGTTGAGCGCGCAATAATTTGTGCACCAATGGCAGCCTGAATAGCCACATCAAACATTTGACGCGGAATCAAGTCTTTCATTTTTTCAACCAAGGCAATACCACGGTGACGTGCATCCTGACGGTGACAAATCATCGCTAAGGCATCAACTTTTTCACCGTTAATCAGTACATCCACTTTAACCAAAGATGAACTTTCAAAACGCACAAAGTTATAATCTAACGATGCAAAACCACGTGAACATGACTTCAATTTATCAAAGAAATCCATCACGACTTCTGCCATTGGAATTTCAAAAGTAATAGACACTTGGTTACCCAAGAATTTCATGTCTTTTTGCACACCACGACGCTCAATACATAGGGTCATGACGTTACCCAAGTATTCTTGCGGCACTAAAATATGACATTCCGCAATCGGTTCACGCAAATCTTCTACAGTTGAACCATCAGGCATTTTAGATGGACTGTCGATATAAACCGTTTCGCCATTTTTCATCACAGCTTCATAAATAACCGTTGGAGCTGATGAAATTAGGTCTAAATCGTACTCACGCTCTAAACGCTCTTGTACGATTTCCATGTGCAACATGCCCAAGAAACCACAACGGAAACCAAAGCCTAAAGCATCTGAACTTTCAGGTTCAAAGAACAAAGCTGAGTCGTTAATTTGTAGTTTGTGCAAGGCTTCACGGAACGGTTCAAAGTCGCTGGCATCAATTGGGAATAAACCTGCATAAACCTGCGGCTTAACTTTTTTAAAGCCTGGTAAGGTTTCTACTTCTGGTGTAGTTGCGAGTGTGATGGTATCACCCACTGGCGCACCAAAAATATCTTTAATACCCGCAATAACAAAGCCAACTTCACCTGCTTCCAAAATACCTGTTTCGGTATGTTTTGGATTAAAAATACCAACTGAGGTAATAATGTGCGTTTGACCTGTCGATTTCATCAACATTTTATCGCCTTTACGCACGCGACCTTGCTTGATACGTACCAGCGACACAACGCCCAAATAGTTATCAAACCATGAGTCAATAATTAAGGCTTGCAATGGCGCATCACGATCACCTTGTGGTGCAGGAATGACATTCACCAAGGTTTCTAATACATTGTCGATGCCTAAACCTGTTTTAGCCGAACAGGTGGGTGCATCTTGCGCTTCGATACCAATAATTTCTTCAATTTCATGAATCACGCGCTCAGGTTCTGCCTGCGGTAAATCAATTTTATTCAGTACAGGTAAAACTTCTAAGCCTTGCTCAATTGCGGTATAGCAGTTTGCAACTGATTGCGCTTCTACCCCTTGTGCCGCATCGACTACCAATAGCGCACCTTCACAAGCTGCCAAAGAACGTGATACTTCATAGGAAAAGTCAACGTGTCCTGGGGTGTCAATGAAGTTTAACTGGTATTCCTGACCATTTGGATGGTTGTAGTATAAAGTCACTGAGGTGGCTTTAATGGTAATCCCACGCTCACGCTCAAGCTCCATAGAATCCAACACCTGAGCTTGCATCTCACGATCTTGTAAACCACCACAGGTTTGAATGAAACGATCTGCTAGAGTCGATTTACCATGGTCAATATGGGCAATGATCGAAAAGTTACGGATGTTTTTAATATCAACAGTTTTTTTAGCTTGCGCCATGGGTTACCTTGAAAAATAACACGCTCTGCACCTCAAAATTCATGCAGAGCAAAAGCCGAATAGAAATTGCGAAGGATTATAGCAGATGGATTTTTCAATGTATCCATAATAATGACTTCCTTTTGCAGCCTCACGCGTTTTTCTTTTTATTCGAGAGTTTCAGGCTTTTTATGCAGAGATGTGTGTCGTAATTAAAGTGAGAATTGAAGAATACTTCATGCTATTTGAAACAGGTGAATACCCTCTTTAACAACATCGACAGCAATAACATGCAGCAACTTTCAATGACGCTACACTTGGTGCTTCAACTCATCTTAATGAATCATACTCACTAAAATCCAACGGATTCACATCAGCAGCAAGGGGTTGATAGGCTTGCGTAAATGTCGGTGACATGCGTTTTGGACGACCTGTAGCAATTTCCACACAAGCCCATTGTGTATTGCCCATAAACAGCAGACTTTTATCTTGAGGGCGATAAAACGCATATTGGCGGAATGAATACAACGCATTCAAATCACTTAACCATGTACGCAAAATCAGCTCCTCACCTTCGAGTGCCGCTTTACGATATTGCACATGATGTTCCACCGCCACCATCGCATGTTTTAGTTTTAAGTATTCCAGCACCCCTAAACCTAATGTTTCGATATGTGCCGATGCTACATCCTGCATCCACTGCACATACACCACATTATTTACATGCCCTAAAATATCAATATGTTCTGGCTGTACGGTGATTTTTAAATCAAATATGCTGCTCATGTCATCCTTTTAACTAAAACGGCGATGTCGGTCTAGTCTAACAAAAATACCGAGTTACATAAAAAAGTCGCCCTAATTCAAGAGCGACTTCCTTAAAATAAGTGGCTATTTAAAGTTTAGCAAGATTCTAAATTTTAGATAGATTTACGATTTTATGCCACATCAACTTATTGAATACGCATGCCAATAATCGCACGTTGCCCTTGACGGATAATCACCACACGCGCAATTGTACCTTGTTTCAAGGTAGATACTGTTTCAACAAATTGGTTGGCATTTTGGATGGTGGTGTTATTCAGTTGCACAATCACATCACCTGGCATAATACGTGCCTGAGCTGCCGAACCACCACGACGCACTTCCTGAATCAACACACCGCCTTTAATATCTAATTGGCGTTGTTCTGCAACGCTTAAATCACGAATCGACACCCCTAAAACAGGGCCTTTGGCTGCGGTATCAGGGTTGTTTTTGGCAGGCGTGTCGTCAGGTGCTGTGCTCACCGTAGCGGTAATATTACGGCGTTTATCATCGCGTAATACTTCAAGCTGAATACTTTGATTTGGCACTGAACGGTTTAAATAGTTCAACAATTCAGACGTTCTGGAAATAGGTGTGCCGTTGTATTTAAGAATCACATCGCCCGCGCGCAAACCTGCACGTGCCGCAGGTGAGTTTGGTGCAACTTGAGTAATTAATGAACCTTCAGGCTTACTGAGTTTATAAGATTCTGCCAAATTGCGGTCAATATCTTGCAAACTCACCCCTAAATAAGAACGAGTCACTTTACCGTTACGCTTTAACTGATCGGCAACATCCATGGCAACATCAATAGGAATGGAGAATGACAAGCCCATATAACCACCCGTACCACTAAAAATACGGGAGTTCACGCCGACCACTTCACCGCGCTGGTTAAATAGTGGCCCGCCTGAGTTACCTGGGTTAAGCGCCACATCGGTCTGAATAAATGGCACTGAAGTTTCACCCATCATATTACGCATTTTGGCACTCACGATTCCTGCCGATGCAGAATAGTCAAAGCCAAATGGTGAACCAATCGCAAGTACAGGCTCACCTACACGTAATTGATCGACATTGCCTGTACGCAGTTCTGGATAACTGCTGCCCTGCACTTTTAATAACGCGACATCGGTACGTTCATCACTACCCACGACAGTTGCATCAAGTTCACGGCGGTCATTCAGTACAATGGTAACTTTAGAAGCATCTTCAACAACGTGGTGATTGGTTAAAAGGTATCCATCTTTACTGATAAAAAAGGCACTGCCGTAACCTGTTTTTTCTTGTGGAATTTGCTGTTGAGGAATAATCACTTGATTGCCAAAAAAACGGCGTAAAATTTCTGGAACTTGTTGTTGTAAGAGTTCTTCCTGACTCATTTTTTTGACAACATTGACACTCACCACCGCAGGACTAACCTGCTCAACCAAATTAGAAAAGTCTACTGGTGGTGCTGCTTGAGTCTGCACAGTTGCCATAGTAAAAACAGCCGCATATAAACCTTTTTTTAAGTTGCGATTTTTCATAAATAGCATTCACTCAATAATAATTATGACTTTGAACTCACCTTATTTAGCACAAAATAATAGGCTTTTGCGTAATAAAATGTTGAATCTTTTTCAATTACGGTTTGGCAGGCACTGTGGAGGATAGCTGAGATAGCATCTTATATTTGACCCATCAAAAATGATGCGCCAAAGTGCTATAAATGAAAAGCGTGGAATCGAATCACAATAAAAGTGGGATATTCCATAAAAGTTGCCAGTTTATTCTTTTTTTTCATTATTCAAATCCACTTCGCACTTGCCTTTTTCTGTAAAAAGGGGTGTCATTATCCAACTTTTTTCAAATTAGCTGATGGACATGCCTAATTTAAACACAACACATCAATTTGATGTGATTATTGTGGGAAGTGGTGGTGCAGGTTTGAGTTTAGCGCTCTCATTACCCCAGCATTTCAATATTGCCGTTTTGGCGAAATCTACCCTCACTGAAGCCAGCACCTTCTATGCGCAAGGCGGTGTCGCGGCAGTGCTTGATGAAACAGATTCAATTGAACAACACATAGATGACACTATGATTGCAGGTGCGCATTTATGTGAAATGGATGCCGTCAAACAAACCGTAGAAGGCGGCAAACCTTCGGTAGATTTTCTGCTGAGACAAGGTGTTCAATTTACTTTAGATGAACAAGAACAGTTGCACTTAACCCGTGAAGGCGGTCACTCACAGCGACGTATTATTCATGCAGCCGATGCAACAGGACGCGCAATTTCGACCACTTTAGTACAACGTGTCCAAGAACAGCAAAACATCACCATTTTTGAAAATTTTATTGCGATTGACCTAATTACCTCGCAAAAATTAGGTTTAAATGAAAGCAATCGCACTTTAGGCTTATATGCACTAGATGAAAAAACACAAAAAGTGCATAGCTTCCTTGCTCCGTTTACCGCACTTGCCTGCGGTGGTGCAATGAAAGCCTATCTATATACATCTAACCCAGACATTGCCACAGGTGATGGTATGGCCATGGCATACCGTGCAGGTTGCCGTGTGGCAAATATGGAGTTTAATCAATTCCACCCGACCTGTTTGTATCATCCCCAAGCACGTTCGTTTTTAATTACTGAAGCCATGCGTGGTGAAGGTGCATATTTGCGTTTACCCGATGGTGAGCGTTTTATGCTGCGTTTTGATGAGCGTGCAGAATTGGCGCCACGTGACATTGTAGCACGTGCGATTGACTATGAAATCAAACGCTTAGGTATTCGTCATGTGTGGTTAGACATCACCCATAAACCTGCAGAATTTGTGAAAGAACACTTCCCAACGCTGTATGCACGTTTACTGGAATTGGGCATTGATATCACTACCGATATGATTCCTGTTGTACCTGCTGCCCACTACACTTGTGGCGGAGTAATGGTGGATGAACATAGTCAAACCGATATTGCAGGTTTATATGCGATTGGTGAAACTTCTTATACAGGTTTGCATGGCGCTAACCGTATGGCAAGTAACTCTCTTTTAGAATGTTTTGTCTATGGAATGGCTGCCGCCAAACATATTGAAGCCCATTACACTGCAGATTATAGCTCGCCTGAAGTTCCTGCTTGGGATGATTCGCAAGTGACGAACCCTGACGAAGATGTGGTGATTTTACAAAACTGGGATGAGCTACGTGCAACCATGTGGAACTATGTCGGCATTGTACGCACCACTAAGCGTTTAGAGCGTGCCTTACACCGTATTGAAATGCTAAAACGTGAAATCACCGAGTATTATCAGGACTATCAAGTCAGTAAAAACTTGATTGAGCTGCGTAATTTGGTTCTGGTTTCTGAAATGATTGTGCGCTGTGCCATGCAACGCAAAGAATCACGTGGTTTACACTTCACGCTAGATTATCCAGAGCTTGCGCCTGAATTGCGTAAAACTGTGCTCATTCCACCAAATTTCCAAGTGGAAACTCCATTGGTGAATGAGTGATCTGATTGCTTGTTACACAACAGCATTTGCATAAAAGTATCTGTGAATAAAGTGCATTTGAATTCTAATGCAAGAAAGCACCGAATCGTGTTCCATAACACGATTCGATATTTTATCATTTTGAATATGATGACGTTAACTTACTAAACCTCCCCCCAAGAATTCATCAAGTTGAGTTTTAGATTACGGCTGCAACTTGAGTACCATCTTGAATAAATGCTTCTAAGCGAACTTGACCAGCCAATAGTTGCTGTAATTGGTGGCTAATTATGTACTGCAATTGCTGCCGTGTCTGTTCGTCTATAGGCGCATTTTGCAATTGTTTTGACAAATGCTGTAATGCTGCTTGAGCCCCCAACTGCTGCATTTTAATTGCATACAGATAGCCCAACACCACTCCTTTCTGCACATAATTTGCAGCTAAATCATGCTGCAGATGATAAATCAAAGCACCCATCACCCGTTCATTGGCTGAGAGTTTACGCAAAGGGTCACGTGCCACACGCTGACACGGGTCTTTATAGGCATGTTCACATGAGTCCAGAAAGCTCTGTGCCAGATGCTTTAAGTTTTGCTGACGATGCGGCAACTGTGCAGCTAATCCCAACGCTACTTGTGCCGAAACAGCGCGGGTAAAATCTGCAACCAATGGGTCTGCCATTGCGACACCAATACTGTTATGCCCTATTAAACTGGATAACCAAGCCATCATGGCATGTACACCATTCCATAAACGATTTTTAATGAGTTGGATTTCGGCAATATCATCTACCAAAATCATTTGACGCATGTGTTGCAATAATGGACTGGCATTTTCCACATAAATAGGCATGTCACTTTCAGCATGAAATAAAATTAAATCCATACTTTGCAAAATGTGACTGGGCTGAAAATTGCGTCTTAAATCTTCTACATATAAGGTGGCTTGACGCTCTTGCTCAGGCTGCAATCGAGTATTGTCTTCAATTTCAATTGGCTCTGCTTCGTCATCCAACTGAAATTGCTTAAAAATATTATACTTGATGCGTAATTGGCGATATAAGTTTTGATCGCTTAATTTAGAGACCATTCTATTTACGACAGTATCGCAAAAATAATGCTGCGCCATAATTTTGGCTGCCGTATCGGGATCCAACAACGCCTCTAACGCCTGATGAATATGCGTCATCAAGAGCTGTTTTGCCCCAACTTTATTTAAAATTACCAAAATAGTTAAAGGCTGATGGAGTTCAAATTGCGCTATAAAACGGGCATATAAGCCCTGCGCAATTACTTTAGCCTCTTGCTGTAAAGCATGTTCAGGCAAACATAATGCAATTAGGCTCGACTCCACATACATTTGCTGCATCTGCTGCAAGTTCTCCGCATCAATGATGTGCATATTTTCAATTCGTTCATCATAAGAACATTGTCCATAACGAATTGAATACGTTCCAAAGGCGTTTACTGCAGAACGATATAAGGTATTCCGTGTAGAAGCATAAATACGTTTAGGACGGGTATAGCCATCCCAGTGCGATAAAATTTGGGCCAAATAGCCCCCACCTATTGCACCAAAACCATGAATCCCCACACTCAACTGATTTAAAGTTTGCGGGAAGGCCTCTTGTAAACTCGGCATTTCCAATACAGGAATAACTTGATTTAAGTCATCTAAATAAGCTTGCATACTTGCGTAATAATGCTGCGTGAGTGACAACATATTAGCATTAGGTTTTTTTATATCCCGAAATAGTATGGTTATGCCACCCGCTGCATGTGCAGATTTGATTCCATTTTCAGAATCTTCCAGCATGAAACATTCGCTGGGTTCTAGATTAATTTTTTGTGCGGCTGTTATAAAAATTTCAGGATGTGGCTTGCCCTGTTGCACCTCATCGCCACAAACTAATACATCAAAAAACTTATAGACATTGGCATTAATCAAATATTCTTCGGCAATGGCACGACGACTAGACGTAGCAACCGCCATTCTCAAGCCAGACTTTCGTAACCGCTCTAATACCTGCAACAAACCTTTTTTAATGGGCACACCAAAATTGCGCACACTTTCTAGTTCTAGTTCATCAGCACGCTGACGGATCTCACGGTAAGGAATGTCTGCACCATATTCTGCTTGCGCCAGTTGTTCAGCGCTCTTTGCACTCAAACCCAAACATTGCATGAGGTATACGTCTGAAAATTCAACGCCAATGAGCTCCTGAGATGCCTGCTTCAATGTTTGAAACCGTAATCGTTCAGTATCAAACATTGTTCCATCCATATCAAAGATTGCTCCATGAACAATATTGTTCTTAAATTTAAGCATTTAGCTCCCTTGTTTTATCACTTACGGGTTGCTAGCTTAGACAAAAGCAGATTTGATCTATATGAAAAACATAAAATGAAATATTTGTGATTATTTTTTAACCAATCAAACCCTGATTTTCATGTAGTATGTGTACATATGTAACCACATGGTAAATATAAGTAACTAAAATTAAGATAAAGCTGACTTTATTCTCAGCCAATCTGTGGAATCGAATACGTCCCTGTGACATGCGCCACGGCATCATCTACACCTTCGGAATATACCCAAACCTCACCGACCACGAGGTTTTTCCCTACTTTCATTAAGCGACATTCACCACGTAAATTACGCCCTGCTGCGGGCTTGCGTAAAAAGTTGATGTTTAAATTACTGGTCACCGCCAAAGCCACCAAACCCAACTCCCCTAAAATGGCGATATAAAGTGCATAGTCTGCAACAGTCATCATAGTCGGCCCTGATACCGTACCACCTGGGCGTAAATCACGTTCATCGATGTGATAATTCACCAATGCCCCACGTGGCGTGATGGACACAATTTCACATTTTTCCAAACTTTGCGGAAACTCAACTTTTAAAAATTCAATAATTTCGTCTTTGGTCATATTTACTATTCGCTATTATTTAAATAAAAAAATCTTCTAAAGCATTTCCACTATAGAAGATTTTTCCATTCAATCAAATGCATAACCATGACCCATTGGCTTGTTATACCTTTGTTTGTTATGCCTTAGCTTGCAAATAGTGCATCGCCTGTGCAAATACTTGATCGGGGCTTTGTGTTGCATCTAAGCGCTTCACTCGCTCAGGGTGTCGCTCCCACAAAGTTTGATAGCCACCTCTTACTTTCTCAAAGAAAGTTGCTTTCTCTTGTTCAAAACGATCAAGTTCACCACGTGCCCGTGCACGGGTCATACCCAGTTCAATCGGTGCATCCAGCCAGAAAGTTAAGTCAGGCATACGTGCCACAAAGTTATTATTTAAAGTCTGCAACTTGCTTTCACTCAAACCACGTCCTGCACACTGATAAGCAAAACTCGCATCACTAAAACGGTCACACAGTACAGTTTTTCCTGCAGCCAACGCAGGTAAAATCACCCGATCTAAATGCTGTGCACGCGCTGCATACATCAACAATAACTCAGTGTCTGAACACATTTTTTCTTCATGGTTGACCTCGAGCAACAAAGCACGAATTTGCTCTGCCATAGGGGTTCCACCCGGTTCACGGGTTAAAACCACCGACTGACCTTGTGCAGTAAAATAATCATGAATACGGCGAATAAGTGTAGTTTTGCCTACCCCTTCAGTACCTTCAAAACTGATAAACATGCTTATTCCCCTGATTTTTTCGTGCGTAGTACGTTTAAATATTCCTGTACGGCACGGTTATGATCTTGCAAATTGGTG
Source organism: Acinetobacter sp. YH01004 (assembly GCF_013420455.1). NCBI lineage: Bacteria > Pseudomonadati > Pseudomonadota > Gammaproteobacteria > Moraxellales > Moraxellaceae > Acinetobacter > Acinetobacter sp. YH01004. The sequence continues at coordinate 195,740 of NZ_VOXZ01000002.1, forward strand.
CTAAATTTATGCCCACCGTTACCTGTCGCGACAAAATAAATATTGTCAGATTGGTCTGGATGCATAGCCGCTTCAATGGCTTTTTGACTTGGCAAAGCAATTGGTGTTGGCGTTAAGCCACTCATGGTATAGGTGTTGTATGGCGTTGGAGTGCGTAAATCCTGACGGGTGATATTGCCCTGATAACGGTCACCCATACCATAAATCACGGTTGGGTCAGTCTGTAAACGCATCCCCAGTTTTAAACGACGTACAAACACACCCGAAACCTGCTCTAATTCAGCATCAACATTGGTTTCTTTTTCAATAATAGATGCCATGATTAAAGCTTCATATTTATTTTTATAGGGCAAATCTGCTGCACGATTATTCCAAGCATCATCCAATGATTTCATTTGACGCTGATATAAATCGGTTAATATTTTACGGTCAGTTTCACCTTTGGCAAAGAAATAAGTATTCGGCGCAAATAAACCTTCGGGATGTGTAAAAGGAATATTTAAAGCTTTTAGCATTTGATCATACGGCAAATGCGACACTTCTTTGGTGACCAACTCATCTTTCTTTAACGCATCAATCAATTGTTTAAAAGTCGTGCCTTCGATCACCAAAATACGGTTCATTTGTGCATTTTCAGCATTGGCGATCATTTCCATAACCTGACGCACACTCATGCCCTGACGGACTTCATACACGCCTTTTTTCATGCTGTCGTGAATCATCACTCGTTGATAGAGCTTTAAAACAATTGGAAAATTCACATGATCTTGTTCTGCCAAACGATCAATAAAGCGTGAATAGGTATCACCATCATTAATCGCCAATAATTGTTTTTTGCCTTCAACAGGATAATCTTTAAATAAGCTTGACCATAAGATCATGCCAATGACCAAAAACAGTCCGAGTACAAAAATAAGCGCACCCTGAATAGCACGCTTAGACCATATAGGTTTGGTTTTCTTTTTAGATTTTGATGGACGCTTAGACATAAGAATGAATCTGATTCAGTTGAAGTTGCTTAAATAGTTCCACACACGGCTGCACATCTAAAACCTGCTGCCCTAAATGGCTGACAATTTTCATGGGCGTTAAGGCATTACAGAAAAACAGACTTTGAATCTGCGCAATTTCCGAAACATGAACATCACGCTGTTCACAATGCAAATTCTGTTGTTGCATGCGCGATAAAATTTCTGCCCGCATGACACCGTGCACGCCATTATAACCAAGTTGCGGGGTAATCCATGTATTGTTTATACGAATGAAACAATTACTACTCACACCTTCAACCACACTGCCCTGTACATCAGTAACCAAAGCTTCTGTCCAGCCTTTTTGATCGGCTTCTTGTTTGAGCAATACCTGTTCAAGTCGGTTTAGACTTTTCAGCCCAACTAAATTCGGCATGCTTAGTCCAATCGCTTGTGCCAAGATGCCACTTTGAATGATGTCATAATGATATGCCGTATCTAAAGCCGCTTGTACTTGTGGATAGAAAAACACCCAAACATCGGCAGGATGATCAGGCAAACTGTAACCTCGCTGCCCCACACCACGACTTAAAACAATCTTTAAAGTACCGTTTAATTCACCATGCGCCTGCTTTAAAAGTGTCAGCGTTTCAGTGATTAACTCAAGATTGGCATTTAAAGAAAGTTGGCGATTAGCATATTGCAAACGCGCCAAATGGCGGTCAAGTAATTCAATTTGATTTTGGCGAATACGTGCAGTGCTAAAGCATCCATCACCATAATGAAACGCGCGATCTAACACATGAATCTGCTCGGTAGGCTTGGCATTTTTATAACACTGCATGGAAGAAGTACTCGTTATTTATCTCTAAATATAGAAAACAATGAAGAAATTTATATTTATCATTTACTGATATTCACCGCATTTTAAATTATTTTTTCAGCAAATAGACTACCGATATGCTTGCCTCATTCAACAACAGATTTAATACCTGAGGTCAAACATGAACTTTACAAAACTGAAAATTGGACTACTGGCGGCAGTACTTTCGGCAACAACCTTGAGCGTTTCTGCAAAAGACTTTCTGAATGTTTCCTACGATCCAACCCGTGAATTATACGATAACTTTAACAAAGATTTCGGTGCGTACTGGAAAAAAGCCACCGGGCAAAACATTAACTTTAAACAATCACATGGCGGTTCGGGCAAACAGGCACGTGCGGTGATTGATGGTCTAGGTGCCGATGTCGTGACTTTGGCACTGGCTGCCGATATTGATGAAATTGCCAAACGCGGTCTATTACCTAAAGACTGGCAAAAGAAATTTCCGCACAACTCGACCCCTTATACATCCACAATTGTATTTTTAGTGCGTAAAGGCAACCCGAAAGGTATTCGAGATTGGGGCGATTTGGTCAAACCTGGTGTGGAAATCATTACTCCAAATCCAAAAACATCTGGCGGTGCACGCTGGAACTATTTGGCAGCGTGGGCATGGGCAAAACATCAACCTGCGGGCAATGATGCTAAAGCGCAAGAGTTTGTTCGCCAAATTTATAAACAAACCAAAGTATTGGATTCAGGCGCACGTGGCTCAACCACCACTTTTGCAGAACGTGGCATTGGTGATGTTTTGTTAGCTTGGGAAAATGAAGCCTATTTAGCCGTGCGTGAACAACCGGGTAAATTTGAGATCATCACGCCTTCTCTATCTATTTTGGCTGAACCGCCTGTGGCGATTGTAGAGAAAAATGTGCAAAAAGATGGCAATCAACACTTAGCCAAAGCCTATTTAAACTATCTCTATTCGCCTGCGGGTCAAAACATTGCTGCGAAGAATTATTACCGACCACGTAATGCTACGGTGTTGGCACAATATAAGTCGCAATTTAAACCATTGAAGTTGGTGACTATTGATCAAGAGTTTGGTGGATGGAGCAAAGTTCAGAAGCAACACTTTGAAAATGATGGCATTTTCGATCAGATTATCAAAGCCAACCAAACCAAATAATACTCCGAAAGGTAAATCATACCAAAGCTCTAGCTGAAAACACCCAAATTGAAAAATGCGGGTGTTTTCACAAACGCATTTTTACCTGATTCACATATATCTCTTTTATTCATATAAAATTCATTTTTAATTATTTTTTTTGCATAGAAACTCTAGTTATCCTTGTTGCAGATTATTTAAAACATGAATTTTACAGCATTATCTTACTGAGTTTTGAATCCAAGTGATCACAGCCAAAGCTGAAAATGATGGGTTCAATTCATATTCAAGCGTTATTCAGATCATTATTTCAGGCTGAAATATGCGAAGGAGCATCGACATGATTCATACCGTAATTGTTCCAGGTGTAGGTGGCAGTGAATATGCGCACTGGCAATCTTGGTTACAACGACAACTCATGTCTTGCTCGCGTGTACAACAGTCAGACTGGAATAGCCCAATTTTACAGAACTGGGTTGCTGAATTTGTCAAAACAGTTGCCCCGATTCAGAACGATATTCAAATTGTGGCGCACAGCTTTGGTTGTCTGACCACAGTGGCAGCCTTAGCACAGCAACCTAAATTGCAGGCGAAAATTAAAAATGTGGTTTTGGTTGCACCTGCTAACCCTGCCCGTTTTGGTGAATCTGGTTTTGCACAACACAGCCAAAGCAATTATTCGGCTTATTTTCAGCAACTTAAATTGGCTGTACCGACACGCTTATTGATCAGTGAAAATGACCCATGGCTAAGTTTTGCAGATGCACAGGCACTTGCCCAAGCATGGCAATTAACACCGATTAATTTAGGACAAGTGGGTCATATTAATGTTGCATCAGGCTTTGGGGCATTTCCTGAAATTTATGATTATTTGATTGCAGAAAATATGCAATCACATATCAGTATTTCTGATAACAACAAGTATTTATTCAAATTTGCAATTTAATCTTCGCAAATTATGCTTGTGCCGAATTTATCTTTTACTTTTATCTGTTTGTTTTCAAACACTCATTCTCTCTTTTGAGGAGTCATCATGTCGCAGCGATCCAAAGTGCTGCCAGGATTTGGTCTTTCTCTAGGCTTTACCCTAGCGTATTTATCCTTAATTGTTCTTATTCCCTTATCGGCTGTATTTATTAAATCGCTGGGTATCGGTTGGGATGGTTTATGGGAAATTTTAAGTTCAGAACGTATCCAAAAATCTTTGCAACTCAGTTTTAGCGCTGCGCTCATTGCAGCCTTTATTAATGTCGTCTTCGGCTTATTATTGGCATGGTGTTTGGTACGATACAGCTTTCCAGGCAAACGTATTATAGATTCTTTGGTTGATTTACCTTTTGCATTGCCTACTGCAGTTGCGGGTATTGCCTTAACTTCTTTATACGCACCGACTGGCTGGATTGGACAATATTTAGAACCATTAGGCATTAAAGTCGCGTATACCCCTATCGGGATTACCCTTGCCCTGATTTTTATTGGTATTCCATTTGTTGTGCGTACCGTGCAACCCGTACTCAGTGAATTAGAAACCGAGTTGGAAGAAGCAGCATCTGCGCTAGGGGCTAACCGCTTTCAAATTGTCACCAAAGTGATTTTCCCTATTTTATTGCCTGCACTGATTACAGGTTTTGCCCTCGCATTTGCGCGTGGCGTGGGTGAATATGGCTCGGTGATTTTCATTGCAGGTAACCAACCATTTAAAACTGAAATTGCACCCTTAATGATTATTTCTCGTTTAGAAGAATATGACTACGCAGGTGCAACCACAATTGCTGTGGTGATGTTGCTGATTTCTTTTGTCATGCTGTTCTTAATTAACTTATTACAAGCATGGGCAAGTCGTCGCACAGGGAGAGCTGCACGATGAGTTTAAATACCAACAGCAATGCTTTGGCTGAAAAACTACAATCACGCGATGCAACACGTGAACCGACTTGGGTACGCTATACCCTGATTGCAATTGCCTTCATTTTCTTCTTAAGCTGTCTGATTTTGCCGCTGATTTTGGTTTTTGTCGAAGCGTTTAAACAAGGCATTGGTGTCTATGCCCAAGCATTGGTGCATCCTGACACTTTATCAGCAGTGAAATTAACCTTACTCACTGCAGCCATTGCCGTGCCTTTAAACGTGATATTTGGTATTGCCGCAGCGTGGTCAGTGGCGAAATTCAATTTCCGTGGCAAGTCAATTCTCACCACCTTAATTGATATGCCTTTTTCAGTTTCTCCTGTGATTGCAGGTTTAATGTTAGTCCTGATTTTTGGCACACAAGGCTGGATGGGCGGCTGGTTGATGGAACACGACATCAAAGTTTTATATGCCGTGCCTGCAATTGTGATTGCCACCATCTTCATTACTGTACCTTTTGTGGCGCGTGAATTGATTCCTTTAATGGAAGCGCAAGGCACAGAGGAAGAAGAAGCTGCGATTGTATTAGGTGCATCGGGTTGGCAGACCTTCTGGAAAGTCACTTTGCCAAACATAAAATGGGGGTTAATTTACGGCGTGATTCTGTGTAATGCCCGCGCAATGGGTGAGTTTGGCGCGGTATCTGTGGTATCGGGGCATATTCGCGGAGAAACCAACACCCTACCGCTGCACGTCGAAATTCTCTATAACGAATATACCTTTAGTGCTGCGTTTGCGGTGTCCTCTCTCTTGGCACTTCTCGCGATTGTGACCCTGATTTTAAAAACTTGGGTTGAAATTCGCCAAGAAAAGCAAAACCAACGCAATGAAGATTCAACTGTTTCTTAAGGAATGACCGCATGAGTATTCAAGTTAAAAATATTGAAAAAAATTTTGGTGCATTCCATGCACTTAAAGACATCTCCCTCGATTTTCCAGATGGCCAACTGGTGGCGCTGCTTGGGCCTTCAGGCTGTGGTAAAACCACCTTGTTGCGTATTATTGCAGGATTAGAGTCGGCAGATCGTGGGCAAGTGATATTAGAGGGTCAGGATGCAACCGATGTGCATGTGCGCGAACGTCAAGTTGGATTCGTTTTCCAACACTATGCCCTATTCCGCCACATGACCGTATTTGACAATATCGCATTTGGTTTACGGGTACGTCCACGTGCAACCCGACCTTCAGAAGCCGAGATTAAAAAGCGTGTTATGCGTTTACTCGACTTGGTACAGTTAAGCTTTTTAGCAGACCGTTATCCTGCACAATTATCGGGTGGACAACGTCAACGTATTGCTTTGGCACGTGCCTTAGCGGTAGAACCACGCGTATTGTTATTGGATGAACCTTTTGGTGCGCTTGATGCCAAAGTGCGTAAAGAATTACGTCGTTGGTTAAGAACTTTGCATGATGAATTACACATCACTTCAATTTTCGTGACCCACGATCAGGAAGAAGCACTCGAAGTTGCCGATCAAATTATTGTCATGAACAAAGGTAATGTCGAACAAATTGGTTCACCGCGTGAAGTGTATGAACAGCCTGCAACTCCGTTTGTATTTGACTTCTTAGGTCAAGCCAACCGTTTTGAAGGACAACATCATCAAGGGGTTGTGCAAATTGGTGAAGATCGCGTACAACTTCTCAATCAACCAAATGCACCACAAGGCAAAGTGATTGCATTTGCGCGTCCAGATGAGTTGCATATTCATGCCCAACCACAGGAAAATACCATTCAAGCGACCTTCTTACGTGAGGTTTGGATTGCTGGTAAAGTAGTTGCAGAATTGCAAGATCGCCAAGGGAATTTAATTGAAATTGCACTCACTGCAGATGAAGCGAAACTGCACCAATTCCGCCCAAATCAAACGGTTTGGTTAAGTGTAACCACTTTACATTTATTTGAAAATCAAGTCGCATAAGGACATCAAGATGGAGCCTAACCCGCTCCATCCTTTTTAGGGTTGCACCACTATGAACTTCCAACAACTTAGAATTATTAGAGAAACCGTTCGGCAAAACTTTAATTTAACCGAAGCGTCTGCGGCACTATACACTTCTCAATCGGGCGTGAGTAAGCACATTAAAGACCTTGAAGATGAACTTGGTGTGCAGCTTTTTGTGCGCAAAGGCAAACGTCTATTAGGTTTAACCGAGCCAGGACAAGCTTTGCTGAGTATTGTCGAACGCATGTTGGTTGATGCAGATAACATTAAACGCCTTGCCGATGACTTTAATAAAGTCGATGAAGGCACGCTCACCATTGCGACTACACATACCCAAGCGCGTTATGTGCTGCCGCCTATTGTGAATTTGTTTAAAAAAGAATTCCCTAAAGTACATTTGATTTTGCAACAAGCCAGCCCTGTAGAAATTGCCGAAATGCTGCTGCAAGGTGAAGCCGATATTGGTATTGCAACTGAATCTCTAACCACTGAAGAGAACTTAGCAAGTGTGCCTTATTATGACTGGTGTCACAGCATTATTACCCCACAAGATCATCCTTTAGCCAGTGAAACTGAGATTAGCCTGACCGATTTGGCAGAATATCCAATCATCACTTATCACGGCGGCTTTACGGGACGTTCTAAAATTGACAAAGCATTTACCGATGCAGGAATTGATGTCAATATCGTCATGTCTGCACTTGATGCCGATGTTATTAAGACCTATGTTGAATTGGGCATGGGCGTAGGTGTGGTGAACAATGTGGCATACGATGCAGAACGTGATTACCGCCTAAAACAAATCCAGACCGATATTTTTGGGGTAAACACCACGTGGATTGCGGTTCGCAAAGGACACTTACTACGTGGTTACGGCTATGAGTTTATTTCTTTATGTGCACCGAATGCCGATATTAAAGCTTTAAAACGTATCGCCTATCCTGAAGAATAAAACAATAATGCATAAGAGAGCCCAGGCTCTCTTTTAATTCTCTGGCAAAATTCTTGCTGATCTAAATGCCTAGAAATAATCAAAATAATGATTTTAATTTATCAGAAACATGAATAAAATATAATCAACAATAAAAAGCGTAATTTGATTTTAAACACAATTCTATAATTTAGACTAAGGACGTAACATGAAATTTCACATTTTTGTTGGATTGCTGTGTGTCCTGCCGCTAGGTTATGCCTCTGCTGCCGCTTTAGAACGTAGCGGTCAATCGGTACATGCATTATTTGAAAAAGGAAATTATGCGGAAGTCGCTTTGCTACACGTGGATACCAATATTTCAGGTCAGGTACAGCATCAACAAAATATTGCCGAATTAGGCGTTCAAGATTTTTCAACAGGCAATTTAGTCAATAATCAACACTTCATCCAAGCTGCATTAAAATTACAACCACATCCACAAATTTCTGTGGCGTTATTATTTGACCAACCTTATTTTGTTGATGTGGATTATCACTATAGTCCTATTCTTTCAGGTGAACCCTTACCTATAGAAAATGCAGATATTAAGTTTGACTCAAGAAATATTACAGCACTCATTGGCTATCAACCCACACAACATTGGAACCTCTTTACAGGTCTAAGTTACCAGTCATTTTCAGGTGATCTGAAAATTGGTACTCAAGTTGACTATACCTTTTTTGATTATCACGTAAATTTCCCCAAAGACCATGCGTGGGGTTGGTTGGCAGGTGTAAGCTACCAAATTCCTGAATATGCATTTAATACAGCAATTACTTATCGCTCTAAAATCAAGCACAGTACCAATGCAAGCGAAAGTATTTGGGGATTTCCTTTAGAGATTGCACCACAACAAGCAACTGAAATTCAGACCCCTGAATCGGTGAATTTAGATTTTCACACCGGTTTACCTGCACAAAATTTTCTGTACGGATCATTGCGATGGGTCAATTGGCAATATTTTAAAATTCAACCCACTCAATTTGCAGCAATTCTGCAATCTGAAGGACTAGGTAATCAGTTCAACCTGATTGATTATCAAAAGAATCAATGGTCTACGCGTTTGGGTTTTGCCCATCAATGGTCACCCAAGTGGATCACTGCGGTGGAAGGATTATGGGATTCTGGTGCAGGTAATCCTGCCTCAAGTTTAAACCCTGTAGATGGTTATGTTGGTGTTGGTACGGGCGCAGTTTATCACTTTAACCCCAAAACGTTTATGATTGCAGGTCTGCATTATTTGCACTTTACCAAGCCAGACACGGTACAACCACAGTCATTGATCACTCAAATTTCAAGTTTTTCTTCACTCGAACAACGTGAGGCTTGGGTTTATCACTTGAAATTAGCACATCGCTTTTAAGACACAAAAAACGAGCCGAAGCTCGTTTTTTGGTTTAGCTCAAGCTAATAGATATTACCAGTGGTAACTTACACCCAATTTTGCAACTGGCATCCACTCATATTTATCATCGTTACGGATTTTGTTTTCTTCAGCAGCTAAATCTCTGTCAAAATCAGCGCCATTCACGTTTACAAAGTTACCTTTCGACGTCAAGTTTACAGATGGGTTGCCTGTATAGTACGCACCAACTTCACCAAATACACCCCAGTTTTCATTGATCTTAGGCGCTAAACCTAGACCTACATAGGGAGCAATATTATTTTCATAATCCATTTTCCCTGAAACTTCACCATTAAAGTTATAGTTATTGCCATTTACTTTAATCGTACCATCACTTGAGCGCTTCTTCAGGTCATACTCAGAATCGACATAGCCTACACCAGCAGCAACATATAAACCTTGAGCCCAACGATTTGTACTTGTACCCCATGGACGAATTTCAGCGTTCAAATAGGTCAAGTTATTGTCCATATCCATATCGTACTTAGTACCATTAATAGATAAGTCATCCGACCAAGAAATATCGCCACCGTTATAACCCAGCGCTAAGCCCACATACGGGTTTGCAGTCCAAAGTAAGGCACCGCCATAACCTGTTGTACCTACTTCAGCACGTACACCTGTTGGAATTAATTGGTTACGATCAAACGCATAGCCATCTTTTACCACAGCTGTATCTGCCATTGCAGAACCTGCAACTGCTGCCAATACCGAAGCGGCTAAAAATGTATGTAAAGTTTTCATTGTGTTTCTCCTCAAACTAAAGCTTTTTTGAATTTTCATTCGTTCGTTTTTCATGTGAAAACTATAAAGCTTATTGCGCTCAGTATTTATGCAAGATTTGCTAGGTTTATGTTATCTTTTGATACAAATTTATTCTTATTGTTTATTGCAAAAGCATTTATTTTCAAAACTTCAACAATTTAGCGCGCAACTTAACTTGTTTATCTTACTAAGGATAAATTCCAATCTGTTCCAATTTTTATCTATTCCTCACTCAATATAGTGTAAAATCTTTGGAAAATTTTTTTCTGGTAAGAACATCGATGTCTCAGCTTTCAACAATCATTGAACAAGCATTTGAAGACCGCGCTAATTTCAGCGCTGCAGATTGTCCCTCTGAAATTCGTCAGGCAGTTGAACAAGCAATTGCAGGTTTAGATAACGGCACATTACGCGTTGCTGAAAAAATTAATGGTGAGTGGATCGTTCACCAATGGTTAAAAAAGGCAGTTTTGTTATCTTTTAAACTCAATGATAACAAGCCAATTGAATCTTGCGATTTGCGTTTCTACGACAAAGTAGACACGAAATTTACAGGTTGGACTGACGAGCAATTCAAACAAGCAGGTGTGCGTGTTGTACCGCCAGCAGTTGCACGTAAAGGTTCATTCCAAGCCAAAAATGTGGTGTTAATGCCATCTTATGTCAATATTGGCGCTTATGTAGATGAAGGCACCATGGTTGATACATGGGCAACTGTAGGTTCATGTGCACAAATTGGTAAAAACGTGCATTTATCGGGTGGTGTAGGTATTGGTGGTGTACTTGAGCCACTTCAAGCAAACCCAACTATTATTGAAGACAACTGCTTCATTGGCGCACGTTCTGAAATTGTTGAAGGCGTGATTGTGGAAGAAGGTTCTGTCATTTCTATGGGCGTTTATATTGGTCAATCGACCAAAATTTATGACCGTGAAACTGGCGAAATCCATTATGGTCGTGTACCTGCAGGTTCGGTGGTAGTTTCTGGCAACCTGCCTTCTAAATGTGGCACTTATAGCTTGTATGCTGCTATCATTGTGAAGAAAGTAGATGCGAAAACCCGTGCAAAAACCAGTTTGAACGACTTATTACGCGAAGACTAAACTTTTTTTAGTTTTCTCCATCTCTACGGCCAGCAATGACCGTAGGGATTTTTGTTTTTTTACATACTGTGATGAATTTTATGAATACCCTCCGATCTTCCGCTATTCCTGTTTCTGATCCGTCTGCGGGTTTACGCATCACGGAGATTTTCTATTCATTGCAGGGCGAAGCCAATACATCGGGCTTGCCAACCGTGTTTGTTCGTTTAACGGGTTGTCCATTGCGTTGCCATTACTGTGATACCACTTATTCTTTTGAAGGTGGCGAACGTCAATCTTTAGATGACATCATCCAAACCACGCTAGAATTTAAAACACCGTATGTATGTGTGACGGGCGGTGAACCTCTGGCTCAACCGAATGCACTGCCACTCATGCAACGCTTGGCAGATTTAGGTTGTGAAGTGTCTTTGGAAACCAGTGGAGCTTTAGATATTTCTAAAGTGGATAACCGTGTGTCGAAGGTGCTGGATTTAAAAACCCCTGCATCGGGTGAAATGTCACGCAACTTATTATCAAATTTAGATTTTTTAAACCCACATGATCAAATCAAATTTGTGATTTGCAATCATGACGATTATCTTTGGGCGAAGCAGCAAGTTGAGCAATATCAGTTGCATAAAAAAGTCGATACAGTGTGGTTCTCCCCTGCATTTGCTGTCGAAAAAGGTGCAGTCGCCTTGCCACAACTTGCACGTGATTTGGCACAGTGGATTTTAGCCGACCATCTCCCTGTTCGTTTCCAATTGCAATTACATAAATTGCTTTGGAATGATGAAACAGGTCGTTAATCTCCTCACGAATCCCCATTCGTATTGACGTCAATCTTCACACTTTTGCTCAAGTTCTATCGCTATATTTTAAAATTTGGAGTTCAATTATGCGCCCTCGTGCCATTGTATTGTTATCTGGTGGATTAGACTCAACCACGTGTTTGGCATGGGCACAAGCGCGTTATGAATGTATTGCACTTAGTTTTATGTATGGTCAACGCTCGACTACAGAGCTAGATGCTGCACGTGCCTTGACTAAAAATGCAGGCATTGAGCATCGTGTGATTAATATTGATTTAGGCAACTTGGGCGGTTCTGCCCTGACCGATCACAGCATTGAAGTACCTGATCATGAGCAAGAAGGTATTCCTGTGACTTATGTGCCTGCGCGTAATACCATCTTCCTGTCTTATGCTTTGGCAGCTGCCGAAGTTTTTGATGCAGAAGCAATTGTGATTGGTATTAATGCGGTAGATTATTCGGGCTATCCTGACTGTCGTCCTGAATTTATTGATGCTTTTGCCAATATGGCACGCTTGGCAACCAAAGTTGGCGTAGAAGGCAAACCGTTAAAATTTGAGACACCTTTGTTACATTTATCCAAAGCAAATATTATTCGCTTAGGTATTGAACATGGCGTAGACTATAGTCAAACGGTTTCTTGCTACCAAGCAGATGACCAAGGACGTGCTTGTGGTAAATGTGACAGCTGTCGCTTACGCAAACAAGGTTTTGCCGATGCCGGTGTTGCAGACCCAACGCGTTATATACCGTCATAACAAGGTAAAGTGTATGAAAAATTTAAAATCAAACATTATAGTTTCTGCGATTATGTCTGTTGCTGCATTATTCGCAACAACGACACACGCAAATAATGACAAGTTGCAACAAGCATATAAAAGCACCAATGTAAAAGCAGCTTTAATTAATGTTTGTAAAGAAGAAACTGCAAAAGGCAAAAAACTGACTACAGCTGAAGTAAGCAAATATTGTACTTGTGCAGTAGAAGCAGATGGTAAATTAACCAACGCTCAAAAATGGGAAATTCAAAGCGCAATTAACCAGAAAAAGAGCCCTGCGACTTTAGCTTTTGTACAAAAGCAAAATAAAGATTTGCAAACTTGTTTTGGTCCTCAGCTTACAGGTAAATTAAAAACCTTAACTGAAGAAGCAATGAAAGCGGCTGAGAAAAAATAATTTTTCTTAACAATTTCAACTAGCCACTTTATGTGGCTAGTTTTTTATGTGCATGATTTTGGAGAAAAATATGAGCACGACAATTCAATTACCAAATCAAGCTTTTCCTGCAACCACAGGCGAAGTCAATTTAACCGAACTTGGTACAGATTGGTTAGTGGTGTATTTTTACCCGAAAGACTCTACCCCAGGCTGCACCACACAAGCTGTCGATTTTACTGCGCTAAAGCCACAATTTGATGCGCTTAATACCACCATCATTGGCATTTCGCGCGACTCAGTCAAAGCCCATCAAAACTTTACCGAAAAACAATCTTTAGGCATCAACTTGATTAGCGATAAAGAAGAAGTATTGTGTCAGTTGTTTGATGTGATTAAAGAAAAAAATATGTATGGCAAAAAAGTTATGGGCATTGAACGCTCTACTTTTATTTTCCATCAAGGTCAATTACTGAAAGAATATCGTAAAGTCAAAGCTGCAGGACATGCCGAGCAAGTGCTTGCGGATTTAACCGCTTTACAGGCTTAATTTTCAGCCTCTAAAAAAACACAATGTTCTGGATGATTGAAAGCTTTTTCAATCATCCTTTTTCATTTAAAAACTGGATTACTCCGTCAAATTACTGCTGTCCTGCTGCTGGTATTTGTCTTGTAATTGACGATAAATTTCCGTGTTTTGAAATGCGGTTAAGAAATCAATTGTGCCTTGCGGGAAAAAATTAGGCTGTATTTCCCCACGATAATAAGCCTCACGTGCAGGCGTAGCAGACATGGCATCTTGCAAGCTGTCTAATTCTACCATCTCCCATTCAGGGAAAAACTTTAAATAATAAGACGAGTCATCTTTAAAATGCCCAATTAAACCAACACGATCTTGCGGTTGAATCAATTCACCGACTAAAGATTTGACTAGTTTTTGCCATTTTTCATCATTGTAGACATCTACGACATGCACAAACTTAATCCGTTCTTGCATCTCAGGTGAAAAGTTAGACAAAATCATCTGCTCACGTTCTTTGGCTAAAAACGGATTTTTTAAATTGCGCTCATTTTGTGCAGAACCTAATGCCAAAATCACATAATGACTACGTGCTAACGCAATTTGAATGGTTTGCAAATGCGCCAAATGAAATGGCTGAAAGCGGCCAATGAAAACCAAATAATCAAACGTATATTGCATAATAAATACGCCAATCCTAATTTTGATAACAACATGATGCTATCTGATACGCGGAAATGTCATCCACAACCTGCGTGGTATCAACTCATTATTGTTTTTGCAAGATAATAAATCAAAAACAATAATTGGGCAGGTTTCGTGGATGACAAATGGTTTTGCCTACTTTTGCCAAAACAAAAGTAGGTCGAACCGAAGGTTAATCCTAAAATAGAATTAATAGACGTTAAGATTCCGCCTTGCTTATTCATTTTTTAAATGAACAACCCCAAATTCTAAATAAATTTCACATTGAATTAGGAACGCAAATCTCATCATTCACTAACTTTTTATGAACTCATGAGTTGTGCCAGCGCTGCGAATTTGCGACATAATGAGCCATAAATTCAAACCAATCAAAGCAAGGATAGTACGATGACACTGAGCTGTATTCAACAACCCCATCCACATTTGAATGCGAATTTAGAGCATGGTGTACTGACTTTAGCCATCAATCGCCCAGAAGCAAAAAACGCGCTGTATGGTGAATTATATTTATGGATTGCACAAGCCTTAGATGAGGCAGATCAAGCCAATGAAGTGCGTTGTGTCATTTTACGTGGTGCAGATGCAGACTTTAGCGCAGGCAATGACATGCAAGACTTTATGAAGTCTGCTGCACTTAAAGGGCAATTGCCTGCTGCCGAAGGTCCTCCGTTCATCCTATTAAAATCTGCTGCCAAGTTTTCTAAACCGCTAATTGTAGCTGTACGTGGGGTGGCGATTGGCATTGGTGTCACCATTTTATTGCATGCGGATTTGGTGTATAGCGACAATACTGCCCTATTCCAGATTCCATTTGTGAGCTTGGGCTTATCGCCAGAAGGCGCATCAAGCAAGCTTTTGGTAGAGCAAGCTGGCTATCACAAAGCGGCTGAACTGTTGTTGACTGCGCAGAAATTCAATAGCGAAACGGCATTATCGGCAAATCTAGTTAATAGTATTGAAACCGATGTCTATGCAACAGCACAACAAAAAGCAGCGCAATTGGCGGCTTTGCCATTGGCTTCACTCAAACAATCTAAAGCCCTCATGAAACATAATGTCAATGAAATTGTGGCGTGGATTGACCATGAAGCAGAGATTTTTATGCAACGTGTCGGCTCAGCAGAAATGATGGAAGCGGTGCAGGCCTTTATGCAAAAACGTAAACCTGATTTCAGCCAATTTAATTAAACGTTGTTTAACTGAAATGCGATTAAACTCATTTCAAGTAAACTAGACGTTTTAAACCACATTCATCTTGGCTGAATGTGGTTTTTTCTTTATTCGCCCCCATATTCTGCAATGAGCTGTCAATCATTAAAAAATTGAGGAAAATTGTAATGTCTAATCCAAATCCAGCCGATGTTAAAGCTGAAAAAAAAGAACGTTATTTTGAACCTGCACCACAAGATATTGATGTAGAAAACTTTAAAAAAGTCATTCAAAGCCGTCGTTCGGTGCGTAAATTTACCGACAAAGCCATTCCTGCGGAAGTATTGGATGATTGTTTAGATATGGCTTTATTGGCACCAAACTCATCTAATTTACAACCGTGGACTTTTGTCGTGGTGCAAAATCCTGCCAAGAAAAAACAACTGGTTAAAGCCTGCTTAGGACAACTCGCTGCTCGTACTGCAGCAGAGCTAATCGTGTGTATTGCACGTACAGACCGTGTTGATGAAATGGCAAAAAAGAATATCAGCGAGTTCCCTTTTCCTGAAGCACCTGCTGCAGTCAAAAAATATTACAAGTTTATTCCTTATAACTACATGACTGGCTACTTAAACGCAGTAGGTAACTTTAAGAAAGTCGCTTTCAAAATTGCACGTAGTTTAGATAAACAATTACCTGTGACTGCATTTAACCCTGCAGATGCCAAACTTTGGGCAAGTAAAACTACAGCACTCGCCTGTGAAAATATGGTCTTGGCCCTTCGCGCACACGGTTTTGATAGCTGCATGATGGAAGGTTTTGATGAGCCGATGGTACGCAAACTCTTAAAACTGAATGATCAACAATTTCCAGTGATGGTGATTGCTGCAGGTGAACGTGCCGAAGATGGTGTCTTTTTCCCGCAATACCGTTTTGACCGTGACCTGTTTATTCAGAAAGTCTAGGGGCTGTTAACATTTCATAAATGGCTTGCGCTGTAGGCTAAAACTGAGCAGATTAGGCATGAAACGCAAGGAATAGCGAGACTATTGCCAAGTTTCATAACGTAATCTGAGAAAGTTTTAGCCACATGAGCAAGAACAAAGCGCTGCTTTGTTTGCTGCGCAAGGGGACGAGCATATTTTTTGCTGCTATTGCGTTATGAGTCAGTCATTTAGAATAACTAAATTTCCTGCCCCATGCCTTATAGCAGCTAAAAAAACCTTGCGAGATATATCTCTCACGTCGCAAACATAGATGAAGTGTCAACTGACCCTAATATTTCAACTGTACTTTTAAAACCTAGCCACATTTCGACTCGTGACAAGGCGACAAGGATGTCGCCCGTTAGACTGTGGTACAGGACGTACCATCAGTCTAACAGAGGGCTTTTGTTACTTTTCGCCCGTGAAAAGTAAACTCTATCTACGCAACTTATATTTGCCCCAATCCATATATGAGTGATAGTGCAATTCTATTTTTCTTTAAAAATTGGTATTTAAGTCTTTAAAAATTAATATCTAAAAGTTGCATAAACTCAAAGGCAGGCTCTTCGTAAGGATGGCTTGCCTTGAGTGCTTTTGCGACTGCCTGAGCATTTTGCTCAGGTACAATGGTTTCCACGCGCCATTCGGCAACGTGTTCCAAAGCATCTAACTCACCAATAAACGGATTTGCTCCTTTGACAGGCTTAAATTGCCCTGTGCCTAAAACCTGCCATGCACAATGTTCATAATTGCCAATTCCACCTGCACCCGCTGCAAAAACCGCCAGTTTAGTTTCTTCAAGATGAGATTCAGGCACATAGTAAATCAGTTTGAGCATATTTAAACTTCGCTATCCATTTCACAATTAATTAGAAATTAGCATAAAAAATTGGGCATCGTTGCTATTTTGGCAACCTATACGCATCATCCAATCCTCAATTTATACAATTCCCAAAAAATTTAAAGTACGCTTCGCCACAAACTTATCCCCCATTTTGTATGATTTTAGATTTAAAAAGACAAGCCATGTCGCACGCCCCTAGAGCTTTTGTCATTTTTTTGGCATGATGCAAAACAAGCACATAGTGAATAATGATAAATGACTCAAATGCGTTGGTTAGAACTGCTTTCCACAGTTCGAATTGGTAGTAAAAAACAAAGTACAGAACAGGCGCGCAGCCCTTTTCATAAAGATTATGACCGTATTATTTTTTCGCAAAGTTTTAGACAGCTAAACCGTAAAACCCAAGTCCATCCACTGACTCAACACGATGGCATTCACACTCGCCTAACCCATTCTTTAGAAGTGTCTTGTATTGGACGTTCATTGGGAATGTTGGCTGCAGAAAAAATTAAAGATCACTTGCCTATGTGGATTTCCCCTGCCGATGTCGGTGCGATTATTCAAGCTGCTTGCTTGGCACATGATATTGGTAATCCACCTTTCGGGCATGCAGGCGAATATGCCATTCGTGAATGGTTTGATGATGCTTCACACGGCAATTTCCTCGCCAAACTCAGCGATGAAGAAGAAGCTGATGTCCGTCAGTTTGAAGGCAATGCACAAGGTTTACGTCTACTCACCAAAATTGACTATCATCCAAATGATGGCGGCATGCGTTTAACCTATGCCACTTTAGGCGCTTATTTAAAATATCCATGGCTCTCCAAAACCATTGCCGAACAAGGCAACCGCCCTGCCAATCAACGTGATAAGTTTGGTTGTTACCAAGCCGAAAAAGAAATTCTCAAACAAATTGCAGAACAGCTTGGTCTGATTCAATTGGGCGATTATCACTATTGCCGTCATCCACTGACATATTTATTGGAAGCAGCAGATGATATTTGCTATGCCTTAATTGATTTGGAAGATGGCATTATCTTAAACATGCTCAGCTATGAAGAAGTTGAACCGATCTTTTTAAACTTGATTGGTGACTACGGTATTCCAGCAGAACTGGCGATGGCACGTACCACATGGCAACAAAAAATTGCCGCTTTGCGTGGTCGGGTCATGAAGCGTTTGGTCGATGAAGTCACTACAGCATTTGCCAAACACCATTTGGAAATTCTGATGGGACAGCTCAAAGGCAGTCTTTTACAATATTGCTCGGCAGATATTGAAATTGGTATTAATCGCGCCAAAGACTTAGCCCGTGAGAAAATTTTCGAGCATCCACAAAAGGCAGGGCTGGAAATTATTGCGCATCAAAGTTTACAAAACATTTTGGATGCGTTTATTCCACTCACCACGCCACATAAAACCCTAAGTTTTAAAGAGCAGCGTTTAATGTCAATCTTGCAACGCTCAGGGGCAGATTTTGCGCATAATCACTATGACAATATTATGCAAGTCTTGGATATTATCTCTAAGTTTTCAGATCACCAAGCCTATAACTTATCGCAAGAATTACAAGGCAATAAGGTCGGCTTGCTATAATGAGTAATTTGCATATCAATACTTGTATCTAAATAGAAGTAGGATTTAAGCGCAGATTTTGCCTTTTGTGAAAATGCGCTCTACTATGCGAACAGCAACTTATTTTAAATTAATCAGTGAACCACAAATATGATCGGATGTCTTATTGGCGAAGTATTGGCTTTAGAAGCACCAACCGTGTTGCTGAATGTAAATGGTGTGGGCTATGAAATTGACACGCCACTCACCACATTTTGCCAGTTACAAAAGGGGCAGAAAATTACCCTGTGGACGCATTTAGCTGTGCGTGAAGATGCTCAATTGTTATATGGCTTTTTAGAAGCCCAAGAAAAAACCATTTTCCGTACCTTACTCAAAGTCAATGGTGTCGGCCCGAAAATGGCACTGGGTATTTTATCGACCTTGAGTGTCGAGTTACTGATTCACACCGTAGAACATGAAGATATTAACACCCTGATTAAAGTGCCAGGTGTGGGCAAAAAAACCGCTGAACGCCTGATGATTGAATTGCGTGATCGCTTTAAAGCCATGTCCAACGAAGTCAGCAGCAGCAATTCCACTGCGACTCAAATCCATTTTACGGGCAATTCTGCTGTTGCCGAAGCCGAAGCCGCTTTACAGTCTTTAGGTTATAAACCTGCCGAAGCACAAAAACTGATTAATGCAGTTAAGGCCGATTTTACTGAAGCCAGTGATATTATCCGTGCAGCATTAAAGTCGATGAATAAATAAAAGATGCCAACAAACCTAGCGTAAGTTCATCTTTCCAATATTGGATACATGACTGGCGACATGGATGTCGCCCGTTGAGTTGGGGTATAGGGATATACCCTCAACTCAACATAAGATTTTTGTTACTTTTGATCTTTCAAAAGTAAAATCATGCCTTCGCAAAGGCATTTAAACGCAACTCATACTTTGAGGCTGTGCATGCAGCATCAAAATGCCCAGCTCAAGAGATTAGTTAACACGATATGCAAGACCGTCTAATCAGTGGTTCTGAAAAACCCGAAGATCAAATTGATCGCGCCATTCGCCCCACTTCACTCGATGACTATATTGGGCAACCTGTAGTGCGTGAACAAATGGAAATTTTCATTGGTGCAGCCCGTGGACGCGCAGAAGCACTGGACCACACCCTGATTTTTGGACCACCAGGTTTAGGTAAAACCACACTCGCCAATATTATTGCCCGTGAAATGGGCGGCAATCTTAAATCCACTTCAGGGCCTGTCTTGGAACGCGCAGGTGATTTAGCCGCCATGCTGACCAATCTTGAAGAAGGCGATGTGTTATTTATTGATGAAATCCATCGTCTTTCACCTGTGATTGAAGAGATTTTGTATCCAGCGATGGAAGATTATCAACTGGACATCATGATTGGTGAAGGGCCTGCAGCACGCTCCATTAAACTGGACTTGCCACCATTTACCCTTGTCGCCGCTACCACACGTGCAGGCTTACTCACCTCACCGTTACGTGACCGTTTTGGTATTGTGCAGCGTTTGGAATTTTATTCGGTTGAAGATTTGACCCATATTGTCAAACGCTCGGCGAGTTTAATGGATGTGCCAATGACCGATGCAGGAGCCAATGAAGTCGCTCGTCGTTCGCGCGGTACACCACGTATTGCCAACCGATTATTGCGTCGCGTTCGTGACTATGCGCAGGTCAAAGGCACAGGTGAAGTCACGCAAGAGATGGCACAACGTGCGCTAGATATGCTGAATGTCGATAAAGATGGTTTAGATACCTTAGACCGTCGTTATTTATCAATGTTATTAGAGCGTTTTGATGGTGGGCCTGCAGGTGTGGAAGCTTTGGCCGCTGCTATGGCTGAAGACTCTGGCACTTTGGAAGATGTAATTGAACCATACCTAATTCAACAAGGTTATGTAATGCGAACCGCTCGCGGGCGTATTGCGACCAATATGGCGTATTTACAATTTGGGATGACACCGCCAGAGCCAAAAGAAAAATAGCTCAAAGGAAAAAATAGCTTGAAGGGAGCTATCTCCCTTTAAGCTATTAAATATTTAGGTCAATTGGGTCTGTAGATAGACCCTAATTTTCAATAATACGCACATCTTCAACAAGCATTAATTCACACGCGCCCGCCCCTGTATCATGACGGCTTAAAGAACTGCGCCACTGCCACCCATCTGCGGCAGTAACTTCAACCAATTTACCTTTCAAATAAATCAAATCATCTTCATCAATCTGTTTTAACTGTGTCGCAATCGCGGGTGTGGCAGGAATTAAATGCGTATTAGCGCTCAAACTTGCAATCTCTTGCACAGGAATCGGTGGTGCTTGTTCATAACGCCAATGATACCAACGGTTGCTTTGACGAATAGACAACTGTTTATACACTTCAGGCTTGGCCATTTCGCCCCATCCCAAAGCAAAATCGACAGGGCTAAGTTCGGCTTCACGTCCAAAATTATAATTTTCACGTGACAATACCCGAAACTCACCTTCATAGGTTTCCAAAGCTTGAATGGTATAGTCTTTAAATTGATGCACTTGCTGCGATGACTGATAGGTTGTGCTATCCGCAATTCCTCCATCTGGCTGGAACAGCGTCATCCACAACAAATACAATATGGCAATTACCACAAAAAATTTAACTAAACGGCTCATGTGCTGCTCATTGGGGTGGATCATCTGCATGTATCAGGCAGGCAGCTAATTTTAACTTAAAAGCATGTTTGAAATCTTGTGCCATTGGACGAAGCGTTGAGAATGATAAACTGCCACGCTATACACAGCTTGACTTATAGCCCCGATTCACGTCAATTTCACAGACACGGCGTAAGCTATAAGTATTGCTTATCAAACAACTTTGCAACATTGAAGCGGAACATCATCATGGCGAATAAATTTGAATTTAAAATTCGTATCTATATGGAAGATACTGATGCAGGCGGCATTGTTTACCACGCCAACCATATTCGCTTTATGGAACGTACCCGTACCGAATGGCTTCGTGCATCGGGTGTTGATCATTATTGGCATCAACAAGATTACAACTTTGTCGTGCATAAAATTAACGTGAAATATTCACGTCCAATCTTAATGGATGACCTAATTACTGTTACAGCAAGTGTAGTTTCGTGTAAAGCGTCATCATTTGTATTGCAACAAAATATTTATCGTGGTGAAATCATGCTTGCATCTGGCGAGGTTGAATTGGCCTGTCTTGGTTCAGATATGAAACCACGTCGTCTGCCAGATGAAATTCGTAGCCTTATTCTGAAAGAATTAGGACAAGATTAAAAAAATGAATTGGCACATGTAGTAACTATGGCAACACAACTCGAATCATCTCTTCAAGTATCAGATCTTATTTTACAAGCAAGTCCTGTTGTTCAGCTGGTAATGCTCTCGCTGCTTTTAGCATCATTATACAGTTGGTATCTGATTGCCAAGTTACACATGAGCTATAAAAAAGCACAGGCAGATGATCAGCATTTCCAAAAAATCTTCTGGTCTGGTGCAGAATTAAATACGCTTTACAACAACGCACAGCTCAATTCAAAACGTGTCGGTTTGGAAGATATTTTCTATCAAGGCTTAGGTGAGTTTTTAAAACTCAAAAAGCGCCAAGCGCCTGCAACACAAACCATTGAAGGCACAGAACGTATTTTACGTGTCGGTTTAAGCCGCGACCAAGCTCAACTTGAACAAGGCTTAGGTGCATTAGCCAGCATTGGTTCGGTTGCGCCATACGTTGGTTTATTTGGTACCGTCTGGGGCATTATGAATGCCTTTATTGGACTGGCAGATGTCGATCAAGTCACATTGGCAACAGTCGCACCAGGGATTGCCGAAGCCCTCATTGCCACAGCCATTGGTTTATTTGCCGCCATTCCTGCGGTACTTGCCTTTAACCATTACACCGCCAAAGGCGAAGCGATTTATTCTGATCGTGCTTTATTTGCCGAAGAAATGGTGGCTTTATTACAACGTCAATCTTTAGGCAATACTAAGGATCACGACTAATGGCCATTCAACGCTCAGGACGCTTCGAGCGCATTAAGAAACCACTCAAAAGTGACATGAATGTAGTGCCCTATATTGATGTCATGTTGGTGTTATTGGTGATTTTTATGGTTACTGCACCGATGATTACCAGTGGGATTCAAGTCGATTTACCTCAAGCCAATGGTAATCCAATTGAATCGAAAGATGCCCCTGCTTTGGTGACTTTAAATAAAGATGGGCAATATTTTTTAGAATACAAAGAACACAAAGCCGAACCTTTGGAATTAGCCCAACTGAAACAAATTTTGACCGATGCTCAAATTCAAGCCAAAGCTGAAAACAAAGAGTTTCAGGTTGTTATTCGCGGTCATAATACACGCCCTTATGGTGATGTGATTGCGTTAATGTCTGACTTACAAGATGCGGGTTTAACCCAAGTTGGATTGCTGACCGAGCCTTTAAAGTAATTTATGAAAGATTTTAAAAAGCCACCTTTTCAACAAAAAGCCATCGCGATTGGGTTCACCGTAGGTGTCCACCTTATCGCAGTGGTTGGCTTGCTTTATTTGGGCATGAGTAAAGCACCTGAGCCGCCTAAACCCATTAAAACGGTATTAATAAAACCAGAAGATTTAAAACCCTTATTAGAAACTAAATCTGCTGAAACCACACATGAAAATGTAGCAGAGCAAATTACTCAAACAGCCGAGCCTGCTCTTGAACCTGCCCCTGTCATTCCAACACCTGCAGCGGCTCCTACGCCACCCGCTCCTCAAGTTGATACACAAAAAACTGCACAAGCAGCAGAGGCTCAAGCACGTGCAGAACGACAAGCTGCTGAAGCCAAACAAATTGCAGAGCGACAAAAACTAGAAGCTGAACGCTTAAAAGCTCAACAAGCACGCGCCGAAGAACGTGCTCAACGAGAAGCTGACGCCAAAGCAAAAGCTCAAGCCGATGCCAAAGCACGTGCTGAAGCAGATGCTGTACGTCGTAAAGAAGCCGAAGCCCTGAAAAAAGCAGAAGCGGCAGAAAGACGTCAACTCGAAGCCAATGCAGCAGCAAAACGCAAAGCTGAAGCAGATGCAAAAGCCAAGGCAGATGCTGAGGCAAAACGTAAAGCTGACGCAGATGCAAAAGCCAAAGCAGATGCCGATGCAAAACGTAAAGCTGCAGCAGATGCAAAAGCCAAAGCTGATGCCGACGCAAAACGTAAAGCTGCTGCAGATGCAAAAGCCAAAGCTGATGCCGACGCAAAACGTAAGGCTGACGCAGATGCAAAAGCCAAAGCTGATGCCGAAGCGAAGGCACGTGCCGATACTGAAGCCAAAGCCTCAGCTGCCAAACAAGCTGCAGAAGAAGCTGCTCAGAAAAAGGCTGAAGTACGACGCATTGCATCCACTGCTAAACGCGATTTCGAAAATAAAATCAGACGAGCGTGGGATACCCCAGCTGGTTCTTCGGGTCAACGTGCAACTGCCCGCGTGACTTTAAGTGACAGTGGCGCAGTTCAGTCTGTCGTGGTTAATTCTAGCGACCCTGACATGAAAGCCAGTGTAGAAGCTGCTGTTCGTGCTGCCGCACCTTATCCGATGCCATCAGACCCAGATGCACGACGCGAAGCACGTAGCTTCACCTCTACCTTTACAGCGCAATAAGTTACCAGTTAGCCGAATAACATCTATTTGGCTAACTCCTTCTCAAAATATTTACGAGTATAAATAAATTTAAATTTTCACAGTGTTATAACAGTTTTATTATAAATTCATGCTTTCATTCCTACCAAAGCATGCCATTATGTACCACAATTACATCCAAAAAAGTTATGTTGATTTGAGAAAATAGCGAATGATGGAAACAACGCGTAAACACCTACTTTGTCTTGCTATTTTAACTGCGCTTAGCCCAGTTTTAAGCACACAATCTTTTGCACAACTGCATTTAGAAATTGCCAAAGCACCAGAAGAAGCACCTAAAATTGCGATTGTGCCGTTTGGCAATGATCAAAGTATTTATCCTATTGTAGAAAACGATTTAAACCGTTCAGGCAAATTCACCAGTTCATCTAAAAACCTTGCTGCAACTGCAAGCATGAACAATCCAAATGCAGCTGCATGGCAAGCCGCAGGTGTACCTTATGTGGTGACGGGAAATGTCAAAGCCACTGCAGAAGGCGGTTATGAAGTTCATTACCAACTTTATGATGTGCAAAAACAGCAATACTTATTGAATGAATTATTAAGCGTGCCTGCGTCACGCGTACGTTCTGCTGCACACATGATCAGTGATGCCATTTATGAAGCACTCACGGGCATTAAAGGTGACTTTAGCGGACGCATTGCTTATGTACTGCGCAACCCTGCAACACCTGAACAACGCTATACCCTGCAAATTGCCGATACTGATGGTGAACAGCCTAAAACCATTTTGACTTCGCGTGATCCTATTTTATCGCCTGCATGGACACCAGATGCCAAAAAAATTGCCTATGTGTCGTTTGAAACCAAACGCCCTGCTATTTATGTGCAAGATTTGGCGACAGGTCAGCGTGAAAAATTAGCCAGTTTCCGTGGTTTAAATGGTGCTCCAAGCTTCTCACCAGATGGTCAAAGTATGTTGTTTACCGCATCCATGCATGGCAATCCAGAAATTTATCAAATGAATTTAAGCACCCGTGAACTGCGACGCATGACCAATGACAGTGCGATTGATACCGAAGCACGTTATGCACCAGATGGTAAATCATTTATTTACACTTCAGATCGTGGTGGTTCCGCACAAATTTATCGTTATGACTTTGCCACAGGCAGCAGCAAACGCCTAACCTTCCGCGGTGCATTTAACGCACGTGGTACGCTCAGTGCCGATGGTCGTAAACTGGCATTGGTGCATCGCCCAAGTGGCAGTAATTACAAAGTCGCAATTCAAGACATCAACACCAATATCACCAATATTTTAACCCCAACCAGTTTGGATGAGTCGCCAAGCTTCTCACCAAATGGGCAAATGGTGGTGTATGCAACGCGCGAAGGCGCACGTGGCTTATTGTCAATTATGTCTTTAGACGGTCGCTTCCGCATGAACTTACCTAGTGAACAAGGTGAAGTGCGTGAACCTGCGTGGGCACCAAAATAATGAGTACCCGCAAGGTAAACACTTTTCAGTTCTGTTTTAAAACCAAAAATCAAGCTTCATGGAGATGAGGATGAACGCAGTTAAATTATTGGTACTCCCTGTTTTGGCATCGGCTTTAGTGATGACAGGTTGTGCAAACCGCAAACCAACGACTGACTCACAAGCAGGTCAAACACCAAGTGGTGCAACTACAGTCAACACCCAAGGTTTGAGTGAAGATGCAGCTTTAAATGCACAAAACCTTGCAGGTGCATCTGCCAAAGGTGTAACCGAAGCCAACAAAGCTTTCTTGGCAAAGCGCGTGGTGCATTTTGACTACGACAGCAGCGAATTATCTAATGATGATTACCAGACCCTACAAGCACATGCACAGTTTCTAATGGCGAATGCCAACTCTAAAGTAGCGCTTACAGGTCATACCGATGAACGCGGTACACGCGAATACAACATGGCTTTAGGCGAGCGTCGTGCCAAAGCGGTTGAGAGCTTCTTAATCACCAGCGGCGTTAACGCAGGTCAGCTTGAAGCAGTGAGCTATGGTAAAGAAATGCCAGTCAACCCTGGACATGATGAAAATGCATGGAAAGAAAACCGTCGCGTAGAAATTAACTACGAAGCTGTTCCACCATTATTGAAATAATAATTTGCTGTTTGGGAAAAACTCGTTTAGAACGTGTTTCCCCAATACGAAAAAAGCGCTCTTTATTACAAGGGCGCTTTTTTATGACATAAAAAACTGGGCAAACGAATATTTTAAAAACTAACAGATAAGTGCAGAAATACAGCTTTGCTTCAGTTATTCCGACTCGGCATCAGCTTTTGCAGTTTGCATAGATTCAATCAAATCATGCTTGTTAAACTTTTTATATTCAGGTTTAGACTCGTAATCTTTCCAAGCGGCTTTCATCTTGTCCTCAGAAATATCGTCTAAACTAATCCCTTCGCTTGGCGTTGGAGTCGCATCAAACTTTAACGTTGTCATATCTGTGCTCCTATCTCAAATTAAATCCTTCACATCAACATAGCACTTTCTGCAGGACTTGCAAGGGTAAAATCACAGCAAATAGTCGAGTTTAATTTTTCTTTTAACGCGTTCTCATCTAAACTATTGCAGCATATTGTTATCCTCATTTTTGCAGTCATTCGGAGTTTTCCAGTCATGTCATACCGCACCCTTTCCCAATTTCTACAACAACAAACTGGAAATTTAACACCCGAACTTGCTCAAGTAATTGAAACTATAGCCAATACTTGCAAAACAATTGACCAAACATTACAAAAAGGTGCGTTGGCGGGCGTATTAGGCAGTGCGCAAAATGAAAACGTACAAGGCGAAGAACAAAAGAAATTAGATGTTATTTCAAATGATTATTTAATTGATGCGTTACAAAAACATCCTAATGTGGGTGGTTTGGCGTCGGAAGAATTAGACGAATTCACTCCTGCTCAGGAAAATGGTCAATATTTAGTGTTATTTGACCCACTGGATGGTTCAAGCAACATCGACATCAATATGTGTGTGGGTACTATTTTCTCAATTTTACCTGCAAAACATGCCGTGACCCAAGCTGCAGACTTTATGCAAGCAGGTACACAACAAGTTGCTGCAGGTTATGTCCTGTATGGCCCATCTACCATGATGGCGCTCACTGTTGGTGCAGGCGTGGTATTCTTTACCTTTGACCCAGAAAGCCAAGAGTTTTTGGTGACTGCAGACAACATTCAAGTTGCTGCCGATACAAAAGAATACGCGATCAATGCTTCAAACCAACGCCATTGGGAAGCACCTGTAAAACGCTATATTGATGAGCTTTTGGCTGGTAAAACTGGGCCACGCGAAAAAGACTTTAACATGCGTTGGGTTGCATGTATGGTAGGCGATATTCACCGTATCCTTTGCCGTAGCGGGGTTTTCATGTATCCATACGACTTAAAAGACCCGAAAAAAGCAGGTCGTTTACGTTTAATGTATGAAGCCAATCCAATGAGTATGCTCATGGAACAAGCAGGCGGTGCGGCAACCACAGGTCGTGTGCGTATTTTAGACATCCAACCCACAGACCTACATCAACGTGTGCCTGTCATCATTGGCTCAAAAAATGAAGTCGATTTGGTCAGCAGCTACCATCAATAATTTTTAACAACAGCAGTCGGCCATTCGCTGACTGCTGTGGATTTTATCGCATGCCTACGATTTTTTTAGAATCAAAAGATAACCCGAAAATTAAACACTTACGTGGTTTAATTGAACAAAATAACTATCGCAAAAAACAGGGACAAACGGTACTTGAAGGTACACATTTGTGTCTGGCGTGGTTACATGAAAATAAAAAAATCAATTCGATTTTTACCACCGAACATGCACTAAGCCATCCTGACTATGAGCGTATTTTGGCTAAATACACAGGCGTGGTCTTTGTCATTGGCGAATCTTTATATAAAGATTTAAGCACTTTAGGCACTTCCCTTGCCTGTTTAGCCATTGTCGACGTGCCAAGTTCAAGCCAAGCTTTAGACTTTAAAGCAGACACACTGATTTTAGAAAATGTGCAAGATCCGGGTAATGTCGGCACCTTATTGCGCTCTGCAGCAGCAGCAGGTATTGAACAAATTATTTGTACCAAAGGCTCTGCCTCACTTTGGTCGCCACGGGTGTTACGTGCAGGCATGGGCGCACACTTTAGCTTGCATACCTTTGAAAATATTGAACTCGAAGATGTCTTAGCACAATTTCAGATTCCTGTATATGTGACCAGTTCACACCATGCAGAAAGTCTCTATTCCAAAAATCTGCGTAAGGCTTGCGTCTGGATTCTAGGCAATGAAGGTCAAGGTGTGTCCGATTATGCCTTACAGCATGCAGAAGCGGTAAGTATTCCACAACCAGGTGGACAGGAATCTTTGAATGTGGCAATTGCAGGCTCAATCTGTTTCTTTGAAATGGTACGCCAACGTCTGTAAATGGTTAATTTATTTTAAAAAGACTAGCCCTGCAAAAAAAATAGATTAGACTGAAAATAATAACTTGCAATGTCAACCAAACCATTGTTTTTAGCGTTATAAAAATATGATGTTAAAAATAATCGTGGGTATCCAATGACAGGATTTTCCATCTCTATGGATTTAAACCCGAAGTCGTCACACTCGGAAAATTTGAGTGCTCTTAAGAGTACGGCTGAGCAACGTCTGAAGAATTTTATGCAAGAAGTAACGGGGCGTGCCTTAGTGATGATGGAAAGTGCAACGCAAGGACAGCACGGCATTGCTATGGATTTGGTGCAAGAAGCCTTTATTTCCTTGCATAAATCTTATGCTGACAAAGCCACAGAGGAATGGTATCCCCTGTTTTACACCATTTTAAATAACAAATTACAAGATTGGCGTCGTAAAGAAGCTCGCCGCGCTCAACCGTTTTCATGGTTCAAAAAAATCAGTTTAGATGATGACGATGTTGAACAACTTGATATTGTCGATGAGCAAGCACTCAATCCTGCAGAGTTTTTAGATCAAGCTGTGACTGTAGAAGAAATTCAGGCAGCAATTGCGGGGCTTCCTGTGCGGCAACAACAAGCTTTTATGTTACGTGCTTGGGAAGGTTTTGATACGCAAACCACCGCACAAATTATGAACTGCACTGAAGGCAGTGTAAAAACGCATTATCACCGTGCTATTCAAGCTTTACGCAACAGTTTGGCACATATGAATCCGTATCTGGGAGGATCATCAGAATGAAACAAGATGATTTCTTAAAACAAGTGACATCTAAACTTGATGGATTGGCTCGCCACCATCAAGACAAAGCCGCGGTCATGAATCATGTCTTGGACAATATTCAAGACAAGAAAACATCGCGCTATGGGCTTTGGAAAATGTCAGGTTTTGCATTGGCTGCGGCAATTGCAGGTTTTGTGGTCTTGCCAAATTCAATGGAAATGACCACACAGCCGCAGAATCAAGCTGTATCTGTTCCTAAACTTTCTCCACAAATGGTGGAAGATTTAGAAATGTTAATGGTGTTGGGTGAGGACAAAGTTCCACATGGCAGCTAAACGAATTGTGATTGCGTGTTGTGCGCTCAGTTTTTTACAAACCAGTTTTGCAGGGTTTGAGCGTTTTTGGATTTTTTCCAAAGATGCAGATACGCAAATTTCAGAAACCTGGGAAACTCTTTCTGAAGAAGAACAATTGGCCTTAATTAAGCGCTATCAAAACTTAAAAGAAATTCCTGCAGAAAAAAGCGTAGCTTTACAGCAGCGGATGGATTGGTTTACTCAACTGCCTGATAGCGAAAAACAAAAAATGCGTGAAACTTGGCAAAAAATGAGCACGCAAGAACGTCGTGAATTAGGACAACGCTTGCAACAAGCAACACCTGAACAACGACCTTTAATTCGTCAGGAATACATTCTTAAATATCAGCAGCCTGCAATGAGTCACTAATTTTATCTGTTCATGGATAATAGAAAGTACTTGAAGTCACCAATAACAAAAGCCTCATCGTGTAAAACAGATGAGGCTTTTGCAATAAAGAGTCGGTAGATTACGATTTTCTTGGACGTTGACGATAGAACGCCAATCCGATTAAACCAAACATACCCCAGAAACCTAAGCTTCCCCCACCGCCACCACTGGCTTCATAATTGGTATTTTTCGCTGTATTTTCTAAAGTAATGGTCGCTTCAGGCGATAATTCCAGTTCATGATCGAAAATCGTGTATTTCAGCTCATAATCAAATGGGCTAAAGCT
The DNA here is from genome assembly GCF_013420455.1 of Acinetobacter sp. YH01004. Classification (NCBI taxonomy): domain Bacteria; kingdom Pseudomonadati; phylum Pseudomonadota; class Gammaproteobacteria; order Moraxellales; family Moraxellaceae; genus Acinetobacter; species Acinetobacter sp. YH01004. The sequence goes on from NZ_VOXZ01000002.1 coordinate 226,420, forward strand.
ATTTCGTACTTGAACCTGAATATTGCCACCATAACAAATTTCACGTGCATAATCCCCAGGACAAGGTGCTTGACGATCTGCCGTAAGTACCACACCTGAAGGTACTTGTGTAAAACGAATTGCCAGTTCTTGTCCTGTACTATCTTTATAGAATGCAGGCTTATTGGTATTTTCTTTCAAAGTGCTGATAGAACCATCGCCTGCATCGCTATCATTCAGCAATGGATTAAAACTCACTTTGAGGTCTGTACCATATTCAAGTCGTACACGATCATCTTTTGCAATTGGGGCAATATTGCTAAATTTACCTTCAAGTAAGCCCGAAGAATGCAAATTACTGTCCAATTTTGAGGTAATGGTGTATTTACAATACGCTGAATCGGTTGCTTCTGTGACTTTATCATTCAGTCGATACATCACAATCCGTTGCAACTGTGCATCCCATTCACATTTGAATAGTGGATCTTGGGTCAATTTATCGGTACTAAATGTGGTACCTGAACCCGAAATTGCACCAATCCCCAATACTTCAGTGCTAATGCTAAAGTTGTCAGAATTAAGCTGTCTTAACTGAACAAATTTCCCATCTGCAGTTGGTTCATCTTGCTTTAATGCCATCGCAAATGGATCAACATAAATGGCACGATATTGCTGCTTAGCTTTGGTATTCGCCAACAAATCCTGCATCGTTTTCAAATCAGTACGCGATTGAGAAACGACCGAAGATGCAGCATCTTTACTTTGATCTATCGCAGACTGAATACGGTCAATTTGTTGCTGATAATTGGCAAATAAACTTTCATAAGAGACATTACGCAAGCTTTGAATATCGGCTGCATTTAAGCGCATCACTTCTACAGAGCCAATTTCACAGGTATTTTTTGCATCAGGATTTAAAGTTAAAGTTGCATTACTCACCCGCGCTAAACCACGTTGTTCATAATCACTACACCCCATGCTGTTTACATCAATCAAATCTTTCGCAGGGTCTGAACCAAGTTTTGGATAATACAACGGCAGGAATAAATTATAAGCAGATGGTTCTTGCAAGGGCTGCAATACTTGATCAAAGCTAAGCCCTGTCAAATCCAAATTTTTAGCACCATCATAAGAACTATTTGCTGTTTCAGGCAAATCACACTCGCCTTGCTCTGTCGCTGATCCCATTGCGAATAAGGCATTGCGAATTGTGTTGATGTTGCGCGCCTGCTCTAAGCTCGCAGGGAATGCATAACGACAAGATTTACCTTGGTTAAAGGCCAACATATTAAAAGAGAGGACAATACGTGGATAATTGTCATAAAACAAAGTACTCAATGCTTTATTTTCAACAATGGTATTACTTTGCAAATACACCTGTGACAAAGTGCTAAGCGGATGATTTTCTGCATTACTTAAGTTAAAGATATGACCTTTGCTGGTATCAGCTTGGTTTTGTGCAATCGTACTGGCAGTCAACGCAAGATCTGGTTGGCCGCAAAGATCAAAAGTACTAAGACTATTTGCAGCACCATTTTTCACAATACTGCTGCGGTCAATTTTCACCATAGAGCGTGTATTGACCAAGTTGGCACTACAATCCATTGCCAACACACTACCTACTTTGGCTTGGTTCGCATGGATATAAGCATTTTCTAAATTGACTTGACGCTCCGCTTGATGAGCAACAACGTAAATTGCACCACCTTGTTCTGCATGCGAATTTTGAATTTCGACATTGTTCGCAGCTAATGGGCCTGCCACAAATAATGCACCACCCTTGCCTGCATCTGCAGGGTTTGCATTACCACCACCATGGGCATTCCCATTTTTTAGAATGACATCGTATAGCGCCACGCTGGCTTGGGTATCTGAAGTATTGATAATGCGGCTATTGCCATGTGCATTAATAGTGGTTTTTAACGGTGCAATTGAAGGATAACGATGTGTAATTGGATCTACTTGGTTATAGTCGACCGCTGTCGCCCCATAAATACGCACCATAGATTGCGGGCGTAATTCTGAGTTTAAGATATATTCCCCAGCCTGCAACTGAATCATATCGGTTGCACCACGGTTGGTATTGCCTGCGCTACATCCACCGAACGCAATATTCTGCTTGGCCGCAACTAACGCTTCACGTAATGAACATTTGCTTAAGTCTTCACCATTTTGATCTTCAAAGGTCGTGACCTGAATCACACGATTATCTGCTGCCATAAGCGACATAGCAGACAGCACCATTATCCCTAATAGTGTTTTTTTATTATTTTTCATATTCATCCTTTATGCTTTTCTACGGCGTAAACCCAACAAGCCCAATAAAGCCATTAATCCGTAAGCGCTCCATGCACCGCCAGAAACTTTTATTTTATCGCTTTCCATACGATTTTCATGTTCTTGAATAACTTGGACTTTCACTTCCATATAAGGTGTTGTGCTGTTAAAACGTGTGGTACTGGTGACTAATTTAATTTTAAAAACATCTGCACCATGCCAAGCAGAATCTGGGGTATATACCAAATTCCCCAACTCATCTACGGTCAATTTTCCTTTAGAACGTGTATCGAGTTGCTCAATTTGCACACAACCTGCTTGCCATGCTTGGCCTGTCGGATTGTTTGGATAGACTTGATCACAAAATTCTTTAGGCACCAAATCACTATCACCCAACAAATCACTCACCGACATTTTAGCAATTTGACCCGCCAAAATATCTTGACCTATAAGCCCCATAGTTTCAGGAACCATCACCTCTATTGCACCACGGTCACATAAGGTAATATCTGACTGACGGTTTTTACCGCGCTGATCTGAAGCAGCACAACCGACTACCGTATTATCCCCCAGTTGTAATTGCCCCTGATTCAACACCACAGAATCTTTCAGGCTGTTATAATTGAGCAATACGCGTGGGCGCATAAAGCCCAAGAATGAGTTTTCAGGAACTTGATATGGACAAAAGAGTGCCGTTTTATCTTGACTGAGGGTTTGGCATGCACCTTCAAGCAGATTACCTGCAAGCACCGAATTTGCAGTCCATAGCGTATTTGGATAGTTGCTATCGCCTGCTCCACAGCCTGCGCCGACTAAATTATTTTGCAATCTTGTTGCATCTGAACCTGCTTGCACACAGTTTGCTGCAGTATTCACACTCACAGGATGTGGATTACCCAAAATCACACTATTGGCAATATAGGCTTTACCCAAAGGTGCGTTGAGATACACACCACGGCTGTTACCAATCAAGCTAATGTTATTGACACCAATATCATCCAGCACATTCATGACATAGCCTTCATTTGCAGTAAAAGTACTGCTCACGATCATATTCCCCATACTAGGAAAGGCTTTGATTTCTTCATCTGCCAAACTTGCTGCAGAATAGAGATTGGCTGAAGCAACTGATATGGTTTTGTTGCCTTTAAATACTGAAGTTGTAATCACAAAGCGTGGGAATTGCGTATAAATGACGCCACCTTCCTGCGCTTGGTTAGCTTCAAGCAAGCTATTTTTGATCTCAATAAAACCTGCAGGGATCTTCTCGTCAGTCATTTGTGCGAGGTTATAAATTGCCCCACCTTGATTGGCTACACCCTGACTCAGTTTCACATAGTCTAAAATTAAATGTTCATTATTATAAATCAGACCACCTTGTTGCTGACGACAGCGTTCCTCACCGCAGCCCTGTAAAGTTAATTCTTTTAAAGAAACTTTTAAGAAACGATCCTTGCTATCTTCAATGTGGAAAATTCGCTCATTGCCGCGCATCTGAATCGTGGCATTATTCAAACCTGGGGCAGTTTTATCATTCAGACTACTGTCATAGGTGGTTTTAATTTCAAGGTTTTCTGTAATTTTAAGTTGAGTATCAATTTGATAGACGGCTTTCTTTTCTAATAAAATCACACTTGAGGCATTTTTGCCGCCACAGCCCAAATAGCCTTCTTCGGGCATGCCTAAATTAATATACTCAATGGCTTCACGCAAAGAACATTGTTGATCATCTGCTTTGGTGTCAGCAGTGGTGGTGACAATGATATTACTACTATATGCATGACCTGCGATAAACAGCATACCAATGCCGATGCTCTGCTTGAGCATAAGCGTACTCCTTGTAATTTTCTTTGTTTTTTTTCTTCTTTAGTTGCAAATTCCCTGCAACTTCGAATTATTTTCCGAATAATTTGGCATAGCTTGCGCAAATTCTCAAGTAATTTTAATTTTTACCGATATTCGTCAATTAAAGCATAAATCTGACGCAGGTTTGCTCCACTTAATTTCGTTTTCTCTCCTTTAAGTAATTGCACCAACTGTTCAAGGCTTTGCAGCAAAATCGAGGTCTGCTGTGGGCCATGTAACAACAAATAATCAATAATTTGTGGGTCGATGATAATCCCGCGACGCTCTAACACGGAACTCACTAAAGCTTGTCGGTCTGCATACAAACTGCCTGAAGGCACTTTAACACTCACTGCCTGCGTCAAACGTGATTGCAAATCGGGCAATTCAAGCTTTAATTCAATCGGTGCAAAACGTGATGAAAACACCAACTGACCACCAACCTCATTGCTGTAATTGATTAAGTGAAACACCGCACGTTGCCAATGTGGTACACCACTAATCGCTTCAATATCGTCTAAAGCAACCAAATCATAACGGTCTAAAGAGGTAATTGCTTCTGTTGGGGCATCCAATAATTCAAGTAAGGATACTTTAATAGCTGATTTGCCAATTTCTAAATAGGAATCGCAAATTGCAGACAATAAATGACTTTTGCCTGTGCCCGCACCACCATAGACATAAAAGCGATTGACCAATCCTGCATGAAGCTGTCGAACTGCATCAATCACATGCCCCCAACCCGGACCAGAAAAATCACTGATCCGTGCATCTAATTGAGGCTCGATATCTAACTGCAGTTGACGCATAGAATTGTAATCACCTAGGAGTTTTGCTGATCTGAGGGCTTTATCTTACTTGATTTTTCAGTCTGTTGCAGTGAATTTGCTGACTGAGGATCAAGCTCAATATCAATATGAACTTGTGCTGTATCAATGCTGATGTCACCCGATGCACCATCTTCCGACACCACCACAGGTTGCCCATACAAATAACTTTTTTCGTAAAAATCACGTAAATGACGCAGTAAAACCACAATCACTGCTGCTACTGGTAAAGCAATCAACATACCCATGAATCCAGCCAGTTGTGCACCTGCTAAAACAGCAAACACCACCGCGACTGGCGAAAGCCCGATTTTATCACCCAATAAAAACGGTTGTAGAATATAGCCTTCCACCGCCTGTCCAATCATAAAGACCACAAGGACTAAAACCAATTGCATCCAGTCAATGCCAAATTGTAGGAAAGTGGCAATAATGGCTGCAACAATCCCTACAGCGAAACCTAAATACGGAATAATACTAGCAAGTCCCGCAACCATCCCAATAATCAAACCGACTTCTAAACCAATCAGTTGCAATCCAGTCGCATAAACGACGCCCAACAAGATCATCACCAAAAACTGACCTTTAACGAAAGCACCTAATACACTGTGACATTCTTGCACCACAGCTAAAGTGCTTTGCTCATAAGGACGCGGAATTAAGCGACGCAGGCTGTCGAGCATACGCTGCCAGTCGAGTAGAAAATAGAAAGCAATAATTGGAATCAGCACTACGGTACCACCAATTTGAATAAAATTCAGACCAGACTGTGCAACACTCAATAACATGGCCTGAATACTATCGGCACTATAATTGGTTTGCACATAATCCATGACGATGCTGCTCATGTGCGAGGTATCAATTTCCATTTCTTCAATATGAAAAGTCGAAGACACCCACGGCAAGAAGGTCGAATTGATCCAGTTAATACCGACAGGAATACTGTCACGCGCAATCATCAACTGCTTCCAAACCAAAGGAATGATGTACCAAACTGCCAAAGTCAGCGCGATGCCAATCCCAATAAAAACCAAACTGATAGATAGCCAACGTGGCAAACCGACTTTGCAAAATTGTTCAACCAATGGGCTAAATAAATAAGCCATGAAAAATGCAACAACAAAAGGAATGACAACCGGTTTTAATAAGTACAGCACCCAAAGGAGCAGAACTATCCCAGACAGGATAAAAATGCGACGCAAGGTACGATCGACCATAGAAATTCGCCTTTTTTCAGTTTATTCGTTATAGAAGTTAAAATATTTGAATAAAGATAGCATTTTAGCGCATAAATAACATAAGAGTTTCGTATATTCAGGTATAATCGCCCCGCGAATGCGGAGACTTCATTATGAGCAACTCAACTTCTAACCCAACCACTGGTTTAAGCTATAAAGATGCTGGTGTCGATATTGAAGCGGGCGACGCGTTAGTCGATCGTATCAAATCTGTCGCTAAGCGCACGACTCGTCCTGAAGTGATGGGTGGATTAGGCGGCTTTGGCGCACTTTGTAAAATTCCGAAAGGTTATGAAGAACCTGTGCTCGTATCTGGCACAGATGGTGTAGGAACTAAATTACGTTTAGCGTTGAACCTAAACCGCCATGACACAATTGGTCAAGATTTGGTGGCAATGTGTGTAAATGACTTACTGGTGTGCGGTGCTGAACCTTTATTCTTCTTAGACTACTATGCAACAGGTCACTTAAATGTAGACGTTGCAGCCAATGTTGTTACAGGAATTGGTAAAGGCTGTGAGCTTGCAGGCTGTGCGCTTGTAGGTGGTGAAACTGCTGAAATGCCAGGCATGTATGAAGGTGAAGATTACGATCTTGCAGGCTTCTGTGTGGGCGTGGTTGAGCAAAGCAAAATTATTGATGGCTCTAAAGTAAAAGCTGGTGACGTTCTGATTGGTGTCGCTTCTTCAGGTGCACACTCAAACGGTTACTCTTTACTTCGTAAAATTTTAGACGTAAAAAATGTTGATTTAACTCAACTGGTTGATGGTCGTCCACTGGCTGACGTTGCCATGGAACCAACACGCATTTATGTCAAATCAATGCTTGAACTGTGCAAACAAGTTGATGTGCATGCTATGGCGCACATTACGGGTGGCGGTTTACCAGGTAACTTACCACGTGTATTGCCAAATGGTGCGCAAGCAGTGATTGACGAATCATCTTGGGAATGGCCAGAACTGTTCAAATTGTTACAACGTGAAGGCGGTGTAGAACAGTTTGAAATGTATCGCACCTTTAACTGTGGTGTAGGTATGGTTGTTGTTGTAGATGCCAACGATGCAGACAAAACAGTTGAACTTCTCAACAGCCTTGGCGAAAAAGCTTGGGTGATGGGTCATATTCAAGACAACGCCGAATCCGTTGAAGGCGCAGATGAAAAAATTCGCGTAATTTTTGCGTGATTTGACTCAGATGATCAAAATAGCTGTCCTCGTTTCAGGCAGCGGAAGTAACTTACAAGCCCTGATAGATGCCAATCTTTCAGGGCAAATTGTTGGGGTTATTTCCAATAAGCCTGATGCTTATGCTTTACAACGCGCTCAACAAGCAGGGATTCAAACTGCAGTGATTGAGCACAAACAATATCCGAGTCGTGAATTATTTGATGATGTCATGCATCAACAATTACTTGCATGGGATGTTGATTTGGTGGTGCTTGCGGGCTTTATGCGTATTTTAAGTGCCAAATTTGTGCACGCTTGGGAAGGTAAAATGCTCAACATTCATCCTTCACTCTTGCCGCATTATAAAGGCATGCACACCCATCAACGTGTACTCAATACAGGCGATACTTTACATGGTTGTACCGTGCATTATGTCACTGCTGAATTAGATGCAGGTCAAGCACTGGCACAAGGTGTGTTGCAAGTAAACATCCACGATGATGCCGAAAGCTTGGCGAACCGTGTGCATGTGTTGGAGCATTTGATTTATCCGCAAGTGGTTGAATGGATTTGTAACGGAACCATTCAGCACACTGCGCAAGGTGTGATGTATCGCCAACAACTGATACAACAACCTGTGCAGTTTTGCAATTTTTAAATATTCTTTAAGTATGTAGCTTTTGATATATACGAAAAAACGCCTGTTGATCAGGCGTTTTTTATGGTTCGTATTTGGTTCAGACTGAATTAAACAGAAGCAGCTTTACTCTGCTGTGCTTGAATCAAATCTTTAATCAACTGCACCGTCGCTTCAGGTTTTTCTAAAGGGAACATATGTCCACCTTCAACCACCTGATAAGCAATGTTGAATTTCTTGGCGGTAATTTGTGGGAAACCTGCTTTTAAGAACGGCCCTTTTTTTGCAATCACCAATTCTGTCGGCACTTGCAGTTTTGCTTGCGGTAACCACCACAGTGATGGATTGGTTCTAAAAATATTGACCTCGTCCATTTTTGGAATGGTCAATTGTACTCCGCCTCGCACATGGTCATCAGTCAAAGCATGCTCGATATAAGCCTGAAAACAATCGGCATCGAAATCTTGATAAAAACCTTTCGGACGCAATAAGTCTGCTGCTTGCTCACGACTTTCCCAATGATCACGACGGCGCAAAGACAAAGATGCAGGCGACAGTTGATCTACTGCTTTAAGCTTAAACATTTTGGCAAAATGTAAAAACACCGATGCTTTACCCATAATTAAAGGTGGATCAAGCATGATCACTTGTTCAAATAATTCAGGGCGTTGTAAAGAGGCTTGAAACGACAACACTGCACCTAAAGAATGCCCCAACGCAATCACTTTACGTCCCTGAGCTTGACGTACAACACTATCAATCACTTGTTGGGTTAAGCTTTGCCAATGATTATCAATCGGATAACGCTTATCTGGCCCCAACAAAGGGACGTAAATCACATCGTAATCATCTTTAAGTAAATCAAACAGTTTTTGATAAACCTTCGATGGCACGCCATTGGCATGCGCAAAATGAATCAGTGGTTTCATTGTAATTTCGCGTTTTGCTCAGTCTGAATATGTTGAGATAAAGAAGTGGCAAAGCCCTCTCCCACTGCTGCACCCATACGACCCAACACAGAGTCTAAAGGACTATGTTCAATGGTATAGTTCACTGTTTTATCTAGGTTTAAATCACGCTTCAGGCTATTTAAACTGCCAATCTTATCGGCAATGCCTAAAGTCACGGCTTGCTCACCTGTCCAGAACAGACCTGAGAAAATCGCAGGATCTTGTGATTTCAGTTTCGCACCACGTCCATTTTTCACCGCTTGAATAAAATGACCATGCACATTATCCAATACTGCTTGCACATGCTTTTTCTGTGCAGGATCGACAGGTTGCGTCATCGACAACAAGGCTTTATTTTCACCCGAAGTCATAGTGCGATCTTCCACACCCATTTTTTGCATTAAACCACTCAGGCCGTAATTTGGCATAATTACACCAATTGAACCCACCAAACTAGATGGATTGACAATAATTTCATCGGCAGCAGAGGCAATATAATAGGCACCTGAGGCACCAGTATCGCCAATGACAGCATACAGTTTTTTATCCTGATGCTGTTTTTTCAGATATTGAATTTCTTGCCAAATTTCATCGGATTGTACAGGTGAACCGCCAGGTGAATTGATGTTCAGCACTACGGCTTTACTGTTGCTATTTTCATAGGCTTTTTTCAGCGACTTAATGGTGTCGTTGCTGTTCACACTTTGCTTATCTGATGCAATCGTTCCAACAATATCAACCACCGCTATGTGCGGACTCGCGGCAGATGGATTCGTCGTCGTGGTACTACAGCCTTTGCCCATAATGACCAAGAGCAAAAAAATATAGGCAAAAGTTAAAAACTTAAAGAAAATTCCCCAACGGCGTGCACGACGTTGTTCTTCAACTGAGGCTAAAACTGCTTTTTCTAATAGTTTCCACTCATTGCCTGTTGGCTGCTGTGCATGTGGTGGGATTTGCTGCGATTCATTTTGTGGTTTTGGTGGCCAATCGGACATGAAACAATCCAAAAAATAGTAAATTTGCTCCATTATATACACGGAATTGGCAAAAACTGTCTAAAGCCTGTATTTTCTCCTATAATATTTCGCATCTTTATTCTTTTGACCAATTGACGCTGTCATTATGACCCAACCTGCACCTACAACGTCTTTATCGCGCTTGCTGCATTTTGTCAGTCGTCAGCCTTTGTCTGTTGCGCGTATTTTTGCCAAATCGTTGGCTTTTTTGGTCAATCGTCTACGTTTAAGTAAAACCTCACAAACCATTGAACTGAATTTACAAATTGCACTTCCTGAATTAGACGTTCAGCAACGTAAACTCGTTACCCAACAAGCGATTCGTAACGAACTCACCTCTTATTTTGAGTTTTTTCATATTTGGGGCTCAAGCAATCAAAAGAATATTCAAAGAATTCATCAAGTACACGGTTTAGATTTATTACAAGAAGCACTTGCCCAACAAAAAGGCGTGGTGTTGATTGTGCCGCATTTTGGCACTTGGGAAATTATGAATGCATGGATTGCACAATTTACCCCAATGACCATTATGTATAAGCCAGTGAAAAATCCTGCTGCAGATGACTTTGTTCGTCAGGCACGTAGCCGTGAACAGGCGAATTTAGTTCCAACTGATGAGTCTGGCGTGCGTCAGATTTTTAAAGCCCTGAAACAAGGCGGTACTACGGTGATTCTGCCTGATCATACTCCCAATGTGGGCGGTGAAATGATTCCATTTTTTGGCATCCCTTTGGAATCGAGCAACTTAAGTGCCAAACTAATTCAAAAAACTAAAGCCAGCGCCCTACTTTTATATGCATTGAGAAATGAAAATCAGGGTTTTGATATTCATATCGAAGCGATTGACGAACAAATTTATGAAAGTAATGCCAATGCTGGTACAGCAATTATTCACCGTGAAATTGAAGACCTAATTCGTCGTTATCCTGCGCATTATCATTGGAGTTATAAACGATACAAAGCCCATCCAGATTTACGCGGGGTTTATCACAAGCCTGCGCATGAAGCCTTGGCTGATGTTCAGGCTGTGCGCATGCAAGCTCAGAATCAAGTTAACGCTGCAGCCACAACTTCTGTTGCCGATACGGCTGTATAAGCATGCGTTGTGGCGCATCTAAATAAAAACGTAAACTTCCATGCTGAGCCGTATGCATGAATGGAATATTCAGATCGGCTAAACGTTGCTCAACGATAGGGCTAGGATGCCCATAACGATTGTCAAAACCTGCCGATGCCACAGCCAGTTTAGGCCGAAAATGTGCTAAAAAATCATAAGCAGAGCTGTGTTTACTGCCATGATGCCCCAAAATTAAAACATCCACGTTTAAATCAGGATAATCCTGTAAAATTTGATATTCAGTTGCCCAGCCTGTATCGGCCATCACTAAAAAATGCTGATATGGCTGTGCGGATGGCACTGAAATATACAACACACATGACAACTCATTTTGTTGCTGTGCGGCATAAGGTAATTGACTCGGTTTAGGAGATAAAACTTGTATCTGTACCTGATGTGGTAAAGACCACTGTTGCCCTTGCTGACACAAATTAAACTTGCTATTTACTGCCACATCTACGGTCTGATTGGCAAAGACATGCTGAATATTGACTTCATTTTGCAAATAAGAAAATGCACCGCTATGGTCTTGATCTAAATGGCTTAAAATCACCAAATCCAGTTGCTTGACGCCATGTACCGCTAAAAATGGACGTAAAATTTGCTGTCCAATACTAAACTTACTTTCATCATAAGAACCGCCCACATCAATCATCATATTGTAATGACCTGAACGTAAAAATAAAGCTTGTCCCTGCCCCACATCGAGTACTGTTAATTCAAATGGTTGCCGCTGGCTATCTACTACAACCAACGGAACAAAACACAAGATTGCCCAAGTTTTAGGTAATACCGATTGTGGTAAAAATAGCAGAAATAAGCCTAGACAAAGACAGACATATACCACCACAGACATCGACAAAGTATGCAACTGTGGTGCAAAAATGGTTTCCATCCCCTGAAAAATCAAGCGCAACAAAGCCATAGCTAGATCATTCAATTGAAACAGTATTGACGCCAAGGGTTCAAAAATAAAAAAGCAAATTCCTGCCAAAACATCTAAAGGCACGATCAGCATACCAATCAATGGAATTGCGATGATATTAATAAGCGGTGCAATCCACGCCACTTGTTTAAAAAACACAATCACCAAAGGAAATAAGGCAATAAAAATTTTCCATTGCGACTCGATTAGAATTTTGCTGGCATGTTTCAGTTGCTGCCAACGATTCAGCTCTATACGTGGTTGCGCACTCAAGCTCTGATAAATACGCAGTAGAATAAAACAGGCCCCGTAAGACAGCCAAAAAGCAGCAGACAGTACACTTAAAGGATCAAACCATAATAATAAGGCAGCACTATAAATCAGCAAGGCAAAGCCTTGAAGCTTCTGCTTCAGCACTAACATTACTGTCACTAGACTGCACATCAGCAAGGTTCTTAATGCAGGAATTTCAAAACCGACAAAGGCGGTGTACAGCAATACACAACTTAAAAATGGCAACATGAGCAAGTATTGTTTAGGCATCCACAAATACCAATGCGGACGGTAATACCTAATCAGCTGACGTAATGCCCAACATAGCATGCCTGCAAAAATCAGCACATGTGGCCCTGAAATAGCCAATAAGTGGCTAATTCCAAAACGCTGAAACTGTGCTTCAGTTTCTGCATCTAATAGGCTTTTATCTCCTGTGAGTAATGCAAGAATTAAACCTTGATGATGCAAAGGTTGCTGCTGAATAAACAGTCGAATTTGATAACGCTGCTGTTCAATCCATAATCGAAATTTTGCCCATAGCGTCTGTTGGGCACGCCAATGTTGTGTAAACCCCATGGCATAAATTTGTTCAGCCGAGATAGGCTGAATCTGCTCAACCCGAAAACCACTCATAATATTTTGCTGTAAATACCACCGCTCTACATCAAATGCACCTGCTGTGGCATAACTATGCGCAGGGCGAATTTTTCCACTTAATTTGTAATAGTGTCCAAGTTCTAAATTTTGCTCTTGATCTACCTGAGTTTGTGCTAAAGTTGCTAACCATGTCACTGTTTGAGGATGTCGGTTTAACACCTCAACCCTTTGTGAAATGCTGTTGTCATTTAGCTGATTTAACTGTCTGACATAAACCACGACTTCAGCAAATTCAGGTTGTAGTTCACGCCATTGCAAACGCTGCTGCATCTGCGTATCCGCATAGATCAAACCGAAAACAAGACTCAAAACACCTGCCACTCCTACATTCAAACATTTCCAATAGATTGAAGATAAGCGAGCTTGCAACAAGTATTGCACAACGATACTGCATAAAATCAGTAAAACCATTGCACTAGGCATGGAAGTCAATGAATGTATTGGAAAAGAAGAAGAACGTATTCCGACACAGGCGATCCCAATCACCCAAGCTAGTCCCATCAATTGCAGCATGAATATTAAACTTATTATTTTTATTGGCATGCATCATAAAGCCCACCGAAGTGGGCTTCAACAAAACAATCTTATTCCAGCAATTGCTATTTTAAACGCAATCGCTTTTGAGCGGCTTTACGAGCTATGCCCCTAAGCATCTACCCAAACACCATCTTGCATGTGCAGAATGGTATCGGCAGATTTTGCCAGTTCTTCATCATGGGTCACAATCAGCATCGCCATGTTAAATTCACTGCGTAATTCACGCAGCAATTCAAAAATTTTAACTGCAGTTTTGCGGTCTAAGTTTCCAGTAGGCTCATCGGCAAGCATGAGTGCGGGTTTCGCCACCAACGCACGTGCCAATGCAACACGCTGACGTTCCCCTCCAGAAAGCTCACCCGGTTTGTGGGTTAAACGATGCGACAAACCGACACGCTCAAGCAGATACTCTGCCTGTGCCTTCACCTCTTTATAGTTCGTGCCTGCGCGTAACATTAACGGCATCGCCACATTTTCAAGCGCACTAAACTCAGGCAATAAATGGTGAAACTGATAAACAAAACCGAGGTATCGATTACGCAAATAGCCGCGTTCAGCTTCGCCTAAATTGTCAAAACGCTGCCCATGTAAAAATACTTCGCCTGTGCTTGGACGGTCTAAACCACCCAACACATGCAATAAGGTACTTTTGCCCGAACCACTCGCTCCGACAATCGACACAAACTGCCCTTGCTGAACTTGTAAATCTAGACCACGAATCACTTCAACAGTGGTTTTGCCATCGGTAAAGTGTTTAGAAACTTGCTTGGCTTCCAGAACAATCTTACTCATAACGCAATGCCTCTGCTGGTTGAATTTTCGCGGCACGTAACGCAGGGTAAATCGTCGCCAAGAAACTTAAAATTAACGACAAGCTCACAATCACCACCACATCTTGCCATCTTAAATATGAAGGTAAGTAGTTGATAAAGTAAGCATCAAATAAATTTAGCCCTAATACATTATTCAACCATGCAATAAAACCACTGATACTAGACGCGAAAATAATCCCCAAGATTGCACCTGAAACCGTACCAATAACCCCAATGACCGTACCTTGCACCATAAAAATTTTGGTAATCGTGCTTGGTGATGCACCCAAAGTTCTTAAAATCGCAATATCCGATTTTTTATCGGTCACAACCATCACCAAAGAAGACACGATATTAAATGCAGCCACCAAAACAATTAGGAATAACAATAGGCTCACCATCGCCTTTTCCATTTGAATGGCGCTAAACAAGTTGCCGTGCGTATAAGTCCAGTCCGAAGCATAAAAATTGGCAGGTAGCTCTTGCACAATATCTCGAGATACTTGTGGTGCAGCAAAAATATCATCCAGTTTTAAACGTACACCTTGCGCACCATCGGGTAAACGCAGCAAAGTCGAAGCATCATTCAGGGCGATATATCCCATCATCGAATCGACTTCTGCACCAATACTAAAAATACCAACCACTTTGAAGCGTTTAAAACGCGGTACAACCCCTGCAGGGGATGGCGTTGCTTCAGGTAAAACCAAGGTGATGCTGTCGTTTAAACCCAAACCCAAGGCATCAGTCATTTGTTTGCCCAAAACAATACCGAACTCACCCTTTTTCAGATTGTCGATACTGCCTGCAACCATGTGGTTTTGAATGATGGATACTTTCTTTTCGTATTCGGGTTCAATTCCCGTGACCATAATGCCCGACACTTGCCCTTGTGCAGTCAACATGCCTTGCAATTGCGTAAATGGTGCAGCACCAACAACATGCTTATGTTGCTCAACTTTCGTTGCAAGTTCTGGCCAATTTGTTAAAATTTGTGTTGATGAAACAGTGGCTTGAGGTATCATGCCCAAGACACGATTTTTTAATTCACGATCAAAACCATTCATGACCGAAAGTACGGTAATGAGCACGGCAACACCCAAAGTTAGACCGATCATCGAAACTAAGGCAATAAAAGAAATAAAGTGGTTACTGCGCCGAGCGCGCGTATATCTCAACCCTATATATAGCGAGATTGGTTTAAACATACCATCAAGTCCGAGGTAATACATTATGGAAAATTTACAGCATCAAAGCGTCGCGTCTGAACGTCGTGTCATGTCACGAATTGATGCTGCCCTGAGAATCAATTACCAGATCATTTCTGACGATGTTGCGCTGAACGACCCTTACGATGCTAATTTTGTTTTACCGCGTTATTTTCTACTACTCGCAGAATTAGATCAATTTGATCATGCATTAAACTACGAATTAGAACAATTAACTGAAAAAGATCAACAAATTGCTCGAATCTTATCCTTATTCAACCAAAAATTAAACCTTATTACAGGGTCTTTATACGATGCAATTGTACAAAGCATGTTACCTATCCCTGAACAGGTCAATTTTTCAGAAAGTGGTTTCAGTTTTTATAGTGAACGTGAATTAAACACGGGCAGTTATATTCATGTCACGCTCAGCCATCCTGAAAACTTTTTCCATATAGCCGCAACCGCGCAAGTGGTTTACAGCCGTGAAGAAGAAAATGGACAATATCGTACTGGGGCGTATTTTATTACTCTACACCCTCAAGATCGCGTCAAACTTGCAGAAGCCGTTGCTTTAAAACAAGCATAATCTAAGAAATAAAATAAATCATTTCTGCATGTTCGCGTATATAAAATCACGTGGATAACGCCATCTTTGCATATCGTTAGGATGGTGTTTTGATTTTCTGAGCCAATGCCCGACTTGCTTTAAGATCACGATAAAAATACAGCACTAAGCCTGACAATAAAACCAAAGCGCCCAAAAATACCATGACCGATAAAGCTTCTTGATTGAGTAAAGCACCAATCAACAAAGCAATCATTGGCGTCATGACGGTGGTTAAAGATAAGGTGGTCGCCTGAATATTCTGCACCAATTTAAAATAACAGAACATTGCAATCAAAGAAGCCATGATCACGGTATAAAGTAAAGCTGCGATAGATTTAAGACTCGGCAAACTAGTCGGTACATATTGCCAAATAAACGGCACAATACATAAAGCCGCAATGGTTGATACCAAAATCGAGCCAGTTGCCTGTGCTACAGGTTCAACTTGCGCATTAACTTTTTTCACCCAGAAAATAGACATGGTGTAGGTCAATACACTAAACAGCATTAAAACAATACCCAGAGGATGCACATGCTGTGTTTCGCCGCCAAAGCAGATGATGCCAAGCCCTAAAATGGACACTGTCATTCCGATCCATTGAATACGTGCCAAATGCAACTGAAACACAAAACGACCAATCAAACCTGCTATGATGGGGGTCAGACCAAACATCAGGGCGATAATGCCTGAGCTTAAATAAGCGGTGGCAATGTAGGTGAAAATTTGTGAACCGATCAGACTAAACGAACCTGCCAAATAACTATGCCACGCTTGTAGATGATGTGGAAATTTCACTTTTAACAGCAGCAATAAAATAATAGCTAAGGGCAAAGCAATGAAAAAACGTAGCACCAAAGCCCAAAGCATGTGTAAATCTGACACACTCCAGACAATTGCCAAAGGCGTTGTTGCCCAAATGAAAACCAATAAGGCATAGGTCATCATAATATTGGTTTTAGAAGGCATGCGTGACTCGTATTAAGCAGTTTTACGTTTTTGCTTTTGGATGGTTTGATCTAGACTACTTGAAAACTCACGTTTATCACGTTCTGAAATAGGTGCTGGCCCACCTGTTTGTACGCCTGCACCACGCAAAGTATCCATAAAATCACGCAAATGCAGACGCGCTTTCACATTGGCAACAGTATAAATTTCACCACGTGGATGAATCGCTATTCCGCCCTTTTCAATCACTTGTGCCGCTAGTGGAATATCCTGCGTGATCACAATGTCGTGTTCCTTCATGCGATCTACAATTTCCTGATCGGCGGCATCGGCACCATGCATCACTTGAATAGAGTTAATCCGTACCGAAGGCGTAATCCCGACCGATTGATTGGCAACAAAAGTGACTTCAAGTTGGTAACGATCTGAAGCACGTAAAATGACTTCTCTTAGAATTTTAGGTAATGCATCTGCATCAACCCAAAGTTTAAATGGCAGCACTGTGCAACCCTGATAATAATATGCGACTAGTGTATCAAACTCATTACATTGCAGTATGTTTAAAATGCTCAGAATTGCATGCTAAAGTGTAGATGGATGTGATTTTGTTTCTGCTGCATCGCTGTCCACAATCTGTACAAATGCAGTGGCATTACATGAAATTTCAGCCAAAGACTTGAAAAATCGAAATAACCCTCGATCTAAGAGTAAAGAAAAGAACCCAACATCTCAAAGTGCTTATGAACAATCAAAATAGACCAGAAATCATCCGCATTGAAGATCAGAACTTCGGCAGCCATGTTGAACATTGGAATTTACTCACGGATGAACCCTGCACCGAAGTTCCAAAATGGTTAGGACTGGCTCTAGATGCACCAATTATGCCAATGGGTTTATGCCGCCAAGAAGCAGAAATGGATCAAAGCACATGGCTGATTCAAGGCCCAAGCAAAGAGGCAATTCAATTGACACAAGTGATTGCGGTTGAAAATAACAAACCACAAGCTGTAAAAACGGCTTTCCCTTGCTTTGAAAGTCCTTACAAAGTTGAAGCTAAAATTGAACGTATCATTAGCTGCAAATCTAACACTCAAGCGGTGCTTCGACTCAATTTAGGCAACAACAGTATTGTCTATGCTTTTGACAGTTTATACAGCGTCAACCATCAACAATACCAAAAAGATCAAACCTACTGGGTGCATTTAAACGCATGGGCGTATGAACTTGAAGCTGTTGCTGAAGGCGAACAATTGGTGGTCGATGATCCTGCGTCAATTAAACACCATCGTGCGCTGAATGATATTTTAGCAGCCAATGATGGTGTTGCACCTGCCAATCTGCAAGAACAAATTGACGCATGGCAACCTAAGTCCGAAGATGACAAAGCACCTGTAACGGTGGATTTTTCTAAAATGGTCGCATATTTATATGGCGAAAATATCGGTCAGGAAGATGAAGCTTGGTTTCAGGGCAATGTTGTTGGTAAAACCAGTTTTGAATTCATGAATCAAGCCTATACTGTTTATGATGTCACTCTAATTCATGATGAAAATCAGCCTGCGATTTTAATTCGTCTTGCAACTAAAAATCCTGCGCACCAAAACTTTGAAATTGGACAATACATTCGTGGCAATATTTGGATTCAAGCCAATATTCACAATATAAAACAGTAGTTTATTAAAAATAAACCTCAAAGTAGCTGTCTAAATAATAAATTCATATTCATCATCCCCCCATCCTCGCCTTCTCCTCAGGGAGAAGGAACTTTCAATACTTATTTCACTGATGGCTTATAATCAATTTTTGATTGTTAAAAGCGTGCTATTGATAGTATGAATATATTGATGCTTATTTAAGCATTTTAAATTCAAAAAAACGCAGTTATCCACAGCTTTAAATTTATTATAAATTCAAAATCAGCCATATTTTAAATCGAATATGTGGATAAGTTATTTTAAAACCCAAACATCTGCACCAAGCACCGTAGATAATCTGAAAGCCTTGAGTGGTGCGGATTTTAAAAATCAACACAGAATTAATTCATTATTGGCAGATATTATATTTAAAATAAAATTAGTACTTTATTTAATCAATTTTTTATGCTAAAAATATAGCCGTATTTAAATATTTAACGATAAATAGATCATCGGAAAATAATATCTATGAAAATCGTGCAAGAAGAAAACTTACAGCATGTAGAACATCAACTTGAGCAACGCTATCAGCTCGACCCGATGTCTTGCCTATTTTTTGCATTAGGCATGCTGCTCTCCGCCTACGGCTTACACTATTTTGTGTTCTGAGTTTCACTCATCAACAAGCCTCTATGACTTTTCACCTATTTCTATAAAAAAAAACCCAGCTAATTCAGCTGGGTTTTTGCTTTTTACTACTATCAATTAACCGTGACGTTTTGCAAAGTCATCCATAAAGTTAACCAAAGCTTGTACGCCATCTAATGGCACTGCATTATAAATACTTGCGCGCATACCACCTACAGAACGGTGACCTGCCAAGTTCAACAAACGGTTTTCTTCAGCTTCTTGCAAGAATTGTTTTTCCAGTGCGGCATCAGCCAAAGTAAACGGAACGTTCATAATTGAACGGTTTGCGCTATAAATTGGATTCGCGTAGAAATCGCTTGAATCGATATAACCGTATAATAATTTCGCTTTTTCTAGGTTAGCTTGATGAATCGCATCTACACCACCGTTTTGCAATAACCACTCAAACACTAAACCAGACAAATACCATGCATAAGTTGCAGGTGTATTCACCATGGAATCATTTTTTGCCTGTGCTGAATATTTCAAAATGCTTGGAATTTCAGGCTTGGCTTGATCAAGCAAATCTTCACGTACAATCACAATGGTTAAGCCTGCTGGGCCAATATTTTTTTGCGCACCTGCATAAATCAGACCAAATTTAGATACATCTAAAGGTGCAGATAAAATGCTTGATGAGAAATCACATACCAACGGTTTGTCTGTTTCTGGAATATTGGCAAACTGCAAACCACCAATTGTTTCGTTATCTGCATAATGCACATAGGCAGCATCGGCAGATAAGTTCCATTGGCTTTGTTCGCTAATGGCATGCTTACCTTCAATCTGAATACCCGCTTCAACGACATGAATATCGCCATAGCGCTGCGCTTCTTTTAAGGCTTTTTCAGACCAAATACCCGTGTGGATATAATCTGCCTTGTTGTTTTTACCCAACAAATTCAATGGAATCGCAGAGAATTGTAGCGATGCACCACCCTGCAAGAACAATACTTTGTAGTTCTCAGGAATATTCATGAGTTTGCGCAGGTCTGCTTCCGCTTTTTCAGCCATGGCAACATAGTCGGCACTACGGTGGCTCATTTCCATGATCGAAAGACCTTTGCCATGCCAGTCAAGCATTTCAGCTTGAGCTTTTTCAAGTACGGCAGTCGGTAATGCTGCAGGACCAGCACAGAAGTTGTACGCGCGCATGATTTTTCCTTTCAGAGTGAAACACAATAAAATGATGGCATTTAACCATATCTGGCAGGGTCTTGCACAAAATTATTTCAATCTATGAGCCAAGATAGAGTCAAAAAATCAATGTAGATTCGAGGGATAAATTTACTAAATCAAAAAAAGAGGTTGAAATGTGTGCGACAATATCTGTCGCAAATTGATCAAAAAAACCACCCACTACTC
Source organism: Acinetobacter sp. YH01004 (assembly GCF_013420455.1). NCBI lineage: Bacteria > Pseudomonadati > Pseudomonadota > Gammaproteobacteria > Moraxellales > Moraxellaceae > Acinetobacter > Acinetobacter sp. YH01004. The sequence goes on from NZ_VOXZ01000002.1 coordinate 247,135, forward strand.
CTAATTAAATGATATTTTAAATAAATATTAAAGGAAAAATAAACAATGACAACATTCCTCAATCACTTTAAGGTAGATAAAAATTTACTTGAAGTTGACTTCTTTGACCCTAATCTGGAAACAGATACTCGCTTATACATTGATAGTTATTATTTAACTCGTTGTGAGAACATACATTCCAAGTCTGCTCTGACTACTCAGCAAAATTTTATGAAATGTTTAATGGAAGCTCTTAAAGAAAAAGATGAAATTAAAGCAAGAAAATTATGCTCCCATTTTCCTGAGCCCAAATATACTGGCATTGGTGCAACTAAAGAAGGAGTAAATGGCAAAGGATCACACGATATTAAAGTTGAATATATACTCACATGCTTAAAGTCTTCTCAGGCAGCTCAGACAGGCTTATTAGAAGATCTTGAAGAATTAATATTAGTTGCAGATGGTATAGGTCCGGACACTATTTCAGATATAACGACTAGGGTCTGTTGACATTTCATAAATGGCTTGTGCTGTAGGCTAAAACTGAGCAGATCAGGCATGAAACGCAAGGAATAGCGAGATTATTGCTAAGTTTCATAACGCAATCTGAGAAAGTTTTAGCCACAGCCTTTCAGGGCGAGCATATTTTTTGCTGCTATTGCGTTATGTGCCAGTCATTTAAAATGACTAAATTTCCTGTCCCATGCCTTATAGCAGCTAAAAAACCTTGCGAGATATATCTCTCATGCCGCAAACATAGACGAATTGTCAACAAACCCTAATATTTGCTTTAAACATTTTGCAGAATATACATTAGAACAATGTGAAAAATTAGGTATAGAAACGACTGAAACAAAAGAGGCTATTCATTTCTTTTGTGCAATCGATAACGAATGGAAAAAATCAAAATTTTCACTTCCTCACGCTCCTTGGGGGCCTAATAAAGTTGTTGGACCTGTAATTTTGTTACCTCAAAATATCTTGGAATCTATGATTAGCTATAAAACTAATTATTTTTTCACTAATATTAGACCTCTTGCGAAAGTAAAAAATTGTTTATACTCATCTCATGAAATATGAAAATTTAACAAGATTTAATGATGAAGAATTTAAACGACTTGTTGGAGTTCCTCGTCCATTATTCTTAAAAATGGTATCAGTGTTACAACATGCTGAACTTGCCAAGAAAAAATCTGGAAGACCTCATTCGTTGTGTTTAGAGTATCAATTGTTGTTAACTTTAAATTACTTACGCTGTTATAGAACTCAAATTGAGTTATCCGCCGACTATAACCTAGCTGAAAGTAATGTGAATCGTACGATTCAGAAAGTTGAAAATGCTCTGATTCAATCACGGATTTTCGCATTGCCGAAAAGGAATCAAAAGTTTAATGAGGGGGATTATGTAATCGTTGATGTTACTGAGTCACAGATTGAGCGTCCCAAAAAAACAAAGAAAATTCTATAGTGGTAAAAAGAAGAAACATACGCTAAAAACACAGGTCATTTTTAACCCCCAATTAAAGCAAATTGTAAGTATACAGATTGAAGATGGCAGAAAACACGATCTGAACATTGCGCGTAAGCATTTGAAGGAGATGATTATTTATCCTTATATCATGGCAGATTTAGCCTATAAAGGATTTCATCAGATTAAGAGTAAGTTACTCATTCCAATCAAGAAACCTAACAATTTATCATTACCCCAAATAGCAAAACAGATCAACCAAGAAATCAGTCGGCGTAGGATCACAATTGAACATATCAACGGCAAACTTAAACATTTTCGGATATTAACAGAACGCCATAGAAATAGACGGAAACGATTTGGTCTAAGAATGAATTTAATTGCTGGAATGGTGAATTGGATGCTCTTAAATTAACTTTCGCAAGAGATCTATTGCCACCCCTTTATTTAAAGAAGAAGTTTTACGTAGAGATGCTTCAGCAAGCTTTATTTATTCTTTAAAATCTGGCGAGAAAAGAGTGAATGTAAAAAAATGCGAGAGCAACATCCTGAATTTCGAGGGGGGAAAAAGCAATATGGATGAATTAATCGCAAAAAATCCAAGACTTTTAAAAGAATATAGAGAAAAAGTAGCTAAAAAACGCTATTTAAAAAGAAAAGGTAAAAAAAGAAGATTAGAGGACGCATAAGCGTGCTTTTTATAGACAAATGTACAAGAAACAATACTATAACTTTACACTAGTTCTATCTGCGAACCTTTGATTTATACTAGCGGGATAACATTACCGGCTTTATATCAGTTTAGCGACTTTATGAACTTAAAGAAAAATAAAAGACAGCTTGTCTGGGGTTTAAATCTGCTTGCATCTATGATGTATGGCAGCTTTGCTCATGCACAGAGCATCAGCTTTCAGGATGCTGAACGTCAGTTGTTGCAAAATTCTTATAGCAGCCAAGCCTATCAAAGTCTGGAACAGGCTTCAAAACTTGAAGCTGAAGCAGTAAAAGGCGTAGGTCTGCCACGTGTCGACCTGAATGTTCGTGCCTATGCCTTTCACAGTGAAGTCGATATTCCATTAAAGCAATTTAAAAATAATCTGGAGAATTCACTCTCTCAAGGCGTGAATGGCCGGCTTAATGAGTGGGAGGCCAGTAATGGCGTGGATCTACCTGCAGGTATTACTGATCCACTGCGTGATGGACTTAACAATACTATTCATAGCGGAGTTGGTCTGATTCCGGATACGTCTAATGTCATCCTTGAAGATCAGGTGATTCGCCCCACTGTTTCCGTGATTATGCCAATATATACTGGAGGCCTCACCCGTAGTGCCAAAGAAATTGCCAATATTCAGGTCGGTCGTAGTCAGCTCAGCAACAAACAGCAGCAAGATACGCAGCGTTTTGAACTGATTCAAAGTTATTTTAATGTGCAGCTCCAAAAGCAATTGCATGCAGCTGCGCTGTTTAATCTGAATGCCATGCAGCAGCATTATCGCAATGCCTTAAAAATGGAACAGCAAGGTTTTATCAGTAAAGGCCAGCGTATGCAATTTGAAGTGGCACGTAATAATGCCGAGCGCAGCCAGCAAAATACGCAGGCCAATTTGAATGCTGCGCTGTTCCAGCTGAATAATCTGCTTCAGGAAAGTAGCATCACTGAGCTTTCGACGCCTTTATTTGTCAATAAAACCGAGCCACAGGCCTTAAATCATCTGCTAAAAACTTTTAGTCAGAACTCTGCGCTGATTCAAAAAATGCAGCTGGATACCCAATTGGCCCAAGCCAATGTGAAAGCCCAGCAAGCAGCGAAAAAACCGAATGTTTTTGCTTTTGGCGAATATAGTCTGGATCAAAATGAAAACTGGATTGTCGGAGTTGCCGCACGCTATAACCTGTTTTCTGGGATCGATAAAAACAAAAATATTCAGGCTGCCGAACTCAAACGCTCTGCCACAGAACTGCTCACTGCACGCACCCAGCAGGAAATTGAAAATCTGATTTATAAATCTTATAGCGAAGCACTCAGTGCACAGCAAAGTGATGCGCTTCTGGCACAAAACTTGAAAGCCGCACAGGAAAATTTACGCATCCAAGAATTGTCCTTTAAAGAAGATATGGGCACCGCCATACAGGTCATCGATGCACAAAATATGCTGAGCGGACTACGAGCCGAAACTGCCTTGAATGCTTACAAATATGTGATGTCACTGGCCACACTATTACAAAGCCATGGCTCGATTGCAGAATTTCCGAACTACATCCAACATACCAACACTCACTATATTCGCTAATGGAGCCGAACATGAACGAAGATCAAAAACCCAATGATCCTGTGAATGAAGCGGCTTCATCCAGCGATACAGAAAAATCGCCTGCGCAACAGGTAGAAACAAAAACTGAAATAGAAAACAACGCGACTACTTCGACCGAGCAACAACAAGCTCCTGAAATCGCTAAAAAGAAAAAATATTTATTGCTCGCCCTGATTCCAGTTCTGCTGGCAGTCATCGCTTTTGGATTGTGGAAAAGCTACCAACTGGCTCCGCTTGAATTGCAGGGTCGTGTAGAAGCTGAAACAGTTCAGGTGGCGACCAAAGTGCCAAGCCGTATTGAAGAAATCTATGTAGAAGAAGGTCAGCGGGTCAAAAAAGGCGATGTACTGGTGCGCTTAAACAGCCCGGAAATTCAGGCCAAAAAACAGCAAGCCGCAGCGGCTTTACAATCTGCGCTGGCCTTACAATCGACTGCTGAACGTGGCTCACAGGAAGAAAATATCGCCAGTCTGTATGCCAACTGGCAATCGCTGAAAGCACAGCAAAATTTAGCCAAAGTTTCTTATGAGCGTGGTGCAAATTTATTGAAGGAAGGTGTGATTTCACGCCAGCGCCGTGATGAATTGTATGCAGCCAGTCAATCAGCGGCGCAAATGACAGAAGCAGCGTATCAGCAATACGCACGTGCCAAACGTGGCAGCACCTCGCAGCAAAAAAGTTCTGCCGATGCACAAGTAGATATTGCCCAGGCTGCGCTGGATGAAGCCAATGCTTTAGAAGCAGAAACCCAATTAGTAGCACCTGTAAACGGAACGGTGTCTAAAACCTATGGCAAAGTCTCGGAGCTGGTAGCCACCGCAGTCCCTGTGGTCAGCCTGATTGAAGATCAAATGTGGGTGAGCCTGAATATTCGTGAAGACCAATATGCCCCATTTCAGAAAATGAGCAGTATTGAAGGTTATATTCCCGCCCTAGATAAAACCGCCACTTTTCAAATTAGACAGATCAGTGCTGAAGGTGAATTTGCCACCATTAAGACCACACGTCAAACCGGCGGTTATGATGTGCGCAGTTTTAAGCTGCATCTTGTACCCACACCAGCGATTTCTGAACTGAAAGTCGGGATGAGCGTGTTATTTAAACTGAAAGAGACCCGATAATGTGGACGGGTATATGGCGCGAACTGCGCTATTTGCTCAGCGAAAAATGGGATCTGTGTCTGGTCACGCTGGCACCTGCACTGGTGATTATTTTATTCAGCAGCATGTTTGCTCAAGGGAAATCGGATCATTTACCGATTGCGATTATTGATCAAGACCAGAGTGCGCTGAGTCAAAGCATTTATCAACATGTGGCGCTGAATCATACTCTTAAAATTGCTACGGTGTCGGAACAAACAGCTGAAATTGAGCGCCTGTTAAATCAAAATAAAATTTGGGGTTATATCCATATTCCAAGCGGTGCCGAGCAACGTCTGGTTCGTGCCCAGGATGCTGACATCAGTATTGCTTTTAACCAGAGTTATTTCAGTATTGGAAATACCATTTCCTCGGCCATGCTGGTCAGTACCCTACAAGCACTCGCTGAATTTAGCGGACAGCAATATCTGGGCAACCGACTCCCCTCTCTCGAAGCACCGTCACCGCATATTAAAATATCTCCGCTGTATAATCCGCAGCTGAATTATGAATTCTATCTGGAACCCTATGTCATTCCGGCAATTCTGCATTTACTGCTGTGTTGTTGTGTGGCATTTTCCGTCGGTCAGGAACTGAAGCGGCAGACCTTAACAAGCTGGATTAGCAACTCATCCATCTGGATGGCATTGCTGTCTAAGAACCTGATCTATGTGGCTATTTTTAGTCTATGGACCTGGATCTGGATGTTCTGGCTGATTGAAATTCGCGGCTGGTTTGTTGCCGGCTCGCTCGCTCTGATTCTATCGGCACAATTTCTGCTATATAGCGCTTATGCATTTTTAAGCAGTGCAGTGGTTCTGGCAACCAAAGATTTAAGTAAATCTTTTGGCATCATTGCGGTCTATGGTGGTTCATCTTTAAGTTTTGCCGGTGTGACTTTACCTTTAAATAATGCGCCCCTATTCACCCAGTTCTGGTCCAATATTATTCCGTTTACGCCCTATGCCAAATTACAAACTGAACAATGGGTGATTGGTAGTCCATTGCATATTTCACTGCAAGCTGGATTCATGCTGCTGATCTATGCCCTAGTTTACGCTCTGCTGGCTTATCTGTTTCTTAAAAAAATAGTTAAAGGAGCAGTCCAATGAAATCCCTCTGGTTTTACTATCTGCAAAGCTTTAAGGATATTGTCAGTCACGGCACGATCTTTACCACGCTTATTCTATCCGTCTTGTTTTACAGCTTTTTTTATCCAACCGCTTATCAGGCACAGCAGGCTGAAGCCTTACCGATTATTATTGTCGATGAAGAACAAAGTAACTTAAGCACCCGTATTATTGGTCAAGTGGCACAAAGCCCCAATGTGGAGATTGAGGCGATTACCGGCAATTTTTCCGAGGCCAAACAATGGGTGGAATCACAAAAAGCCGATGGTATTTTACTTCTGCCAGACAATTTATCGCAAAGCTTAAGGCATGGTGAAACAGGTGGCATTGGCCTGTATTTAAGTACAGCCAACTTTTTAGTAACCAAACAAATTGGTCTGGGCTTAGCCACATCAGTTGAGCAAACTTTGGCAGATTATACTGAACGCTTTGGCAAGGTCTCGGATTTTTCACCTGCCCTTTCTGTGCATCAAATTCCTTTATTTAATCCGCTGTCCGGCTATGGCAGCTATGTCTTTCCTGCGGTTGCACCTTTAATTATCCACCAAACCATTCTTTTGGGTTTGAGTATGCTGATTTTGGTATATCGGGAAAGAAAAATAGAATTAAACACAAATGCATTGATTGGGATGTGTTTAGCGGTCTTCACCATTGGTTGTCTGGGATGTTTCTATTTATTCGGCTTTAGCTTCTGGCTATTTGATTATCCGCGCGGTGGCAACCTGCTCGGGATGCTGCTGGCTGTTGCGGTTTTTATTTACACGATAATTGGCATGACCTGCTTATTTGCTAGTTTTCTGGATCTGCCGGAACGTGCGGGGCATGTCATTGTATTCACTTCTATTCCACTGTTCTTTTTATCTGGTGCGGCCTGGCCGCATGCTGCCATGCCCACCTGGATGCAAGTCGTTGGCGAAATCCTGCCCTCTACCCAAATTGTGCAGATGTTTATTCAACTCAATCAGATGGGTGTGCCTACAACACTGATCTTGCCTAAATTGCTCTATCTTGGAATGATCGGTAGCTTGTGCTTTTTTTTGGCTTATCGACGTTTAATTTCTGGTCATCAAAGCAGATAGAGCATTATAGCAATGCTCCTATTCCACTTATTTACCCGATTCGCCAAAGACTTGAATATTGAAATTACGAATCTTGTTGCTACCATTCGGCTTGTCAAAACTAACATCATACTGAACCAGATTTTCCGGATAGGCAATTTCATAGCTGACCTTATATTGCCCAAGCTGATTGGTTGCTTCTTCAATCTCTTTGGTCATTAAAGTCTTAGACTTGTATTCACCTTGAGGAATTGAACGTGAAAAGCGTTTCATCAGCTTTTCATTGTCCTTAAACTGGGTTTGCAACTGCGGCTCTAACTGATCCAAAAACTCGTCATACTTCCCATCACGCAAATCCTCATAGGCTAGCTGTGCCGCCTTTTCCTGTTCAGGACTCGGATCTGGAATATTGTCCATTGAATTACAGCCATTCAATGCAACCGCTGCTGCCAACAACATTAATTTGGTTTTCATCGCTTACCCTTATGCAGTCAACGTTTATAAAAAAGGACGCCGAAGCGCCCTTTTTATCAGTAAAAAACTTATTCTTCTACTGAATTTTCACCGTCTTTTTCCACTTGCTCAGTTTCAGCAACTGCATCCGTTTCAGCCACTAAAGATTCTGCACCTTCAATCGCTTCAACAAACTCGTCTTCTTCAACAGCTTCAATCGCTTCTACACCCACCAGTGTTTCGTTTTCACCCAAGCGGATTAAACGTACACCTTGTGCATTACGACCTGTTTGCGCCACTTCAGAAGCGCGAGTACGCACTAATGTACCGCCATCAGAAATCAGCATCAGTTCTTTGCTTTCATCAATAGCAACTGCACCGACCAATTCACCATTACGTTCAGAGGTCTTAATGGCAATCACACCTTTACCACCACGTTTTTTGGTTGGGAAGTCGTCTACAGGTGTACGCTTACCATAACCATTCGCCGAAGCACACAAAACTTCGCCTGTTTCTGGTACTACGACTAGCGATACGATACGGCTGATGAGTGCTGAATCTGAACTGTCTTCATCATCGCCATCGACTTCTACATCTTCTACATCTTCAACTTGTGCTGAACCGAAGCTGACACGCATACCACGTACGCCTTTGGCCGCACGACCCATTGAACGTACATCGGTTTCAGCAAAACGAATCGCTTTACCTTCATTGGAGAACAACATAATTTGCTGTTCGCCATCGGTAATTGCAACACCAATTAAAGTGTCTTCTTCATTCAATTCAATGGCACGTAAACCATTCGAACGTACGTTACTGAATTGTTCCAATTCAACACGTTTCACTGTACCTGATGCCGTTGCCATAAAGACATAAAAGTTTTTACGCAAGGCTTCTGCTTGTGATGCAAATTCCGCAATAATCTCATCATCTAAATCGGTTGCAGAAAGCTCTACACCCAATTGTTTCAATTGCACACGTAATGCGTCAGATAAATCATCACCATCTGCTAATTCAGTAAAGGCAGCTTCTAATTCTGCATATTGAGCGGCAATGATCGCGTTAGTTTGCAGATGTGCCGCATTGGCTTTCACATAGCTACGGAAGTCTGCCAAACGCTCGGTAAATTTCTTCGGTGCATCAATGACAGGTAAAATCGCGGTGATGGTTTCGTTCGCATCTAACGGCAACAAGTTCACCATTGGACGACCTTTCGCACCACGCGATGCTTGCGGCACTTCAAACACTTTCAGACGGTAAACTTTACCCACATCAGTAAAGCACAGCACCGTTGCGTGATTAGAAGTCACAATTAAATGCTGCACATAATCGTCTTCTTTCATTGACGTTGCAGATTTACCACGACCACCACGACGCTGCGCAGCATAATCAGACAATGGCTGAGTTTTCGCATAACCTGTTTGAGAAACAGTCAGTACCACTTGTTCTTCAGGGATTAAATCTTCACGAGAGAAATCAATGCGTGATTCTACAATTTCAGTACGGCGCGCATCACCATACTGTTGTAAAACCTGTGCCAATTCTTCACGAATCACACCCATCAACAAATTAAAGTCATTCAAAATTGCGGTCAATTCAGCAATCTGTGCCAAAATTTCAGAATATTCTGCATGTAATTTGTCTTGTTCCAGACCTGTTAAACGATGCAGACGTAATTCTAAAATTGCAGTCACTTGCGCAGGTGATAAACGATAGACCTGACCATCTAAACCAAACGGGCGGTTAGGGTCTTCGCCTTCAATTTCATCTGGACGTACAGAAACTGAACCTGCTTTTTCCAATAACGCAACTACACCACCTGCTGCCCACTCGCCTGCCTGTAAACGCTCACGCGCTTCGGCTGGGTTGGCAGAAGATTTAATCGTTTCGATGATGGCATCAATATTGGCCAACGCAACGGTTAAGCCTTCTAAGATGTGTCCACGTTCACGCGCTTTACGCAACTCGAACATGGTACGGCGGGTTACTACTTCTTGGCGGTGACGAATAAATGCCGCAATAATATCTTTCAGGTTCATCAATTTTGGCTGACCATTGTCTAGGCAGACCATGTTGATGCTGAATGAGTTTTCTAACTGCGTATTTAAGAACAGGTTATTCACAATCACTTCAGCGTTTTCACCACGCTTCAGATCAATTGCAATACGCATCCCTTCTTTATCAGACTCATCACGTAATTCTGAAATACCTTCGAGTTTCTTCTCTTTCACCAGTTCAGCAATACGCTCAATGGTTTTGGCTTTGTTGACCTGATAAGGGATTTCAGTAAAGACGATGGTGGTACGACCAGATTTTTGATCTTCTTCAAAATGGTACTTACCACGAATATGCAAACGGCCTTTACCTGTACGGTAAGCATCAACAATGCCTGATTTACCGTAAATAATACCGCCTGTAGGGAAGTCTGGACCTGTGATATGTTCCATCAACCCTTCAATTGAAATATTTGGGTTGTCTGCATAAGCCAAACATGCATGCACCACTTCAGTCATGTTGTGCGGTGCCATATTGGTCGCCATACCTACAGCAATACCTGCAGCACCATTGACCAATAGGTTTGGAATACGAGTAGGCATCACTTGAGGAATACGCTCAGAGCCGTCGTAGTTATCTTCCCAATCGACAGTGTCCTTTTCTAAATCGGCCAACAGTTCATGAGTAAGTTTGCGCATACGGACTTCGGTATAACGCATGGCTGCTGCACTATCGCCATCAATCGAACCGAAGTTACCCTGACCATCGACCAATTGATAACGCAAACTGAAATCTTGCGCCATACGAACAATTGTTTCGTAAACTGCATAATCACCGTGAGGGTGATATTTACCGATGACGTCACCGACTACACGGGCAGACTTTTTGTAAGCTTTGTTGTAGTCATTGCCCAATTCGTGCATTGCGAATAGCACACGACGATGCACAGGTTTTAGACCATCTCGTACATCTGGCAGCGCACGTGACACAATCACGCTCATCGCATAGTCTAAATACGAGTGCTTGAGTTCATCCTCAATGGCAATCGGTCTAATTTCCGATACGCTCATGCATACTCCTTATTCTGCAAACAAATTTTGCTTGCATTTTATATGTCGTAAAACTTGCAAATGATTAGCCTGAAATGCAGGCTAAAAATAAAAACTAGCGAAAAATTATAGCATATACGCCTGTGTTTTTGTGCTTTAGAGATGATCTTAATCTTGTTAATTTACTTAAATTTAACGGTGATTTTTTAGGCAAAAAAATATTCACACCCAAGAAACAAAAGTGCTTCATATTTTTAAGAGTCACGTCAAAATATCTTCAACATATACTTGCTCGATATGTACCCACATATACGCTAAGTTCACATAATGTACTTAAAACCAATCACTGCATCTAAATTAAAAAAGACAATAAAAAACGCCCCTATGCTATTCACATAGAGGCGTTTTTGACTGTGTTCAGTAATTAGATTTTAGATACTAACTCTGGAACAACAGTGTTCAAATCACCCACTAACCAGTAGTCTGCTACTGCATTAATTGGTGCTTCTTCGTCTTTGTTGATCGCAACGATCACTTTAGAGTCTTTCATACCTGCCAAGTGCTGAATCGCACCAGAGATACCTACAGCGATATACAAATCAGGTGCAACGATTTTACCTGTTTGACCTACTTGCATGTCGTTTGGTACGAAGCCTGCATCTACTGCTGCACGTGAAGCACCTTGTGCTGCACCAAGTTTGTCTGCTAATGGATCAAGTACTTTGTGATAGTTCTCACCAGAACCTACACCACGACCACCAGAAACTACAATACGTGCTGCAGTTAATTCTGGACGCTCTGATTTCACAATTTCTTCAGAGACGAACTTAGAAATACCAGCATCACCTGTCACAGTAGCAGCTTCAACCGCAGCCGAACCACCTTCTGCAGCCACTGGGTCAAATGCTGTACCACGTACAGTACCCACCACAATCGCCTCTGAAGATTCTACAGTTGCAATCGCGTTACCTGCATAAATTGGACGCTTGAATGTCTTTGCAGAATCTACAGCGACGATGTCTGTGATCATGCTGACATCAAGAAGCGCAGCTGCACGCGGTAAAATGTTTTTACCTGTTGTTGTAGAAGCAGCAAGGATATGGCTATAACCTTTGCCTAATTCTGCAACAAGTTTTGCTACGTTTTCAGCCAATTGGTTTGCATAAGCCGCATCGTCAGCAAGTAATACTTTGCTTACGCCTGCAACTTTAGCTGCTTGGTCTGCAACTGCTTGTGCACCAGAACCCGCAACCAATACAGTGATATCACCACCGATTTTTTGAGCTGCAGCAACAACGTTTAATGTTGCACCATTTAGTGCTTTATTGTCGTGCTCAGCGATAACTAAAATACTCATGATTTTTATCCTTCTGTATTAGATCACTTTCGCTTCGTTTTTCAATTTATCTACAAGTTCGTCTACAGATTTCACTTGTACGCCCGCTTTACGCTCAGCAGGTGCTTCAACTTTTACAGTTTTCAGCTTAGAACCTGTTGCAACGCCATAATCTGCAGGAGATTTGGTGTCTAGCGGTTTTTTACGTGCTTTCATGATGTTTGGAAGTGCCGCATAACGTGGCTCATTCAAACGTAAGTCAGTGGTGATGATTGCAGGAAGTGCAAGCTCAACAGTTTGTAAACCACCGTCAATTTCACGTGTTACCTGAACTTTGTCGCCATCTACTTTTACTTCTGAAGCAAAAGTACCCTGACCTGCACCAAGTAAAGCGCCTAGCATTTGACCAACTTGGTTAGAGTCGTCATCAATAGCTTGCTTACCCAATAAAATAAGTTGTGGTTGTTCTTGTTCAACAACACCTTTTAAGATTTTAGCCACTTCAAGTGCACCAATCTCATCGGCTGTTTCAACCAAAATACCACGGTCTGCACCAAGCGCCATTGCAGAACGAATTTGTTCCTGCGCTTCTTTAGGACCAATGGATACCACTACGATTTCTGAAACAGTTCCTTTTTCTTTTAAACGAACCGCTTCTTCCACTGCGATTTCACAGAATGGGTTAATTGACATCTTAACGTTAGTTAGGTCAACTCCACTATTATCCGGCTTAACGCGAACTTTAACGTTGGCATCTACCACACGTTTTACAGCAACAAGAGCCTTCATGTAATCCTCGGCTGTTTTAGCAAAAGTAAATATTGAGAAAAGTTAATAATAACTCTTCGCTTTAAATTTTTTAGGTGTCCTATCTTGCTATGTGATCGGCATTTCGGTCAAGTCAGAATTGTCTAAACAAGGCTAAAAATGCCGAAAATTAACTGAACGATGCGTTCATACTTTTTTATTTCTAAAAATTAACAAACCAAGCGACGATTATATAAGCAATTTTAAGCTTTGATTTATATTATGTTTTTTATTTATTTCCCTCATCAACAAGATTGATTGAAATGCAATTCAAATTGAGTTCCGCCTACAATTTAAGCAAAGTTCCTTACATAAAACCCCATAATCTGACTGTCATTAAAGATAGAAAACTTTATTTTTTGCAGTATTTTTTCAGATATAAATGCTCTTTTAAAATGTGACTGCTGGTTCACAAAACTGTATTCAGCAGTTTATTGGGTATGAAATAAACAATCTGTTTTATTTTGATGGATATTTATGCGCTTTCACCACGCCACCTCCCAGATAAAGGACATAAAAAAACTCAGCTTAAACTTGCTGAGTTTCTAAAAAGTCACGGTGGATATGACTTAAATCTATCAATTCATAGGCCTGTAAATTAAAAATTTCCCAAACTGCAATAAAATCTTCTTTTACATCTATTTTACTGCTTGCATTTGGGCGTGCTTGCCACTGCTGATCTGAAATCCATAAATAGCTTTGTTGCGTTTGCGGATGAATCGCCTGCATTTTACCTTCAGCATTAATACCCTGCACCAAACAATCGGCAGGTAGTTCTTGCTCGATCATCGGCAAGCTTATTTCGACAAAATGTTTCACTTGACGCAAGCCATAACCTGCAAAAATTTCTTTTTGGCTTGGGCTTAATTGTTCATATTTTTCTTGAAGATTCGAAATCATGGTTTTGCCTATCATTTGATATCCAAAGTGTTATGCAGTGGAACAAAAAATAATGTCATCCATGTCTATTATTCGTGTGACCCACTCTTTCTGCTTCTTTATACTGCATAACGCACTTTTTTATTATTCTACAATAGTTGCAATGACATCTTGGTGAAAGCGCTTTTACTTAAAGTATTAAGTACAGCACAAAGGCTTTACAACTGACTGTGAGAAAAATATTTGCAGTATGAAATAGCTATATTTTAACTTGCAAAAATAATGCCGACTTTAGGTAAAGCTTTACTTTTTACTCGCACGTGGATGTGCCTGATCATAAACTCGCGCTAACTGATCAAAATCGACATGGGTATAAATTTGCGTGGTGCTTAAATTGCTATGCCCAAGCATTTCTTGGACTGCACGTATATCCCCACTATTCGACAGCATGTGACTTGCAAAACAATGTCGCAATAAGTGCGGATGCAAATCGACATTAACGCCCGCACGCTGCGCCTGAAACTTCACCCGATTTTCAATTTGGCGTGCTTTTAAAGGTTCACCTTTTTGAGTAATAAACAATGCTGCATCGGGTACAAAATCGCCCTGCCATAAAGGGTAAATCTGCAGCCATTGCATCACCGCATCTTTGGCTTTGCGACCAAAAGGCACTATACGGGTTTTATTGCCTTTACCCGTAATGCGCAGCAATTGACGGTTAAAATCTAAATCGCGGATACGTAAACTTTGTACCTCTGCTAGGCGCAAACCACTCGAATAGAGCAATTCTAAAATCGCTTTATCGCGTCGCCACATTTGTTGTTGTACTTCAGTTTCAGGTTCAGGCTGATCCAAAATTTGATGAATCGTTTCAATATCAATCAAACCTGGCAAAGGTCGTGGCTGACGTTTTAGCTGAAAATTATCAATTGGATTAAATTGTAAATACTGCCCTTGCTCGGCCCATTTCATAAACTGACGAATCGCTGACAACATGCGCTGTAAACTGCTGCTATTTAACTGTTGCTGTTCTACTTTTTGCGCTAAATAATGGCGCAAATCTGCAGCCTCTACATCATATAAGGCAAGTTGTTGTTGCTCACAAAAGCTAAAAAAATCGTTTAAATCGCGTGCGTAGGCTTTTAACGTATGCGGTGACTGCTGTTGTATTTCTCGTTCTTTGAGCCACATCTTTAATAGTTGCTGCGGATCGTACATTAGTCACGCTCCGATTGCTGAACTGCGGCAAACTGAGATAAATAAGCAGCAATGTGTTCAGCCGCCTGATCTGCATGTGTTTCTAAAAACAAATGATCACCATCATGCACAATTTTTAATACGGCTTGTGGAAATTGTTGTTGTAAAAACTCACCTACCGCCAGTGGACTTATCGGGTCTTGATCACCCCATAACAACAAAATAGGCATGTTGATTTTAGCAAAGTCTACCGTGTAATCGGCCTTTGCCTCTACAAACCAGTCAGGATAATTTAAATCACTTGCTTGATAGTCTTGTCGCCAATCTTGCACCTGAAAACTGCTTAAATCCATGCCACCAGATGTTGCAACCAATACTAATCCTTTGACTTTTTCTGGATATTGCAACGCGGCAGCAACTGCAAAAATACCACCCATCGACTGTGCAATGATAATGCAATCATCTGGGATATTCGCCAACACATAAGCCTGCAAACTTGCAAAATCATGTACCTGTGAATGTGCAGGTTGATGATTAAATTCAGGATAAGCCACAATTTTTACAGCATTCTGCCACGGCAATTTTTCAATTTTTTCGATTAGCGGATGAAAAAATGCGGTATTGCCTGAAGCGCCAGGTAAAA
The DNA here is from genome assembly GCF_013420455.1 of Acinetobacter sp. YH01004. Classification (NCBI taxonomy): domain Bacteria; kingdom Pseudomonadati; phylum Pseudomonadota; class Gammaproteobacteria; order Moraxellales; family Moraxellaceae; genus Acinetobacter; species Acinetobacter sp. YH01004. The sequence goes on from NZ_VOXZ01000002.1 coordinate 262,583, forward strand.
AAATCAGTTGCGGCATAATGAGTAGAAGTTTTTAGAGTGACATTCAGTACAGCATACCTAATCCGTGCTGCAAGATACAAAAAAGCACCATTCGTTTTGAAAAGTGCTTTTAAGTAAGATAAGAGCTGTTCATGTTAGAACGAAACATCAGCCCTGAAAATAATTTAAATCCAAACGACCGTGATAGACATTAGCAGTTGGCCCTGTCATCCACACCACATCGCCTTCACGCCATTCGATTTGCAACTTACCACCTGCCAGTTCAATTTCAACTGAATTAGACAATAAGCCACGGCGCATACCCGAAACGGCTGCAGCACATGCACCTGTACCACAAGCCAAGGTTTCACCTACGCCACGTTCAAACACACGCAAACGCGCATGTTTTTCGTCAATGATTTGCATAAAACCTGCATTGACGCGCTGTGGAAAACGCTCGTGTGATTCCACTTGTGGGCCAATACCTGCAACATCGGCAGTCAATACATCAGGCACAATGGTCACAGCATGAGGATTGCCTATGTTCACCACATCAATGGTCAATGCAGCACCATCTTTCAGCGCAATGTCATATAAGTTATCAGGCTCATCGGCAATGAATGGAATCTCATGCGGCAAGAATTTTGGATAGCCCATATTCACCCGCACCCAACCGTTTTGCCCCAATTCAGGCTCTACAATGCCTGCCTTGGTTTGCACCTTGATTTTGGTTTTGGTCGTAAGCTGACGTTCATGCACAAAACGTGCAAAACAACGCACACCATTGCCGCACTGCTCCACTTCAGAACCATCGGCATTGAAAATGCGATATTTAAAATCGACATTTGGTAAATCGGGCGGTTCCACAATCAGGAGTTGGTCAAAGCCAATCCCGAAGTGGCGGTCTGCAAGGCGTTGAATAGTCAGCGCATCCAAATACGCACGCTGGCTGATGAGATCAACCACCATGAAGTCATTGCCCAGACCATGCATTTTGGTAAATTCTAATAACATCTCGAATTCCCCTTATGGCAATAAACGCTCTCTTTCCCACAGCGATTCAATGCTTTCACGTTCACGAATTAAATGTGCTTGATCTGCATCGACCATGACTTCAGCTGCACGACCACGGCTGTTGTAGTTAGAACTCATCACAAAACCGTATGCGCCCGCACCCATTACAGCTAAAACATCATTTTCTTTGATCGCAAGCTGACGTTCTTTACCCAAGAAATCACCTGTTTCACAAATTGCACCAACCACATCCCACTCTAGCGTTTCAACATCAGTACGTGGGGTTACGGGCTGAATGTCCATCCATGCTTCATATAACGCAGGACGGATTAAGTCATTCATGGCAGCGTCAATAATCGCAAAGTTACGATGATTGGTCGGTTTGAGTAAATCAACTTTTGTTAGCAGCACGCCCGCATTGGCAGAGATACTACGACCCGGTTCCATATACACTTTAAGACCTAACTTTTCTAAAGCGGGACGTAAAGCATTGGCATATTCTTCAACCGTTGGTGGAGTTTCATCTTTATAAGTCACCCCTAAACCACCGCCAATATCAATGTGTTTTAGCTGAATACCCATTTCTTTTAAGGTATCAATCATCACAATCACGCGATCTAAAGCATCGACAAACGGTTGTGTTTCGGTCAATTGTGAACCGATGTGACAGTCAATTCCAACGATATCTAAGTTTGCTAAAGAAGCCGCATATTCATAAGTGCTATATACCGAATCAGACGGAATCCCGAACTTGTTTTCTTTTAAGCCTGTAGAAATATAAGGATGGGTTTTGGCATCGACATCTGGGTTAACCCGTAATGAAATTGGTGCTTTGACATTCATGCTTGCCGCAACTTTTTGAATACGGTCTAATTCTGCATGCGATTCTACGTTAAAGCAGGCAATCCCAACTTCCAACGCTTTTTGAATATCGGCTTCAGTTTTACCTAAACCTGAAAAAACAATTTTCGATGCATCACCACCTGCTTTGAGAACACGCGCCAATTCACCGCCTGTCACAATATCAAAACCTGCACCCAACTTAGCCAATACATTCAATACCGCAAGATTCGAGTTTGACTTTACCGCAAAACAAATTTGATGATCGATAAAGTGGAAAGCACGATCCATATCTAAATAATGCTTTTCAAAAGTCGCTTTTGAATAAACATAGAGTGGTGTGCCAAATTGCTGTGCGAGTTGTTGTAGCGAACATTGCTCGGCGTGCAAAACCCCTTGAATGCGGGTAAAACTCATGAATGTATCCTTTATCTAGAAAGCGTTAAGGTGTAGTCGATGTAGATGCAGCAGGTGCAGCAAACTGCTGTTGCACAGGTACGGCTGTGTCTGACGATGTTGCCGATTGCGTTGCACGTTTAGGCGCAGCATCTGGATATAACAAATATTTTGCGCGTTTGTCGTAATTTGGGTCATTGGGTAACTGTAATGTACCTGACTGACCACAACCGACCAAAACCACTGTTGTAAGCAAAACACTCATGCAGCAAATGACGGTACGCATCTGACCACCTATAAAATATTTTCGATGAAGTATAACGCGATCACTGCCGCGACCAAAGTGCTAATGCAGAGAGATTATATTGAGCTTAGTAAAAATTCTAGCTTACTTACTATTCTGCTGGCATAGATTGACCTTATCAGGTCTGAAAAATTGCGACTTCTGACACAGATAAAGTCAATTTTATTTCAAGGCATCAATTGTCAAAATCTAAAAACTATGCAAAAAATATAACGTGCTTAAAACCAAGTTCTTTTAACAGGAAGTTTTAAAGACTGGCATATCACTTGCTTAATTTTTACAACTGTTCAACTACAGTCACAAACTAAGCATTTATACACTGCGTTTATAAGAAGAAATTTATGCAAAATTTACAATCGATGATGGAAACCCTAAGCGGTTGGGTCTGGGGTCCATACATGCTGGTTCTCATTGTGGGAACGGGCGTCTTCCTCACCTTCCGCTTATTGTTCTGGCAATTCCGCATGCTGCCACTGGCTTTTAAACAAGTCTTTTGCAAACACGACAAAGCGCAAAAAGAACCGGGCGATATTTCACATTTCGCATCACTGATGACTGCACTCTCTGCCACCATTGGTACGGGAAATATTGCAGGTGTTGCAACGGCTTGCGTCCTCGGTGGCCCGGGTGCAGTGTTTTGGATGTGGATGACTGCCCTGTTTGGTATGGCGACCAAATATGGTGAAGGTGTTTTGGCGGTTAAATACCGTATTAAAAACGAAAAAGGGCAAATGTCAGGCGGCCCAATGTACTACATTGAACGCGGACTAAAATGGAAATGGCTCGCGATTATCTTTGCCTTTTTTGGCACAGTCGCCTCGTTTGGAATTGGTAGTTCAGTACAATCCAACACCGTAGCTTTAGCAGTTGAAAATAGCTTAGGTGTAGAAACTTGGATTACTGGCGTGGTAATTACCGTATTTTCTGCATTGGTGATTTTGGGCGGAATTAGCTCGATTTCCAAAGCATCTTCGGTGATTGTTCCGATTATGGCCATTCTGTATGTTACAGGCGGTTTAATTATTATCCTGAATAATTTACACCTTGTCGTGCCTGCATTTGAGCTAATTTTCCGTGATGCCTTTACTGGTGAAGCAGTTGCGGGCGGTGCAATTGGTGCAGTAATTCGTTACGGGGTTGCACGTGGCGTATTCTCCAACGAAGCAGGGATGGGTTCTGCCCCAATTGCTGCTGCGGCTGCAAAAACCGACCACCCTGCGCGTCAAGGTTTAGTGTCTATGACAGGTACCTTCATTGATACCATTATTGTCTGTAGCATCACGGGGATTGTTTTGGTAATGGGCTTCATTATGGCAGGTAATAGCTTTGGTGGTGCAACAGGTGCTGTACTCACCACACAGGTTTTTGACCAGTTATTGCCAGGCTTTGGTGGTTGGGTCGTCACTTTCGGGATCATCTTCTTCGCCTATTCCACCATTCTCGGTTGGAGCTATTATGGTGAAAAATGCTGTACTTATTTATTCGGCGAAAAATACGTGTTGATTTACCGCTTAATTTATATTGCTTCAGTGTTCATTGGCACCATCGCCACCCTAGATTTAGTCTGGTTATTTGCCGATACCTTTAATGGTTTAATGGCTGTACCAAACTTAATTGCCTTGTTGTTACTGTCTGGTGTGATTGCCAAAGAATCCAAAGACTTTATTGCGAAGCGCAAATCTGGCGAGTTGTATTAAATAAGCCCAATTCATTGAATTATTCCGTTCAAATCATAAATCATACAATCACCCACGTGGTTGTATGATTTTCCATGAAAAATCCAGATAACATTCATTTCGCGAACATTCCTCTGTATGCTGTAGTCAGTTTTTAATTGATGCAATGACTGGGTTATGGCAAAAGTAAAAAGTGTCTATCGCTGTGAACAATGTGGTGCAGATCATCCTAAATGGGCAGGTCAATGTTCAGAATGTGGGGAATGGAACTCACTTCATGAGGTCAGTATTGCCCCTGCGGTGACGCATCGTGCCCAACCTAAAATGGGCGGTGGCTATGCAGGACAAGCGGCCGCCATTACCACGCTTAATAAAGTGTCTGTATCGCACGAAACCCGTTTAACAACAGGCATTGGGGAATTTGACCGTGTTTTGGGTGGCGGTTTGGTTACGGGCTCTGTGGTACTGATTGGTGGAGATCCTGGTATCGGGAAATCGACCATTTTGCTACAAACTGCGACTCACATGGCGGCTGCCAATAACACCGCTTTATATATCACAGGTGAGGAATCTCTTTCGCAAGTGGCGTTACGCGCTCAACGCTTAGACTTACCCACCGATCAACTGAAAGTCATGGCAGAAACCTGTGTCGAACGGATTTGTGAAGTTTTGGCGCATGAACGCCCTGCGGTAGCCATTCTGGACTCGATTCAAACTTTATATACCGAAACGTTGCAGTCTGCTCCAGGTGGTGTTTCACAAATTCGTGAATCAGCTGCCTTGCTGACTCGTTTTGCTAAAAATAGTGGCACTGCGCTGTTTATTGTCGGTCATGTGACCAAAGAAGGGGCTTTAGCGGGGCCGCGCGTCCTTGAACACATGGTCGATTGCGTCTTGTATTTTGAAGGACAGTCAGACTCACGCTACCGTATGATTCGAGCAGTCAAAAACCGTTTCGGTGCAGTGAATGAACTGGGCGTTTTTGGCATGACCGATAAAGGCTTACGCGAGGTTGCCAATCCATCTGCGATATTTTTGAGCCGTTATGATGAGGCAATTCCAGGTTCTATTGTCATGATTAGCCGCGAAGGAACGCGACCACTTTTAGTTGAAGTACAAGCTTTGGTGGATGATGCACATGGTCAGCCTAGACGTGTGGCTTTAGGTCTGGAACAAAACCGTCTGAATATGCTATTGGCGGTGATGCATCGGCATGGCGGCGTACAAACTTCAGGGCAAGATGTGTATGTGAATGTGGTCGGCGGCTTAAAAATTACCGAAACAGGTTCAGACCTTGCTGTACTACTTGCCTGTGCTTCTAGCTTGCGTGGCAAAGCCCTGCCACAACAATTGGCAGTATTTGGTGAGGTCGGTTTATCGGGTGAAATCCGCCCAGTACCAAATGGTCAGGAACGCTTAAAAGAAGCTATTAAACACGGATTTAAATATATTATTGTGCCGCGTGGCAATGCCCCACAAAAAGCCATTGCAGGTGTGCAAATTATTGCGGTGGCGCGTTTGCATGAAGCCTTAACTGAAGCCATGAATTTAAGTGAAAACTTAGGTTAAATCCTTGGATGATATTTTTTCAGTTTCAAGAAAAAATATCATATTTATATTGAAATTCGCAGCAAATGCCTGCATAAATACACAGCTTAACTTTATTTTAATATAGGAAAATTTGATGGAAGTTCGACAGCGTGGTTTGATCGCAGCAATGCTCACAGCGACTTTATTGGTAGCTCCGTTAGCAGCAGAAGCAAAACGTGCAGGTGGCGGTAAAAGCCATGGCATGAGTCGTTCGGCTGCTCCAACTCAGTCTTACCAACAACCTCGTCAAACAACGCCAGCACAACAACCAACAACTGCACCAGCACAGCAAAAATCTGGTCCAGGCGTAGGTGGTATGGTTGCTGCAGGTGTTGCAGGTGCGGCAATTGGTGCGGTTGCTGCCAATGCCTTGGCCGATGATCAAGCTGCAAGTGCTGCCGAAGCTCAAGAGGAAAAAGGCGGTATTCCAAGCTGGATTTGGATTTTACTCGCTGCTGCTGTTGCCTTCTTCATTTTCCGTAAGATGGGCGCAAAAAAAAAACTAACGCCTAATCCGTATGCGCCAAATAGCGGTGCCAATCAGGCACCGTTTGCGCAAACACCACCTGCTGCAGCGCCACGTAACGACAATACCAATATTTTTGGTCAATCTGTTGGGGGTTCTGCCGCTTCTACCCAAGCGCCTTTTGGTCAAGCTGCCAATAATAACGCGCCATTTGGTGCAGCTTATACCAACAGTGGCAATCAATTGCCTGATGGTTCAGAGCCTGCAACCTTTTTACGTGTAGCGCGTCAGCGTTTTAACCATATTCAGTCTATGAACACAGCCAGTAATATCGCAGAAATTCAGCGTTATTTAACTCCTGATTTATATCAGTCGATGTATCAGGACATTATGGCAAACCAAGACCAAGATGTAGCAGAGTTTTCTAACTTGAATGCCATGGTGGTCGATTCTGCAACTGAAAATGGTCAATATGTCATAAGTGTACGCTTTACAGGTACAGTCAGCGAAGACCTGAACAGCTTACCGCAACCATTTACAGAAATTTGGCACTTTGTAAAACCTGCAGGCTCTAATCAAGACTGGTTAGTGGCAGGTATTCAGCAAGAGCAATAATTTCAATGGATCTAGAAAAACAGCGACTTCGGTTGCTGTTTTTTATGCCTTTCTTTATCTAAGTTGAGACCCATCATGTTTAAACAGCACGTTTAAATCTTCTAAGACATCAACACCGAATACATCCACACTTGCCACACAAAACCAAACCCTCGATTGATTAGATCTATCAAAAAGTATCATCATTCATCAATACAGTTTATTTAGCCCACCTTCTCTTTGTATCTACCCAGAGATAAATCAAATCACGTTATCCGTATCACTTTGGTTATTTCCAGTCGATCTCCATTTACTTAGCCAACAAAAAAGCCCTGCAAACGGGCAAGGCTAAATTGTTACTGTTAAATCCATTATTCAGGCAATGGAATAAATTGCTTATCGGTATTTTGAACTTTGCGCTCACCGACTGCGACTTCCAAATCTAAGGCTTCTTCACCACGTTCAACTGAAACAGTCACCGTCGTATGCGGTGCTTGTGCAGCAACATAATTAATTAAATGCGAGGTTGAAGTAATCGCTTCATCATTCACTTTTAAAATTTTGTCACCACGTTTTAAACCTGCTTCTGCTGCAGGGCCACCGCGCAGTACATCAGCAACCACTACACCGCCTTGTGCAGGTTCTAAAATGTTGTCTTGTTGCACAGGCAACAAACTAATACCTAACCAACCACGAACCACACGTCCATCTTTTAAAATCGAGTTTAAAACCTGCTGACAGACTTGTGCAGGAATTGCAAAGCCGATGCCCAATGAACCACCTGATTGCGAGAAAATTGCCGTATTTACCCCAATCAAATTCCCTGCCACATCAATCAATGCACCACCTGAGTTACCTGGATTAATTGCTGCATCGGTTTGAATGAAATCTTCATAGGTATTAATACCCAAGTCAGAACGTCCTGTCGCAGAAATAATCCCTTGAGTCACGGTTTGTCCCACACCAAATGGGTTACCAATCGCAAGTACGACATCGCCCACTTCATTGCCACTCAGTTTAAATGGCAATACAGGCAGTTTTTCTAGATCAATTTTAATGACCGCTAAGTCTGTGTCTGGGTCAGTTCCAACAACTTTTGCAACCGCACGGCGTCCATCGTGCAAAGCCACGACAATTTGTTCAGCCTGCGCGATCACATGATTATTCGTTAAAATATAACCATCTGGACGAACAATGACCCCAGACCCCAAACTGTTTTCATTTGGGCCTTGCTTAAATTGATCGGGTAACTGATTGCCAAAAAATTCACGAAATGCAGGGTCATTTAACAATGGATGATCCATTTGTTTCACTTTTTGTGTGGTAAAAATATTTACCACCGCAGGCGCTGCCACTTTAACCGCAGCGCTATACGACACCACCCCACCTGTCCGTGTTGTATCAATTAATGGTTCAACTTTCTCGGCAGGCATTTTGACCCCATCGGCAGCCACAGGCGCTTTCGGTTTTTGCAGTTGTTGCCAAGTCACAAAGCCAATAATAACCAGAATGAGTAACACCCAAGGTAACCAGGTAAAGGTCCGGCGCACGTTTTGTACCTCTAAGTAAATTTTTTTTGATGATTAAGTCATTGAATGAGCTATTGTAAAACGAAACACAAATAGAAACATAAAAAAGCCCAAGAGTTTTGTCTTGCTTTAGTTACAATACAAAATATGTTTTGATATTGGCTAAATATGTGCAATTTGAGAGAGTTATGGCGCAATTAAAAGAAATTATTCAATGGTGTGATCAAACTTTAAATACACATGAATTTAAAGATTACGCGCCCAACGGTTTACAAATTGAAGGTAAGTCTGAAGTTCAAAAAATTTTATGTGCAGTGACTGCCTCTCAAGAGGCTATTGATGCTGCTATTGCCCAAAATGCAGACTTACTGTTGGTACATCATGGCTATTTTTGGAAAGGCGAACCTTACCCAATTACAGGCATGCGCGGTAAACGCATCAAAAGTTTAATCCAGCATGATATTTCTTTGGTGGGTTATCACTTACCGCTCGATTCACACCCAAGTCTAGGCAATAATGCTGCCATTGCTGAATGTTTGGCATTAGAAAATTTGCAAGCCCTAGACCCGAGTGAACGTCATCCTATTGGTAATATTGGTTTTTTAAAGCAAGCCATGAGCGCAACCGAATTTCGTGACTATCTCACAGCGCGTTTAGGCTTTAAAACCATTCATCTTCCTGCCGAAAAAAGTCAGATTCAAAAAGTAGGGTTCTGCACGGGTGCAGCACAAGATTTTATTGGCAAAGCGGCAGAACAAGGTTGTGATGCCTTTATTTCGGGCGAAGTCAGTGAACGCACCTATTATGAAGCCAAAGAACTAGGCGTGCATTATTATGCCTGCGGACATCACGCGACTGAGCGCTATGGTGTACAACGACTCGCAAAAGCTATTTCAGAACAGTTTAATATTGAGTATAGTTATTTTGAATTAAATAACCCAATTTAATACACCGTTTCACCCAACGATTTCACTCAAATGACATCTGTGTTTAACATAGTCTTTAGATGTATACATTCGAGTCTTATTCTGTATGGTTATTTATACCTAATGCGCAATTTGATCTCGAAATCTATTACAATAGAGCCACTTAATGTTAAAACCCAGCAAAATGCAAGGAATTGAAAACATGACAACCATTACTTTACCGGCTTTACCATACGGTTACGAAGATCTTGCTCCACACATCAGCAAAGAAACTTTAGAATTCCACCACGACAAACACCACAACACTTATGTTGTGAACCTGAACAACTTGATCGCGGGTACGGAGCTTGAAGGTAAAACTTTAGACGAAATCATCAAAGCAACTGCAGGCGATGCAGCTAAAGCTGGTGTATTCAACAACGCAGCGCAAGTTTGGAACCACACGTTCTACTGGAACTGTATGGCGAAAAACGGTGGTGGTAAAGCTACTGGTGCTTTGGCTGCTAAAATTGATGAAGCTTTCGGTTCTTACGAAAAATTTGCTGAAGAATTTGCTGCTGCTGCAACAACTCAATTCGGTTCAGGTTGGGCTTGGTTAGTAGCTGACGAAGTGAATGGCAAACTTTCTATTATGAAAACTTCAAATGCTGACACACCAATGGCGCACGGCAAAGTTGCAGTATTGACGATTGACGTTTGGGAACACGCTTACTACATCGACTTCCGTAATGCACGTCCTGTTTACATCAAAACTTTCTTAGAAAGCCTTGTAAACTGGGATTACGCAAATGCGAAATACGCAGGTCAAGATGCTGGTGTAGAAAAATAATTTCTATTTTTCTGTAGAAAAACTGCTCTTTATGGGCAGTTTTTTTATTTTTGCAGATGAAATGAATATTTATAAAGCAAACAATACATTTCTGATGATGAACGTGTTGACGACTTAAACTTTCATCCCTAAAATGCCCCACAGATTCTCCAATAGCTCAGTCGGTAGAGCGACGGACTGTTAATCCGCAGGTCCCTGGTTCGAGCCCAGGTTGGAGAGCCAATCTATTCTCCCATAGCTCAGTCGGTAGAGCGACGGACTGTTAATCCGCAGGTCCCTGGTTCGAGCCCAGGTGGGAGAGCCAAGATTCTAAAAATCCCACGCAGTATGACGTGGGATTTTTTTTTGCAATTTTTATTGTTTTTATAGTGGATATGATGTTCTAAACGAATGGAACAGGCCTCACTCTCCCCTTAAATCAAAATTAAAACCATACAGTGAAGATCGGGCTATCCCCTCTTGTGATGACTCTATTTTTTCGCTAACTTAGGTTCATCAACAACAATAAAACTTGAAAGCCCATGCAAGCGCCTTGGTTAAAATCCCTGATTTTTTGGACAATTCTGATTGTGGTGATTTTTGCAATTTTTCAATGTACGCAAAAATCTGAAAGCAATAAAACTGCTGCGACACTCATGTATGAACGTCTGTATCAATGCAGTCGTGATCTGAACGCACAACAACAAGCCACCTTAAAACAAATTCAAAGCCAAGTGAAAACAGAAATGACTCAGCAAGAGATGCTGCAATTAATTAACTTATGTCGTAAAACCAACCCACCACAGACACGCGAAGATTATATAAAAGCCATTCAAGCACTCTAAAAACTGCGTTGAAACAAAGCTAGATGATTATTTTTAAAGCAGTTAATCTATAATTACGGTTTTTTTTCAATTCCAGCTTGACCAAAAACAGATACCCACATAGAATGCGTGTCAGATTCTCCCATAGCTCAGTCGGTAGAGCGACGGACTGTTAATCCGCAGGTCCCTGGTTCGAGCCCAGGTGGGAGAGCCAAAATTCTTAAAAAACCCACGCATTATGACGTGGGTTTTTTATTCCTGCTGTTTAGGGTCTAACGACACCGCATCATCTATGTTTGAATCCAGTCAATCGACTTTCTTGCTTATTGGCAGCTTGGCTAGCCTTGCCCTGTTTATCTTAATTTTTAAGCAATTATTTTTCCCCAAGAAAAACTTTTATCCTAAACCGATGATGACTGCTTTTGAACGCAGAATGTTTATGCGTTTAAAACAAGCTTTTCCTGAGCATCACATCTTGGCACAAGTGGCGTTTAGCGCATTAATCACCAACAACCACTATAAAATTCGTGCGCTGTTTAATCGTAAAGTGACTGATTTTGTGATCTTAAATGCAGAAATGCAGGTCATTGCAATTATAGAGTTAGATGACCCCTCACATATTGGCAAAGAACAGGAAGATGCAGAACGGGATGCAATGTTTCACGAGGCAGGTTATCGCGTTGTCCGATACACCGAGATTCCAAGTATCAGACAACTACAATCAGATTTGAGTTGAGATCATCAACTCGATATTAAGGTGTAGCTTCTGAAGCAGCTTGTGTCTGACCCGCCTGCTTCGCTTGCTGTGCTGCAGCTTCACGCGCTTCAATACGCGCAATAATTTCTGCCTGCTGTTGTTTATATTTTTCCTGATTTTTGGCATCACTATTGACTGCTAAAAATGCCATGCTGACCAAAAAGATAGGAATCAACAAACCTAAGCTTGCCAAGATAATCATCTTTTTTAGACTTGGCTTTTTTTCAGGACTTTGCTGCTCAGACTGTGACATCATATATTCCTATTTCAAACGCATCAAAATGAAGCTCAATATATCAGAATAATGCTGATTGTGCTTTGTGCATAAGTACGCACGTTCTAATGCTCAGTTTAATTTTTAACAGCAAAAATTGATCAGCGATCGAATAAAAAAGCACCTGACCAAACTACCATCAGATGCTTTGCTCAGTTTTTTATCGCACAGAAATATTTACATTAAAGCCAATACGATTCCTGAAAAAATAATCAGCCCTACCCAACGGTTATGACGAAATGCCCAAAAACAACGTTGCGGATCTTTATCTTTAGTTTTACTCCATTGATATATAAAGTCTGCAACCACCACCAATAACGCCGCTAAACCAAACGGAATCAATAAATTTTCTAACCACAATGCCGTACCAATCAAAAGCACACTGCCCGCTTGCAACAATGAAATAATCTGAATGTCATAGCGACCAAATAAAATTGCGGTAGATTTCACCCCAATTTTCAAATCATATTCACGGTCAGTAATTGCATATTGGGTGTCATAAGCCACAGTCCACGCCAAATTGCCAAAATACAATAACCAACAAGTAAGATCAGGCGTTGCACCTACAGCGGTATAAGCCATCGGGATAGACCATGAAAATGCAGCTCCCAAGAACACTTGCGGCAAATGAGTGTAGCGTTTCATAAACGGATAAATAAACGCTAAAAATAATGCCCCAAATGACCAATAAAAAGTTTCAATCGGTAAGAACAACAACATGGCTGCGCTAAGTGCAACCAAACCCAAGAATACATAAATGGCTTCTTTGGCACTAATCACACCCGTGGCTAAAGGACGTGTTTTGGTACGCTCCACATGACCATCCACCTTACGGTCAGCAAAGTCATTAATGGCACAGCCTGCAGCGCGCATAAAAATTGTGCCCAGAATCATAGGGATTAATATCCCGATAGACGGCATGCCCTGATTAGCAATCCACAAGGCCCACATGGTTGGCCAAAACACCAGTTCTGTGCCAATCGGTTTATCGAAACGACACAAATAATAATATGCTTCTAAACGCTCACGCCACGTGATCTGCTGTGCCAATGCCATACCAATCTCGTATCTTAATGTTGTTGAATAAATTGCTCAAAACGCGGTAAAAAAGTTTCTTGCACAATAAATTTACAGCCATGCCAAGTATAGCAACTCTGTCGTGTCCAGCCTTCATCGAGCAAAACCACACGCCTTTGACACAACGGATTGGTACGCTGAAATAAAAACCAGCCAATGGGTTTATTGCCAATATGCTGAAATAAACGGGCTTTGCTTTGCAAACTTAGAATCGGAAAAATACTTTTGGCTTTGACCCATGGCTGTTCATCACACCCATATAAATAGCTTTCACGCACCCATGAAGTGTGCCAATGTGGCATTTGCATCCACTGGGCATCTTGTAAATTTAAACGCTGAAAAGATTGCTGCAGTGGTTCAACTTTAAATTGTCCGCCTGCGAGCTGAGTCAGTTGTTGGGTCAAAGAACCTGCTGCATATAGCCATGTTTTTAATTCAGAAGGCAGATTTGCCTGCTTGGGAAAAATAGGCTGTGTTCGCATGTTCCGCCACCTTAACAAGATAGCCTAGTGTAGCCCAAATTTAGGCAAAGTTTTGTGACCGATGGCGCAATTCCCTGCAATTATCCAAAAAAATTAAGCGAATTCTTATATTTTGATAAAATCCATGCCAATTCAAAACCATGATTGCACCATCTAAAACAAAAAACCCGCCGAAGCGGGTTTTTCAAATTTAAGATTTTTGATGTATTACAAGCTGTAGTACATATCAAATTCAACTGGGTGAGTGGTCGTGTTCAAACGACGTACATCTTCAGTTTTCAACTCGATATAAGCATCAAGCATGTCTTTGGTGAATACACCACCTTTTAATAAATAGTCGTGATCTTCTTTCAAAGCATCAAGCGCCATTTCTAGGTTGTGTGCCACAGTTGGGATTTTTGCTTCTTCTTCAGGCGGAAGGTCATACAAGTTTTTATCTGCAGCTTCACCTGGGTGAATCTTGTTTTGAATACCGTCAAGACCCGCCATCAACAATGCCGCAAAACCTAAGTACGGGTTCATCATTGGATCAGGGAAACGCGCTTCAATACGTTTGCCTTTCGGGCTAGACACGTAAGGAATACGAATAGATGCAGAACGGTTACGCGCTGAGTAAGCCAACATAATTGGTGCTTCAAAGTGCGGTACTAAACGCTTATATGAGTTGGTCGATGGGTTAGTCAACGCGTTCAAAGAGCGGGCATGTTTGATAATACCGCCAATGAAGTACAACGCCATTTCTGACAAACCTGCGTATTCATCGCCTGCGAATAAGTTTTTGCCATCTTTAGAGATAGACATGTGTACGTGCATACCTGAACCGTTATCGCCTACCATTGGTTTAGGCATAAAGGTTGCAGTTTTTGCATATTGATGCGCAACGTTCCAAACTGCATATTTGAACTGTTGCACTTCGTCAGCCTTACGCACCATAGTATTGAAGCTCACACCAATTTCTAACTGGCAAGATGCAACTTCATGGTGATGTACTTCTACACGACCAGGCCCCATGATTTCTTCAATTTTTGCACACATATCTGCACGCATATCTTGAGAAGAATCTACTGGTGGTACTGGGAAATAACCGCCTTTCACACGTGGACGGTGACCTGAGTTACCAGCTTCGTAGTCTTTACCTGTAGACCATGCAGCTTCTTCAGCGATTAATGTGTGGCGCGCGCCAGACATATCGATGTCCCATTTTACTTCGTCAAATACAAAGAATTCTGGTTCTGGGCCAAAGAAAGCAGTATCACCAATACCTGTCGATTTTAAATATTCTTCAGCACGGCGAGCAATAGAGCGTGGATCGCGGTCATAGCCTTGACCTGTCGATGGTTCGATAACATCACACGTTACAACCACTGTTGGTTCTGCAAAGAACGGGTCAATAAAACCTGTGTTGGCATCTGGGCGTAAGATCATGTCTGATGCTTCGATTCCTTTCCAGCCTTCAATTGAAGAACCATCAAACATTTTACCGTCTTCAAAGGTATCTTCATCGATACTGTCTGCAGGATAAGTTACGTGCTGCTCTTTACCCTTAGTATCTGTAAAGCGGAAATCGACCCATTTTGCACCACTTTCTTGGATGAGTTGAAGGACCTTGTTCGCCATGCTCATTTTGCTCCGATGTTTTTTGTTGCACCCGAAAGTGCGTGTTAGTAGTTGGCAGTTATTAAGCAATTAGCGTACCAACTTTTAAAAGCAAAGCTAAAACCATGAATTCCGTATGAGAATACATCATTTAAAAAAATTACTTTGTCTCTATTATACTGTCAGAAATACGATTTGCACCATATTCAAACACTGTTCATTTGATTTGATTTAAAACTGCAAAACATAGCACCATTTTAGTGCATTTATGTTTTATTTCTGTTGAATTGTAGATCAAAAAATAGCTCAAACAGTATCTATGCAAGCATTTTGCTGTGCCATGGTTGTATTAAGCAATGCAAATTATCCGACCAATCTTAAACAACACTTTATTTTTTATTGAGCAAAAATAATAAGATCGTTTAAAAATCCTAAACCTGTATTATTTTCGATCAAACTGATTGAAAATATCTATACTGCAGATTTGTATTTTCTATCGAAACGCTGCACTCAAACTACCTGACGTGAACCGCTAATAACATGCGCCATGATGCTACTTTTTAGCGCATTTTTTACGTTATCTATAAGTGTGAAGCTGAAATATGACTGGTGAATGACCCTGTTTGATCATGTGTTCATTTCTTTCAGATCAAACCTGAACATTGCGCAGCAAGCTTTGAAAATCTATAAATTGGTGAATGCGCTGATAAGCTTTAACAGGGATTATCATATAAATAGTCCGCAGAAAATGCTTATTTTTTGCTATGATGATAAGCGCTTCCTTATTCCACCTTCTTTTCGACAAGAAAAATAAAGTCCTTTCTCGTTATAGGCGCAGGAATAAAGCAAATTATCTCAGACTCTTTAGCACTTAAAGTGTTCAATTTTCAATAGGTTAGCTCATGCTTTTAATGATCGACAACTATGACTCTTTTACCTACAACATCGTCCAGTATTTTGGCGAGTTAAATCAGGAAGTAAAAGTCGTTCGTAATGATGCCGTGACATTAGAAGATATTGAGCGATGGCAACCCAAGTATTTGGTGATTGGCCCAGGCCCTTGTTCTCCATCTGAAGCAGGGATTTCTATTCCTGCAATTCAGCATTTTGCAGGCAAAATTCCGTTACTGGGTGTGTGTTTAGGACACCAAAGTATCGGACAAGCCTTTGGTGGAAACATTGTGCGCGCTAAAACCGTGATGCATGGTCGTTTATCGGATATGTACCACAGCAACACAGGTATTTTTAGCAATCTGCCTTCACCATTTTCTGCAACCCGTTACCACTCTTTGGTGATTGATCAAGCAACCTTGCCAGATTGTCTGGAAGTGACATGCTGGACCAAAGAAGCAGATGGTTCGATGGAAGAAATTATGGGCGTGAAGCACAAAACTTTGCCTGTTGAAGGCGTGCAATTTCACCCCGAATCGATCCTGAGCCAACACGGTCATCAAATCTTTAAAAACTTTTTGGAAATTTACGCATAATGAGCGAGTCAAATCACATGAATATTCAACAAGCACTCAACCATATTACAAAACAAATTCACCTGACTCAGCCTCAAATGGAAGATGTGATGCGCGCGATTATGTCGGGCGAAGCAACAGACGCTCAAATTGGTGCATTGATGATGGGCTTACGCTTAAAAGGCGAAAGCATTGATGAAATTACTGCTGCTGCACGTGTAATGCGTGAATTTGCCATCAAAATTGATGTCAGCGATATTCCTTTTCTCGTAGATATTGTTGGTACAGGTGGCGATGGTCAAAACCTATTTAACGTATCTACCGCCTCTTCCTTTGTCATTGCAGCTGCAGGTGCAACCATTGCCAAACACGGTAACCGTGGGGTTTCAACCAAATCAGGCTCATCTGACTTACTTGAGCAAGCAGGCATTAATCTTGACTTAAACATGCAACAAACTGAACGCTGTATTCGTGAAATGGGCGTAGGTTTCTTGTTTGCACCGAATCATCACAAAGCCATGAAATATGCGGTTACCCCGCGTAAAGAGTTGGGTATTCGCAGTATTTTCAACTTGCTTGGGCCATTGACTAACCCTGCGGGTGTAAAGCGTTTTGTCATTGGGGTGTTTAGCAATGAATTATGCCGCCCGATTGCAGAAGTGATGAAACAGCTCGGTGCTGAGCATGTCATGGTGGTGCATTCTAAAGATGGTTTAGATGAAATTAGCCTTGCTTCGAGCACTTATGTTGCAGAACTCAAAGATGGTGAAATTACCGAATGGGAACTTACCCCTGAAAGCGTGGGAATTGAATCTCAAACTTTAACAGGACTGATTGTAGAAAACTCTGCTGAAAGCTTGAGTTTGATTAAAGATGCTTTAGGCAAAAACAAATCAGACAAAGGCGAAAAAGCGGCCAATATGATTGCACTCAATGCGGGTGCGGGTATCTATGTTTCGGGTCTAACTACAAGTTACAAACAAGGTGTCGCTTTGGCACATGACATTATTTATGGTGGACAAGCTTTGGAAAAAATGGGCGTGTTGTCTGAATTTACCAAAACGCTCAAACAGTACGAAGCATAAAGCAAATCAGGAAGGTGCATCATGGTGGATATTAGCAATACCATTTTAGGTAAAATTGTAGAACGTAAAAAAGAAGAGTTTGCCGAGCGTTTAAAACAACGCAGTTATGCAGACCTAGAACAATTGGCACGTGCAGCAACACCTGCACGTGGCTTTGCACAAGCCTTGCATAACAAACGCCCAGCGGTGATTGCGGAAATTAAAAAAGCATCACCATCTAAAGGCATTATTCGTGAAAACTTTGACCCTGCCGAAATTGCACAGCAATATGAAGCCGCAGGCGCAGCCTGTTTATCTGTGCTGACTGATGTCGATTTCTTTCAGGGTGCAGATGAAAATATTCAGATTGCCCGTTCACACTGTAACTTGCCTGCTCTGCGTAAAGATTTCTTGATTGATCCGTATGGTGTGGTGGAAGCACGTGCCTTACATGCAGACTGTGTGTTATTGATTGTGTCTTGCTTATCTGACCAACAGTTGGAAGAAATGTCGGAAACGGCTTTTGAACATCACTTAGATGTGTTGGTTGAAGTGCATGATGAAAATGAATTGGAACGTGCTTTGAATCTTTCAGAGCGTTGTATTTTAGGGGTCAATAACCGAAATTTAAAAACCTTTGAAGTCGATTTAAACACCTCATTGCGTTTAAAAAACTTGTTGCCGCCTGCGCGTTTATTGGTCACTGAAAGTGGTATCGCCACACCAGAAGATGTCCGCATGATGCAAGACCATGAGATTCACAGTTTCTTGGTCGGTGAAAGTTTTATGAAACAAGCACGTCCTGACCATGCCTTTACGGCACTGTTTGGTCAGCCTGAAAATCTATAATCCAATTTGAAATACCATGAGTAAACATGATTCTTCGCTTTCTAAAGAACATTACAATTTACTAAAATCTTTTAAAAAGCAAATCACTCAGCCTCATACTTCAAGCATTGCCAAGCCGTCTGAACCCAAAGTTCAGACGCCTGAGCAACAACAGGAAGATGATCTCGCATTGTTTCGTCAGCAAATGCAAGGCGTTCAAAAAATGGACGCAGGCAATATTGCAAAAATCGAACACACTGCCAAGAAAAAACCAGATGCCCAAACGCTGGCCAAACGTGCAGCAGCCATAGGCCCTATGGAAACCGATGATACCTTGCTGTCCGATACGCAAGCCATGCTTAACCCTGTGGGCAGCCAAGCTTCGCTGAGCTATCGCATTGCAACTTTGCAACATAAAGTCTTTGAAGATTTAAAAGCAGGCAACTTACGCTGGTTTGAAGCTGTTGATTTGCACGGTTGTACGGTAGAAGAAGCGCGGGTAGCCGTTTTGCAAATCATTCAAATGGCTAAAGATGAAAACCAGAACGTGATTAAAATTGTGCATGGCAAAGGCCCTGAAGCCATTTTAAAAACTTATGTAAATGGCTGGCTGCGTCAGCATCGTGATGTTTTGGCTTTTGTGAGTGCGCCTGAAAAACAAGGTGGCACTGGTGCAGTTTTAGTGTTGCTTAAACGCAGCGAAAAGAACCCAAAGTTTAAACAGTAATCGGTTTCATCTTTTAAACAAGGCATTGCAATAGTTTTCTGTTACAATGCCGACCTTGTTCAATATCAGTGTAAGTGAACACGTCTTATGTCTATGCAGCAATCCTACGCAAACATCCTAACCGCCGTTGGTGAAGATCTTAATCGTCCAGGTCTAAAAGATACGCCGATGCGTGCTGCTAAAGCTTTTTCGTATTTAACTTCGGGCTATAGCCAAACCTTAGCCGAAGTGACCAATAATGCCGTATTTCCATCCGACAACCGTGAAATGGTCTTGGTGAAAAATATTGAGTTCTACTCACTGTGTGAACATCATTTATTGCCATTTTATGGTCGCGTGCATATCGCCTATTTACCTGAAGGTAATGTTTTAGGCTTGTCTAAATTTGCCCGTATTACCGAAATGTTTGCACGTCGTTTGCAAATTCAGGAAAATCTGACTCAACAAATTGCGGAAGCTGTGGCTGAAGTGACCCAAGCACGTGGTGTGGCAGTAGTAATTGATTCAGCCCATATGTGCATGATGATGCGCGGTGTAGGCAAACAGGAATCGACCACACGTACCGTATCTTTTGTAGGTGACTTTAAAACAGATAAAGAAGCCCGTCGTGAATTTTTAAGTGCGGTGCCTGAGAGTTTTTAAATTGTGGCTAAGTTCCTCAATCAAATAAAAAATCCCGAAATTTATGTTCGGGATTTTTGGGTTTTAGATTAAAAAATTAGCTTGATACATCTTCAGATTCAACCTACAGACACATTGTTGCGTCCATTATTTTTTGCCATATACAAGGCTTTATCCACTTCTTCAAAAAAACGTTGATAGTCTGGATGCCCATCATATTCATGCACACCTATACTAATGGTAAAGTTAAATTCTTCACCTGTTGATGTTTTTAATGTGGCTTTTTCGACACGTTTACGAATATTTTCAGCGACTACCAAGGCACGATCAATGGTGGTATCAATCTGTAACAGTAAAAATTCTTCGCCGCCAATTCGGAAGGCATAGTCACTGCCTTTTGCATATTGCAAAATCACATCAGCTAAAAACTGTAATGCATCATCTCCTGCTGCATGTCCATAACGGTCATTGATTGATTTAAAATGATCGGCATCTATCGCCAACAATGTTAAAGGCGAATTATTTTTTCGTGAAAAATTAATTTCACGGGACACGATGGTATTTAAATAACGGCGGTTGAGCAGTTGAGTTAAGGCATCATTGCCTGAATTGATATATTCAGACACCTGAAAAATTTGATCGACTAAATGCAAAATTTCACGATTCTTGGCACGAATGGATTGAATCATTTCAATTGCCTGTGCCTGACTTTCACATTGACCAATTTTCTGAATTAATTCATCCACCTGATAAATAAATTCAGTAATAGTTTGTACTTGTTCCGAACTTGAAAATGCATAAGCCGCTTTATGAATAAACCATAAACCAAATTCTGTTTTAGATAAAATCGGTTGCGTCATTTTGGTGTGATCGGACACCACCTGAAACATCAGTTCATTTTCCCAATCCAGCAAAGTTCCGCGTTGTCGATCTTTGTGCACGGCAACATCTTGCATGGCAGAAAATAAGCGATAGGTATGTTTCATATCATTATGTACTTCGACCTTCATTTCATAAGATCGGCACATAATTTCTGTGGCAAAGCATAAAATTTGGCTTAAATAATTAAACTGATTTAAGTTGCTATTGGCTTCTGTTGCAAAAAACTCAAAAGCCTTTTTTATAATAACGCGCACACCACGAATAATCAGCCAAGATGGAATTTGTACACGTGCATGCACATCGCCCACTTTAAATTGCTTTTCTACAATCTCGTTATAATTGTGTTGAAACGGAACTTCAAAACTGGAAATTAGCCACTGATATAAAGAGTTTTTTAAGCGATTCTTCACCATCTCTGCAGACAAAAATTCTGTCGCATGTTCTTCAAGCAACATTTGCTGATAGAACTCGATCACAAAATCTTCTGCATGTGCTTGAATAAACTGGAATGTCGCTTGCAAATCTTCTGGCTTAAATTGCTCGCAAATTGACTTCCATTGCTCTGCAAGCTCATGCGTACACTCTTGATACATCCACAACAACCCAGCCAAAAGAAACTGCTAAATTTTAACGGGTT
This sequence comes from Acinetobacter sp. YH01004, assembly GCF_013420455.1. Lineage (NCBI taxonomy): Bacteria > Pseudomonadati > Pseudomonadota > Gammaproteobacteria > Moraxellales > Moraxellaceae > Acinetobacter > Acinetobacter sp. YH01004. Next base: position 283,940 of record NZ_VOXZ01000002.1, read on the forward strand.
TCACCAGCAACTCAACTTGTTTAGCTGGTTTTTTACAATTCAGTATAAATTCAACAGCTCTTTAAAAAAAATGCACATAGCCTAAACTGGTCTTGTTCCAGTCCTGTTTGTCCTGTTGTTGATATTCCCAACCCAATCGCAACACATGCTGCGGGTTGAGTACATATTGCAACTGGCTGTTCAGCTTAAATTGCCATTGGTGACGATCTTCCCAATACGGTAATTCAAGCTGAACCAAACTATTCATGCGTGCTGACCAAATATTTTGACAACCCAGTGTTGGGCCAATTCCAACACGCCAGCCTTTGTCTAAAGCCTTACCCGCTTGCACATGATTTTGAATTTGCACATAACACAAATGTTCACGCGCTTGATTAGCCACGCTATAACCAAACTGTGTTTTTAAACTTAAAACACCATGCTGTTCCGTTTCGCTAAAAGCCCCGTGCGAATTCAGGGCTTCTTGCTGCCAACCCAAATTAAAGCCCCAACTAAGTGGTGTTTTAAATGCGGTCATTGGGTTATAAGAGTTCACCGAGAGTAAATCTAACTGATTCAGTTTTAAGCGGTCTTCACGATATTGCACAGAAGCTTCTAAAAAGTTGAGTTGCGTCCCTGTACGAAAACCACCTTGCGGATCAAGTAAGTCATGGTAAGCCTGTCGATGACTCAACTCTACAAAATGCTCGCCTTGCACCTCGCCAGTACGCACAGCAAAGCTTCGTGCATGATGCCCCTGCACAGGATCGACCTGAGGGCGTGCGACATCCTGACGTTGTTTTTCTAAATTGATCTGACTTCTTAAACTTAAAATTTGTCTCAGTCGCGGTTGTGCAATTTTGGCTTCAATTTTGCGTCCAATCAGTTTCAGATACAAATCGTCATAAGCCATTTCCAGAATTTTAGCTTGATCGATTTGGCTGTGATTTTGCAAAACTGCCGCCACATTTTCAGGTTCTGCTTCGGCCACTTGATGGGCAGTTTTTGCCAACGCTGTGCCATGTTGTCTAGCTTGCGCCAATAACTGAGTTTCCAAAGCAGGACGATAGACAACATCTGCCACTAAATTTTCCTGCTCTACAGCTTTTAGTGTTTCAATTGGAATAGATGCGACTCTAAACTGCTGCTGTAAATTCAGCTCAGGGCGCACCAAATCCATTAAACCCAATAAGCGATAGGCACAATTATCACTGATAAAATAATACGGAAATTGCACATGCTTCATTTCCCAAATGTGCTGCACTAAAAATGTGGTTTCCTGCTCATTCAGTGCCAGTTCATATTCCCACAAATCTCGGCTTTCTAAATCGCCATATTCTTTTACTTTGCGGTAATACGGCATCAGTGAATATTCACCCGGATATTGCCCTGTAAGTCCTTTCCATGCATAAGACCAACCTTCGCTGCCCGTTACCGTTGCTGCATAATTGACAGCATAAGAAATTAAATTCAGTTGTTTTTGATCTTTTGGGTCTAAGCGCAATAAAGTATGCCCAAACATAGAACTTGGATTGCCCATAAAGTCTGTGGCATAAATCAGCACTGCTTTATAAGGTTTAATTTGTCCAATCCATTCGTCCAATTCAGGACATTGCACCTGTGCCAAATCTTGTTGAGGAATTTGTAATTGTTCAATTAACCAGCGGCTACGTGCAGGAAATTTACACTGCACCGATTGATTGGCAGGCGCTGTTTCAAATAATGCCTGCACATTGCGAAGTAACTCTTGGTTTAAATTGCTTCCGCCTTGTTCCGACACAAAATAGCCTGCATATTGCACTTCACTTTTGCCTTGCTGCGCATACATTAAACGCTGCCAAGTCACCTGTTCTGCCAAGTGTAGGTCTTTGGCTTTTTGCACATAATGTGCGGAAGATATTGCTAATTTATTTGTATTTTGTACTGTAGAAGTGGCTGTAAGTGGCTGAATCTGTATTGGAGATATTTCAGGAGATAACGCAAAAACCGTAGGAGATAAAAAAACTAAACTACTTAAAATAATGGATTTCATGGACATTTTATAAATTTTATATACATATTCAGGCTTAAACGTATTCTTGTGCTATAAAAAAGCCCTGCGAATAATGCAGGGCTTTATTCAAACTTAAACGTATGCTTTTAAAACGTCATCATTCGCCATCACGCTCTGTAAAGATGCCAATACTTCTAAAGAAGTCTGGTTTTCTGCAGAATAAATAGATGCAAAGTTTTGCTTAGAAACCGCAAAGAAATGTGCTTTATCTTCTGCTTTAATGCTTAATAATTCAGCCAATACGTTCAAGCTTTCGCCTTCACCAACTGCCATATCGCGTGCCAATGTTTCAGCATTTTCATTGGTAAATGTCACAACTTGTGCAGTTACTGTACCTGTACCGCTACAACCTAAAGTACCAAATGTGATACCAAACAATTGGTTTGCAAAAATACCGTTTGTAGTTGCTGCTAAAATTTTTGCAACTTTGCCAGACTGACCTGCCCAAACTTGAGAACCGATACCACAACCTGCATCACGGTCTGCAAATGCTGCTGTAGAACCCACTGCCAAGACAGCAGCCAATGCTAATTTTTTAATCATCGCCTTACTCCAGAGATTTATTATTCGAAAAATTATGCTTCGAATCGTTATTCTTTATTGCTATGTGTAATTTTTATTACACTATTTTAAGATAGCGAGATGTCACTCAGAAGGCAAAACATTTATCACAAAATCAGGCATTATTTTTGTGCATTTTTGTAGCGTCGATTGGTTTTTAGCTTAAAGATTGGTCTTAAATTTGAAAATAGATTTTAGTGTTGAAGATAGCATTTAGATTTACAGCTGCTGTTGATCCTCAGTTTTCAGTGTCCACTGCCCTTCTGCATCGCGATAACCCAAAATTTTCATGACCAGAACCAGACTCAGTAACAGCAATAAATACCAAGAACCGAGTTTGCCCCAGCCGACCATGTGCCACGCATCGACCTGACTTGGATACAACCATATTTGATAAAAGGTGCTAATGTTTTCTGCGACCCAAATAATAAAAGCCAAAAGCATCAATACAGGCAACATTGGCAGTTGTAATTGAGACCGTTGTAATTGAAAACGAATTTTGGTTTTCCAGAAAATCACAACGCTCCACGCAAACAAGCCATAACGAATATCGGGGATAAAAAACTTGCTCATGAAGTTGATGTACGACAACACTGCCAAGGCCATCATATTGCTAAAAGTCGGCAAATTCCGTAAAGATACCCGATACAAACGCAAAGAACGCGCAAAGAAACTGCCAACTGCAGAATACATAAAGCCTGCAAAAAGCGGTACGGTCATAATTTTAAAGACAGCAGGTTGAGGATATTGCCACGATGCAATTTGTGGATGAGTTAAAAAAATTTCCATGATCATCGCTAAAATATGAAACAAAGCGATGACTTTGGCTTCTGCCCAAGATTCCAGTTTTAAATATAAAAGACAAACTTGAATAATTAAGGCATAGAATAATAAATAGTCGTAACGGAAAAATCCGAAATATTCCTGACTGCCCATTGAAGCAGTCAGGGCAAATGCAATCAGCAATAAAATTCCAAATAAGGCAGCCGAAGCTGCCTTAGTCGAAAACTCAACTCCTGACTTTAGCCATGTTATCCACATGATGTGACAACCTGACTGAAGCTGAGATTACACCGATACATCTACAAATGATCCATCTATATCATTGTGCGATTATAGATATTTGGCACTGTATTCATGAACCGTGTCGATAAATACTTTAGGACGTTCAGGGTCTACCCACTGGGTAATACCATGCCCTAAGTTGGCTACATAACCTGTTTTTTCACCATTGGCATAGGCATCATCTAGCATCGCACGTGTTGCTTTGGCAATTGCTTCAGGTGAACCGTACAAAGTGGCTGGGTCTAAGTTACCTTGCAATGCGGCACGACCACTCACCGTTTGACGTGCGACATTTAACGGTGTTGTCCAGTCCAGACCAAAAGCATCTGCACCTGTTGCAATCATTGGCTCCAGCCATTGACCGCCACCTTTGGTAAATAAAATAACAGGGATTTTACGTCCATCTTTTTCACGTTGCAGACCTGACACAATTTTCTGCATATAGTGGAGTGAAAATTCAAGATATTCACGATGGGCCAATGCACCGCCCCAACTGTCAAAAATTTGTACTGCCTGTGCACCTGCATCAATTTGTGCATTTAAGTATTCGGTCACTGCATCGGCCAGACAGTCTAATAGTGCATGTAAAACTTCAGGCTGTGCGTACATCATGTTTTTGGTGAAACGGAAATCTTTGCTTGAACCACCTTCAACCATATACGTTGCCAAAGTCCATGGACTACCTGAAAAACCAATTAAAGGCACTTGTCCGCCCAAAGCAGAACGAATGGTCGATACTGCATTCATGACATAGTCTAAGTCTGACTTGGCATTAAATTTAGGTAAATTGGCAACGTCTTGCTCGGTACGCACCGTTTTATGAAACTTTGGCCCTTCGCCTACTTCAAAATACAGACCTAAGCCTAATGCATCGGGTACAGTTAAAATATCTGAAAATAAAATAGCGGCATCTAATTCATAACGACGCAAAGGCTGTAAAGTCACTTCACAGGCAAATTCAGTATTTTTGCATAGAGAAAGAAAATCTCCTGCCTGCGCACGTGTAGCACGATATTCTGGTAAATAACGTCCTGCCTGACGCATCATCCATACGGGCGTGCAATCTACTGGCTCACGTAATAAGGCACGAAGAAAACGATCATTTTTTAAGGTCGTCATTTACTTTCCCAACTCATTTTCAATCTTGCAGCCATCATATCAAAAAGGTTGAAGTTTTAATAACTTCATTTCTTGCTCGTCTTTTTTAGCTTATTCTCAGTGTTCAAATTCAGCTTACGTTTATGTGAAATACATCACACAAACAAAAGTCACTGTAAAATTGGGGTTATCTTGCATATTTACACAAAACAACTACTGCATCTCCTTAGTTTTTCTGCAATACTTGGCTAGTTTTTATCTATGTAAATGAATAATTCTCAAGGTTGAATTACATGTTGGTTCGCACAATACTCGCAATGAGTTTAAGTTGCATTTTTGCAGGGACTACTTTTGCTGCATCTACTGCTGAACAACCGTTAAATCCACAAGTGATTAGCAATACCGCTATTGAAGATCCGATTGATCCTTTAGCGACAGAAGCATCGGCTGCACAAAATAATCTAAATGCAACAGACACTGCTATTACGCAACAAGAACAAAATGATTTAAATAAGGCTTCAAAAACCTTAGATGATCTACACAAAACTGAAGATACCACTGCCGATGTAGGCACTGCACCAACAAAAAGCTCTGCAAGCCAAACTGCTACATCCAACACAGCAGCACCAAAAGCTTCATGGACTTTAGATGGTTTAAATAATGCCACTTGGTATGAAAATATTGGTAAAGGTCAGTTCCCTGTGTATGCACGTGCACACGTGATGCTGAACAATTCACATGCTTCTCCAGGTGCAATTGATGGCACTAGTGGTAAGAACACCCTAAAAGCAATTGCATCATTCCAGCAAATGAATGGCATTAGCCCAACGGGTATTTTAACCAAAGAAACTTGGGATGCGTTGGTTGCACGTCAAGGTTCACGTCCTGCATTTGTAGAATACACGGTTACTGAAGCGGACTTAAAAGGTCCTTATGCGAAATCTATTCCGCATGACTATGCAGAACAAGCCAAAATGAAAGGCTTGTACTACACCCGCGTAAGTGAAATGTTAGGTGAAAAATTCCACATGGATGAAAATTTCTTAAAGAAATTAAATCCGAATGCAACATTTAATAAAGTGGGTGAAAAGTTATTGGTGACCAACGTTCGCAATGACTTACCTGAAGACATTCACCTGATTGTGGCGCACAAAGGTGCAAAACAACTGTATTTGTTCAACAAACAAAACCAAATGGTCGGCTCATTCCCAGCAACCATTGGCAGTGCAGATACTCCATCGCCAACAGGTACTTATAAAGTGACAGGTGTTGCACCAAACCCATGGTACAGCTATTCACCAAGTAACTTTATTCAGGGCAAAAACTTAAAACCGCTGTCTTTACCACCAGGCCCTAACGGCCCTGTGGGGAATATCTGGATTGGTTTAAGTAAAAAATCATTCGGTATTCACGGCACACCAAACCCATCGACCATTTCAAAAACGGCGTCGCATGGTTGTATCCGTTTAACCAACTGGGATGCAAACGATTTAGGTCGTAAAGTACGTTCTGGCGTGACTGTAAAATTCCTTGAATAATCAGTGATCGCTTTAAACCGCAAAAGACCCACGTTTTTACGTGGGTTTTTTAATGCCGCGATAAAACTCTAAAATGTCTAGGTTCTGCAAAAAATCTACACATGTTGCAATTTTAGAACGGCATGTTGCAGTTCGCCTCTAGGTCGGCTGCGGTGAAAAGATTAAGATGAGTTCAAGTTAAAAAAATGATAGGAGCATTATCATGAATGCTTATTTACACCGTAGTGAAGATCGTGGTCATGTGAAAATGGGGTGGTTAGACACCAAACATAGTTTCTCTTTTGGTAATTGGTATAACCCGAAATATATGGGTGTTAGTGCCTTACGTGTCATTAACGATGACCGTATTGCCGCACATAATGGTTTTGGTACTCACCCACACGACAACATGGAAATTTTGACTTGTGTATTAAGTGGTACGATTTCCCACCGCGACAGCATGGGCAATGAACGCCATATTACTGCAGGTGAATGGCAGTTAATGAGCGCAGGTACAGGCGTTCAGCACAGCGAAATTAACAATGGTGATGAAGAAGTACACATGCTGCAAATTTGGATTCAGCCGAATGTACGCGATGCAGAGCCGACGTATCAGCAAATTCAACGTGACCCAAATACAGCACCCAACCAGTGGCATTTAATTGTCGGCCCGAATGACAATGCCCCAATGCACATTCGTCAACAGGCAGAAGTAAAAGCAGCTGTTTTAGAAACTGGACATCGTTTAGAAGTTACAGCAACACAAGCGGTAAACTATGTGCATGTAATTCGTGGTGAAATCACCATTGGCGAGCAAACAGTTAAAGCGGGCGATGCTTTGTTATTTGCTGATAATGCTGTGATTGAAGCAAAAGAAGACAGCCAGTTCATTTGGTTTGATTTACCAAAACAGTAAGTCCTGACTGTCACCTTATTATGATTGAGCATCTTTAATTTTTTGAGTTACCCTCTTGCCCTCTTCTACAGAGGGCTTTTTTATGGCTGAAATTGCATGATTCATTTTTTAAACACAGTTTTTGTCACGTTAATGACTTTACGCTGTTGTCTGCAAATACGCAGCAATTTGCTCTGCCACATTCCGTGCGGTTCGGGAAACACCAATTAAAGTTGCCGAGGCTGCGCCTGTCCAATCGCCATAACCAACCAACCATAAATTTTGCTGTTGTAACGCTCGATTTTCTAACACATCGACTGTGCCTTGTGCATTAACCACATTCAAACTTTGTAAATGCGACAATGCTGCCTTAAAACCTGTGCACCAAATAATGGCATCAATTTCCTGTTCGCGCCCATCTGCCCAAACTGCACTATGTTCGGTTAAATAGTCAAATGGCGGCAGACCATGTAATACATCACGTTGCCGTGCTTCTTTGACACTTGGAATCATCACAATATCGCCCAAACCACCGATCGGTTGTTCAATACTGCGACCTTCCTGCTGGGCTTTTAAGCGCTCCGTGGCACGTAAAAATAAAACCCGTCCATCTACATCATCGGCTAAAAAACTTGGCGGTTGCTGTGTAACCCAAAAAGTTTCGGCCACTTTAGACACTTCTGCCAAAATTTGTGCGCCTGAGTTACCCCCGCCGACAATCATGACTCTTTTGCCCTGAAAAGCATTGGCATTGCGGTAATGAGCCGAATGAATTTGTGTGCCTAAAAAGCGTTCGCGTCCTGTATAAGCAGGAATAAAAGGCTGACTCCACGTTCCAGTAGCACTCACAGCGGCTTTGGCTCGCCAGCTTTGCTGTGCCGAACACACAATTAAATCATTGCCTTCCTTCAGGACTTTTTCGACCTGCACAGGACGCAGCACAGGAAATTGATAGCGTGTTTCATACGCTGTTAAATAGTCAATCACTTCTAATCGTTTCGGATATTCCTGTTCGGTTTTTGGCATTAACCAGCCGGACAAAGAACTCCATGTATTTGGAGAGAACAGCTGTAAAGAATCCCACGCATGTTGCCACGCACCGCCCGACTGCGTTTGATTATCCAAGATCAGAAAATTGATTTTTTGCCGTTTTAAAAAGTAAGCCGTGGCCAATGCTGCTTGTCCGCCACCAATAATAATTACATCGGCATCCATTATTTGATTCAAAATGGCTCTCCTGCTCGCAATACGCACCCTGTTGCTATGCCTAATCTTAGCGCATAAGTGCAACACGTGAGAGATTAAAAATTCAGTCCACCAAACTCAACTTATGGAAGCACGTAATTAGAAGCAAGCCATCTTGAAAAATGATGCTGCAAAAAAGCCAAGTCTTTCAACTTGACTTTGTTTTGTAAGATAGCTTGATGTGCAACACTGCAGAATCAGGTTCGGGCTTTAAAAAGCCCAAACCAATTTCAAAGTCGAAGAGTGTCCTTCAGGACGATGTTCCACTTCGGTTTCTTTCAAAAACTTTGCTTCCAAAGACCAATTATCACGTTTGTATTGAATCGCGGGACCAAAAGATAGAGCCTGTCCTTTATTGCCAATACTGACACCATTCACTTCATCATCTGTGGTTTGTTTAAATACATAACCTTCGAGTGCCAATTTGACTTGATCATTCAATTGATAACCGATTGCATAATCTCCAGCGAAATAATCCCCCGACTGATAATTTGTGTCGTCATTTTCACTGTTGAAGCTATAAGACATTTTGGTGGAAAACTCCCAACCTTGCGGCTGCAAATAAGAATACGCAAAGATAGGACGAATGGTGTTGTAGTTCTTACCTAAGTTGGCAACTACAGGACGTTGTGGATTGGCATCTTCATAATCGCCTGTTGCGAGCACACCTTCTAAAGCAGCTACACTGTGATGATTGCCTTTATGCCAACCCAACATGCTGCCAATAATCAAATCGCCCAAACCACTGTTAGAGTCTGACATGCCCATCACATTTAAACGCAAATCGACCAAAGGCTGTGCAGCATATAAACCCAACTGACCGCCTGCAATGTGTTGGGGGGTCATCCATACCAAACGTGGAATATAGACATTCACATCGGCATGGAAATTGTCTGGGCCGTCTTTAAACTCACTGGCATGATAGTTCTGATAGTAGTTGAGTAAGTATACCCCAGCTGGTGGTAAAGCCCCTGCTGCAATGCCTTCTGCGCCTAATCCAAATGTATCTAAACCGTTTTCTGTTGCATTGACGTGTGTCGCCATGACACCCAAAAGCATGAGTGCCCAAATTTTGTTATTCATAGAACATCCTATTCAATAGAAATTTTGATGAAGTCTGCCTGCTGCGCCTGAATCATTCATGCGCGAACAGCCGACTTTTAAGGGCAGCATCAACAAAGAACTTGCTGATGCTGTATTGGCGAACGTGTTAAAACTTTGTGTTTTAAGGTGTGGGATTAAGCACTTGCACGACGACGTTCAACTTCAGTCGATGGTGCATTTGCAGTGTCTTTGACTAATTCAAAGTTAAAGGTGATGTGCTTAAATGGTTTGTCTAAACCACGGCGCTGAATTTCTGCAGCATCGGTCACATCTACCGCTGTTGCAACCAGACCTTCACGGGTCGCAAATGCGAAGTCATCCCACAGGTATTGATCACCTTCAATGTTAAATTGCGTAGTGAGTTTGCGGTAACCTGGTGCAGAAATGAAGTAATGCACGTGAGATGGACGGTTGCCATGACGACCTAGTTTGTTTAATAAAGCTTGAGTCGTGCCGTCTGGTGGGCAGCCATAACCGACTGGCATGGTCGTTTGCGCCACATATTTACCATTGGCATCACTGAAAATAGTACGGCGTAAGTTAAAGTCAGACTGAGATTTATCAAAGAATGAATAGTTACCTAAACCGTTGGCATGCCAAACTTCGACTTTGGCATTTTCAATGATATTGCCATTGGTGTCAGTGACTGTACCTTCAATAATTAACGTATCTAAATGGTCTGATTCTGAACCATCATCCATACGCGCAAAACCGACTGATTCAGGCGCACCTGCAACATAAAGTGGCCCTTCAATGGTACGTGGTGTACCGCCTGTTACGCCTGCTTTGGCATCGGCTTCATCGGCACGTAAATCTAGATAATGTTCTAAACCCAAACCTGCTGCAAGTAAACCAAGTTCATTGGCTTTGCCTGCATCGGTAATATATTCCAGACCTTTCCACACTTCTGAAGGCTGAATGTCTAAATCTTCAATGGCTTGAAATAAATCTGCCACTAAACGCACCACTATTTGCTGCACACGCTGATCGACAGGGCGTGTAGCGGTGTCTACGTTCATTTCCTTCACTAAAGTATCAATTTGTTGACGGTCCATGTAACTCTCCTTGGCTATTTTGGCTTTGCTGGTTGTCGCATTGCTATTTTGGCTTTTGACACTGCCTTACTGTGTTGATGATGGTGTCAGTGCTGAGCTAAATGCCTCAACACTGACCGACTTCCTTGGAAACTTTTTATCTATTGCAATTCGATAGGCTCAGTACAATATTGCAGCACCTATCCACTTTTAAATATGTGTTAAATATGTTTAAACAATGCTGAACGTGACTGACCACTTGCACCATCGGCAGCACTCAAGAAGCGTTCAGTGTGAATATCACGTTCAAACAAACGGCTTTGCATTAAGGTCGAAATTGCTGCATCAATCATGACTGGTGGGCCGCATAAATAGGCTTTGTGTCCACCGCAACGCTGCTCAAAATAATCGGCAACCGCTTCATGCACATAGCCTGTAAATCCTGTCCAATGGTCTTCTGCTTTAGGTGCATTTAATGCAGGAATGTAGCGGAAGTTTGGATAGTCTTTGACTAACTGCTCAAACAGTTCTCGGTTATATAATTCCGCAACATCACGCGCACCTTGGAATAGGTAAATGGTGCGGGTATCACCCGACTCTAGTAAGTCTAAAATCATAGATTGCGGGCTAGATAAACCTGAACCACCTGCAATAAAAATCGCATCCTGATCATCCGATTTACGTACAAAGAATTGTCCGTATGGCCCTGAAATTTCCAGTGCGTCGCCTGCCGCAAGCTGCTCATGCACATAGGTCGTAGCACTGCCGCCCACAACATGACGAATATGCAATTCAATAATGCCTAGTTCGCTTGGTGCATTGGCAATTGAGAAGGCACGAGTGCCTTCAATACCCGGGAATTGCACGTTAATGTATTGCCCTGCCTGAAACTCCATCGGGCGGTCTAACTGCAAGCGCACACCTTTAATGGTTGGAGATAAGTCCTTTACCTCAAGGACTTTGGCCTGATAATCCTGAACCAAATATCCCAAGAAATCTGGGTCTTCATCAACATCGGCTTCAATGGTCATGTCTGATTCAGGCTTACAGCAGCACGCCAACACTTTGTGTTCTTCACGTTCCAAATCCATCAGCGCGAAAGGTGACGCTTCGCCGACATCATAATAACCATCGGTGACTTGGACTTTACAAGTGCCGCAAGTGCCATGCCCACAAGCAAATGGCAACCACACGCCTTGACGTAACGCGGCATCTAAAATGGTTTGATCTTCTTCAACCTCAATGGTTGTGCCAATTGGCTCAATTGTGACTTGATAGCTCATCTGCGACCTCCTGTCTTGTACTTACTGACTGTGCTTTGCTGTCTTTATTTTGTTGTGATCTTACTGTTTTAAACGTGTGCGCTCTTGTACCCATTCAGTCCTGGGGTCACAAAACGCAGTAGTGATTTTTGATCGAAGCCAATTTCTGCCAAGGTCTGTTCAGGGCGTGGCTGAATTACCTGTTTGTTTAAAGTAAATTGCACTTCATCCCATTTAATGTTTTCAAAGTCAGGATGTTGATGGAAACCCGCCTGCATTTGCTGATCCAAAAATTCCTGAAAGGTTTGCTGCGGCGAAACCAACATGGCGTGTGCAGAACAATATAAAGTGTGATGATCCCAACCCACATACACCAAAATGTTGTCGCCATAGTGTTTTTGTAGGTCGCGTGGTTCAAAGTCGTAATCTGGGCGAATAGCGCGTACTGACATGGTCATTCTCCGTATTGGGGTGGTTTGAGCCGCAAATGACTCAAACCGAAATCCTTTTAAATTTGAATCTTGAAATAACTTAAATTTTAGATATTTACTTTAGATAGTGAATGAGCGTTAAGCCGCATCACCTTTCCATTTTTTCCAGCGTTGCTGGTCTGGTGAACCTTCAATATCCAAGTTATCTGCACCGACATTGAAGCGATAATATTCGCGCAGCATGTTTTCCAAATCTAAGCCACCACAGTTGCCTTGTAGAATTTGGTTCACTGGCAACCATGCCTGCACATATTTTTCAGGTTCACGTTCAAAAATATCGTGACAACCATCTGAACAGGTGTGGTAACGCTCGCCTTTATAAACAGACTCACGATACGTAAACATGGTCGGATCGCCATCCATTTCGGTGAAAGTCATTGGCACTTGGCAAATTTGGCACAATTGCGGTAAGCCTGCGCTGTAGAAACGCTTGCCTTCTGCTTCCATCTTGCGTGCTAACTCCCACTTTGGACGGTAGTATTTGTCAAAGGTGTCTGGATATTTTTCAGATAACCAATCCATTTCCTGATCGGTTGGAATCCAAGTATGGAAACCTGCTGCATGACCGAAGTTATAGAAAATCCACCACGCTTGATGCGACACGTGTTCTTTTTCTTTGGTAATTACTTCTGAATATTTCGGCATACGAATACCGTAACGGCTCAAGTCTTTAAATAACGCACCGCCCGCTTCTTCAAAGTAGGTTTCCCACGCTTCTTTCCACGACATGACTTTGTTTGGCAGCATGTAGTCCATCATCATGCCAACTATAGATAACAGACGAGTCCCACGCCAGAACCACTTATCAATCCATTCCTGTACGATTGGCACGTTATCTTCGTGTTGTTCTAACAAGAATTTCACGATTTCTAGACCTAAAGTCATGTGACGTGCTTCATCGGACTGTGCACTAAAACCAAAGGTGACCGTTGCCATATCGCCATTGTGTGCTGCACCTGACATGAACGGTACGAACAACAAGTTGGTCAATACATATTCAAAGGCAAAGCTAATGGCTAACAAGAACTCAAACGGCCCTGCTGAACGCGCATCTTCAAAGAAAGATTTTGGTACAGACAAGTACCAAACGCGGTCATGCATGTGCGACCAATCCTGAAAACCATCAAAGAATTTGTTGTAATGGCTCATGGCATGAATTTGCGTCTGCACGTGACGTAATTCATCAATCGACTGCATTTGTGATGCGATACGTGCACCTACACCACTGAACTGACGCCCTACATGTGCATAACCTTGGAATGCCTGATATTCAAGCGGAGTTACCGCAGTTAAAAACAGTTTGATGGCATTCAAATAACGCTCATTGGTCACGTTCATTTGACCGTTGTTTTGTGCAAAAGCATCAAAAATGGCGTAAAGTTTTTTCTCTTTTTCTGCCTGATACTTCCAGTAAGCATCCATGGTTAAACGGAATGGATCTTCCCATTTAGACCAGTCTGTAATTTTAATGCCTTCAAATTCTTCGTATGGAAAGGCTTCTTTGCGGTCTGCATAAGAAAAGTCCCAATCCAAGTCACGAGTAAGTGCGCGATAACGGTCTTTGGCATTCAGTTTTTTTGCTGGGGTTTTAACTTGTGAATTCATGCTCATCATCCTTAAATTTTTTAGCGGCAATCTATGCAGCAATATGTTCTGGCGGCACTGTACTCAAATTGGCTCAGTGCACATCCTTATTCCTAGTTCCAGTGCAAACGGAAACTGTCATCATCTTCTTCGACGTTGCCGCCCAACGTAATCATGTTGAGTTGTAAAGACTGAATATCCCAATCTTGTCCAAGTTTTTCAGATACCGTTTCTGCTTTAACAATCAGACCTGTTTCGCTTTCTACCCGAATCATGGCTGGCAGATATTGAATCGTGGCATCTGGGTTGTCTTCTTCAATCGCTTCAATGATGTAGCGCGACGTGTCATTGTCCTGTAATGCGAGATAAACCTTAGACATGCTGCTTCTCCTTAAGCCTGCAAAATTTGTTCGAGTTCGATGCCAATTTTTTTACTGCGTTCCAGCAGTTTTTGTTCTGCAATGTCGACTGCATCTGCAGACAACGCCTCAGCTGCCCACGCTGCAAATGCCGCTTTCACTTCAGGTAAATATTCGGCTAACCACTGGCTCAACAATTGTTTGTTATGTGCAGATTCTGCAGCTGCGGTTTTAAATACGCTGTCTGACCATTTGCGTAAATCTGCCATGGCTTCCTGCATAAATTCCATCAGCATCGCCAAGTCACGTGCTTGATGCTGTGCCAGCCATTGATCAAATTGGGTGTAAACCAATTCGCTCATAAAGCTGTCAATCACCAAGTTTTGTAATAAAAACAGTTTGAAATAGTCCTGCTCGATCAAACTGGTTTCACACAACTTGCGCAGTCCTTGCCATGCTTCATCCTGCATCCATGCTTGTTTGGCTGGAATTAAAGATTCGCCCGTGTTGCCATCGAGTGCCAAACCAACCCGTGAGATGTACTGCGCCATCCCTAAACGATCCATCGCAGCATAAATACAGGCTTGGGTCAGCACCGTGCCATAACCATAAGCACTGCCCGACATCATGTGTAAATTGGCAGTCTGTTCGATATGACGAAACGGCAAAAACAAGGCAATCACTTTGGCTTTGACATCTTCAGAAATATGCTCTGCCAACTGACGCTTTTCAAAAAAGCTAAAGTTACTTTCGGCAATGTCCTGCAAACGCGCACGATGCTGCACATAAGTTCCGTAATAAAACTGACGCGGGTCTTTAAATGCATACCAATCCTGCATTTCAATTGCAGTATGGGTTTTATCATTTAAGGTTTTTTCAGGTTTCCACAGCGGACGATAGTGAAAGTTGGTTTCCGCCTGAATATCAAAACTGACTTCCTGATAACGGGTGGCTGGCTTGTTGCCAAAACGGCGCTCAATATAGGCATAGTTTTGACGAATTGGCTCAATACCCGCTGTTTTAATTTCTAAAGTCATCGCTTATCTCCTTAAGCATTCAGTGTTGATCTTCATGATCAATGTTGTATCGCTGTGCACCGACTAAAGTGTCGTGTTCAATGCCGTAACGCCATTTATCTTCTTCAGCATCATTCACGGCTTGCTGTTGTTCGCTCATTTCCACCACTTGATTGGTTGCGCAGAACTCGCGGAATGCTTGCTGCGGTAACACCAACTCCACATATAAAGTGGGATCGTGAATGGCAAAGTCGAACTCGACAAATGCGGCATTAATATCGCCCGTTACCCGAATATATTTGGTTAAGGGCAATGCGCCTGTTGCATCCTTCATATTGTTCTCCTACAAGATCTGATTCATTCAGAACTTGCTTCAGTTGCTTCATGCATCTGTTGCTTACTTTTACTATTACAACAAGCGTGCCAACTTTATAAAAACATTGAAAAACAGCAACTTAAAAAATCTGAGTGTTTTTATAAGAATTTGGATTTCATGATTTGATGAATTTTGATGTTTAAAAAATTTAAGATTTCATGATTTGATGAAATACAGCCCGTACAGATACAAAAATTTACCCTTGGGCTTTATGCAATTCGCTTATGATAAAGATGAAATAAAAACAACAAAAACATAGAGATACAGCCGAATACCTTTAAGGTTTGGCATGATGCTGTTTAGGTATTATTGAATTTTCACGAATTTGCATAAGATGGCTAAATAGCCTCGAATTTAATGGATTAAACACGGCGCATGGTACAAGTAAAATACGACAGCAGCGGCAAATATGCAGGTCATCCTCAGGAAATTCACGACCTGCTTTCCAAACTACATTTTGACACCGAGCGTGGACAAATCTGGTTTGATGAGTATCGCATGTTGCTGATGCATACCAGCATCATGGGCTATTTGCGTAAAGACCTTGCCAATATGATTGGGATGGAACGCACCAAACGCTTTTTTATTCGTTTGGGCTATCAGGCAGGTCTGAAAGATGCCGAAGTCACCACCAAAATGCGTCCAGGCTTAAATGAAGAGCAGGCTTTTATGGCAGGGCCGCAAATGCACGGTATTCGTGGCATGGTGCAAGTTTCTGCCAACCAACTGATTTTAAATCAAAAGAAAAAACAGTTTTATGCAGACTTAAACTGGCATAACTCCTTCGAAGCCGATGTGCATGTTGAGCAATTTGGACTGAGTCACGAACCTTCCTGCTGGATGCTGCTGGGCTATGCTTGCGGTTACAGCAGTTTTGCCACAGGCATGACCATTATTTATCAGGAAGTGGAATGTAAAGCCTGCGGGCGTGAGCATTGCCGCATTATTGGTAAACAACTCAGTGAATGGGAAAATGCCGATGAGTTGATTCAATTCATGTCGCCTGAACCGATGGAACAGGAACTCATTGCGCTACAAGCAGAACTGTATGAACTGAAAAAGTCGATTTATACCACCAGTAAAAATGACTACAGCATGTTCAGCTCAGTCGGACAATCTGCAGCTTATCAACGGGTGTGTGACTTACTCAAAAAAGCGGCAGGTGCAAAAGTGTCGATTTTGCTGCAAGGTGAAACAGGGGTCGGGAAAGAAGCCTTTGCCCGTGGTGTGCATGAACTCAGTCAACGTAAAGAACATGCTTTTGTTGCGGTCAACTGTGCGGCAATTCCGCCTGAACTGATTGAATCTGAACTGTTTGGTGTTGAAAAAGGTGCATTTACAGGTGCACATCAATCACGCTTAGGTAAATTCGAACGCGCCCATGGCGGCACTATTTTTTTAGATGAAGTGATTGAGCTTTCACCACGCGCTCAAGCGGCTTTACTGCGTGTGCTACAAGAAGGTGAAGTGGAACGTGTTGGGGATTCACAAACCCGTCATATTGATGTTCGTGTAATTGCTGCAACCAATGAAGATTTAGAACAAGCCGTTAAAGCAGGTCGTTTCCGTGCCGACTTATATTACCGTTTAAATATTTTTCCTGTGCAAATTCCACCACTGCGTGAACGCCGTGAAGATTTACCGCTATTGGTTGCGCATTTCTTAAAACGCTTTGAAAAAATGTATGACAAACAAATTCAAGGCGTCAGTGAAAAAGCCACTGACTTTATGCAAAGCTATGCGTGGCCTGGCAATATTCGTGAACTGGAAAACCTGCTCGAACGTGCGGTACTACTGACGGAAGATCAACAACTGATTAAACTGAATGCCCTGTTTCCGCAAATGCACAGCGACCATACTGTAGATGAGCAAGACAGCGTAGATTTAGACACGCTTTTAACCGAAGGTTTTGATTTAGAACAGCATGAGCAACAACTGATTATCACCGCGATGCAAAAAGCCAAACACAATGTATCTGAAGCGGCACGCTTATTGGGAATTTCCCGCGCTGCACTGGATTATCGTTTAAAAAAATACGCCATGCGCTAGAAATTCCGCAATAAAAAAGCCCTGTTTTTCAACAAGGCTTTTGCATTTCAAGCAGCCGAATTACCAGCTCAGTGTCTGAGTGCCTGGACGGAAAATTGCTTCACCCATAGCATCTGGATTGGCATATTTCAGACCTTTCATTAAGTCACCTTCAACAACACCGTACTGCTCCATACACATTTTGCAGATATACACATCACCACCTTTGGCGATAATACTTTTCAGCATGTTCTGATGCTCTGCATATTTATGTTCAAAGCGGTTAGATGCCAACATTACGCCTTGATCGACCAAATAAATCGTCAGTGGATGACCTTTGCCAAATTGGTTATTGCTCATGCCAATTGCCATTTTGGTGCGGTGCGCATCACTGCTGGTAAGCAAGACAAAAAGTGGATCTTTTTTGCTCTCTGCCATTGCTGGAGATAGACTGGCAAAGGTCAGCAAAACCGATAAACATAACAACTGAATCAATTTCATGGCAGAACTCACACTCAATTTAAATCTGGTCAAAATATTAGCATAATAAATATAATATATTTAAATAATAAATTAAGACGATAGTCTGTATGCAATAAAGCCAAGCACTAAACTTTTTCAAAAATCAAAAATTGATCACTGTAAAATGACCCCAGCATCAACAATCACATTCAATACGTCCAAAAAACAAAGCGCCACCGAAAACGGCAGCGCCAAGCATGTATTTAAGAGCAATCTTTTCTAGTAGAAATGAAGGGTTAAGCCGCTAAATTTTTCTTGAGTTCATCTTCTACAATACCAATTTCCAACTCACTGAAACGACGGATTTCCCCTTCTGCATGTTTTTCCAACATGCCGCCAATCAATGGCACTTTAACCTTAATTGTCCAGTTTAATTGAATATCAATTTTTTCATGGTTGCCTGTCACACTACGCTCGCCTTTAGCTTCTAAAGGCAAGTTTGCACCAAGCTCCACGGTAGAAGTAAGCGCCGTTAAATGGGTCACATCATTGCGTTTTAAACGAAATGCATCTTTTAATAATTTTTTAGCCATATCTGGAATATTCACATCTAAATTATAAGCACGGCGTAAAGTGTAAATATCACCGTTCTTTTTAGATTCTAAAATTTCCAAATTTTCACCAGGAATACGCTTGCAGACTGCTTCATGCAAAGCAACATCTGCCACTAAACGCTTAAATTCGTCAATTGAAACGCCATGAATGGTGGCGTTTACAGTAAATTGATGAGCCATTTGAGTTCCTTTTATTTTGTTTATTGATGGAGTAGGTCTAGCATCATCGTGCAATATAATTTGGCTGATGCTCAACGGGTATAAGCTGTTTTATATCCTAAATACAACTTTATTTTCAGGCTATTAAAGTGTTTTTTCCGCCTGCTGTCATTGACTCTATTTTGTCTATTCTGTGTGAATGATGCCAAATTCAGCGGCATAGGTTTCATGGCTATAAATAGTTAAATAATGCCCATAAAATTCAATTTTGGCATAAAAATGTTCTGCGCCATCATCTAGTCCTGTGGAACACCATGTCGTCCCTTTGGGGAAATCATCTAACCACTGGGCTTGGTAAAAATCTGCAATCGAATCAAACTGTAAATAACGCTCAGGATACGCTAAAATATCCAATGCCAATAAATCAAATTGTTTAAGCTGCGCCTGTTTAAAATCAATTAAATTGCTCATCGCTACACGCCATCACACCGCAGAATGTGCCGCATGTTGTTGTCGGATTTTATGCCATTCACGCCAGCCCAAATAAGCAAGAACCACAAAACCTGCATATAACACAGCCGTTAACAGCAACTCTTTGTAAATAAACATGCCGATATACACCAGATCGACCACAATCCATAACACCCATGTAGCCAAGTATTTACGACTGGTCCAATAGGTTGCCAATAGACTCATAGCTGCCAGTTGTGCATCCAATAAAGGCAGTGAAGCCTGCGTCCACCACTTTAAACTTAGCCCAAACAGTAAACCCAGTATGCTACTCAGTGCAATTTGCAGCCACATTTTAGAGAGTGGCAAGCTTTGAATGATGATATGTTGTTTTTGCTGCTGTGCAGTTTTCCACTGGAAAAAACCATAAACAGCCATGCCCATAAATAGGGTTTGTAATACCGTTTCGCCATACAATTGATATTCAAAGAATAAATAGGCATACAGCAAACAGGCAATAAAATTCACCACCCAGCAAGCTATATGTCGCTTAATGGTTAAGGTCACGCCTAAAACACTAATCAACACAGCAATGATTTCTAAAACTGACATTGATGCTGCCTATGTAAAAGAAAAAGGCATGATACCTCTTTTCGGGAAAATAGCGCAAAACTCAACATTTAACCAAACACTTAACTGACAAGAAGATGCTGCAATTAATTTTCAAGAAACCTCTGTAAAATCATAAACAGAAAATCAGGCATGAAAATCAATCTGTTTGAAACTGCTCTGAATTATTGTATTTATGCTCTTGCCCAAAGCGGTCTACATGGGTAATAAAAACTCCGTATTTGCCGACAAAATATTCAAGGGATTGCTCGTAAAAACTCCAGTAAATTGACCACTCCCCCAAGTCTAACTGACGAATTTGCGTATGTGCTTTGGCAGGCATTTTATTCAGCACTTCTTGTTGAATAGTTTCGGCATCTTCAGGGTCACGACTAGATACTTTTAAGCTTAAAAATATTTCTGCGATATCATCAAATAATTGCTGTTCGTATTCGGCAACTTCTTCCACCACCTCTTCTACAGGGCGCGGTGCTTTGTGGGTAATCGGGTCTTGGACAATATTGGCAATATCTTGACAGCTTTGCTGAAAAGTACGATTAATTTTTATTTTGAACCAGACTTTCCAGACTGCATATACGGCAATCAACAACAAAATCCATAACAATAGTTTTGCCATCTTGGTCTTCGCTCTTATTTCAGGCGTTTCAATAAAGTATAACCATTTCAGGGCTTAGCGTCTATTCGCTGCTGCACGCTTCAACGCTTATGCTTTAACAGATGATTCCATCCATGCATCGCTAAAAAGTGCAATGCTCAATTACACAATGATACCGATTGCCTTAAAAATAGGACTTGTGCTGCAGCATAACGCAGTAAAACACAACAATTTTCTGCTATTTCTTTAAACACTTTTCGCTTCCAATAGAGCCTTGTTTTTATCTATCACCCTAAGCCTAGATGATTAGAGCTGCACAAATTCAAGATGTCGCCAATTTGGTTGCGGTATTACACGCCAGTATTCGCTCTTGTATTCAAGATCATCAACGCAATGAAGCCAAAATTCAGGCATGGCTAGAAAATAAAAGCTATGAAAATATTTTAATGCTGCTGCATTACAACAATTGTTGGGTCTATGTCTTACAGCATGTGGTGGTTGGCTTTATTATGATGAGTGATCGCGGGCAAATTTTACAACATGCCATTGCCCCCGAAGTACAACAACGCGGTATTGGTCAAGCCTTATTATTTGAAGCAATGAGCGATTTACAGCGCAAAAATGTATCGCATATAAGTGTATTTAGCACGCAGACTGCTTTAAGTTTTTATGAAAAAAATGGCTTTGAAATACAACCTCAAAAAATTAACTATGGACACTTCACGCCCATGCTCAAACATCTCAATAGCGAACCCTTAGATCGCACTTAAAAAACAAACTTTCCAATATAGTGAACGCACATAAGAAAACCGCTTTCAGGTGAAAGCGGTTTTTTATTGGATGTGGATTCGATTTTATAAACGAATCTAATTTTATAAGCGAACTAGGGCAATAATTTTTTCTGCCAGTTCTTCTGTAGCTGTCGCAGTCAACTCTGCATCTGCACCACTGTTTACATCACTAATGACCACAATGCCCGTTTCGCGGAGTAATGCAACCTGCGCAGCATCTAAACCTGCTTTGGCAATGGCAACAATACCCTGATGAATCAGCAAGCTTTCAAGTGCTTGTGCCTGTTCAAGTGCTTGGCTTGGTACACATACCGCTGCAGGTTTTTGACCCAAACGTGCAGCACGGTCTTCGGCTGTTACAGGTGTACTGTGTGCAGTCCATTCTACGCAAGCTTCAACCATACCTGCGCCAATGGTCACGTTATTTAAACGATCAATGAAAATAAACGAACCCGTATAACGACTGTCTTGATAACGGTCAAATACCACAGGCGCATCAAATTCGATGGTGACATTGGCAATTGCATTCAGTTCAAGCTGTTCAACCTGCACCTGTTCCAAAGTATTCACATTGGTACGGTAATGAATGGCTGTGACTTTTGCAGGCACAGTTTGTGTACCCACTTTTAAGTTATACAGCTTGCCAATAGATAGTGGCTGATCAGCCATCCACACCACAGTGGCATTTACAGCACGTGAAATTTCAGGACGCACTTGATCTTCACGCACCAACACATTACCACGTGAAATATCAATTTCATCGTTCAGTGTTAGGGTAACTGCTTGACCTGCAATTGCATGTTCAAGATTGCCATCAAAAGTCACAATCTCTTTTACTGTCGAGCTTTTGCCCGATGGCAATGCCACAATGCGGTCACCCACATGAATATCGCCCAAAGCAATCGTGCCGCAGAAACCACGGAAGTCAAGGTTTGGACGGTTGACATACTGCACAGGGAAACGGAAATCATTTTGAGCCGAGTTACGGTTAATTTCTACCGACTCCAATGTTCCCATTAAAGTATCGCCTGTGTACCAAGGGGTATGCTCAGACTTGTTCACCACGTTATCGCCATTTAAGGCAGAAATTGGCGTGAAAATAATATTCGATGGTTTACGATCACCCAGTTGATTCACAAAGTTCGCATATTCCGTCTGAATTTCGTTAAATCGTGCTTCTGAATAATCCACCAAATCCATTTTATTGATAGCAACCACAATATTGTTAATGCCCAATAAACTAGAAATAAAAGTATGACGACGGGTCTGAGTTTGTACGCCATAACGCGCATCAATCAAAATAATCGCCAAGTCACAAGTCGATGCACCTGTTGCCATGTTACGTGTATATTGCTCATGCCCAGGTGTATCGGCAATGATGAACTTACGCTTTTCAGTAGAAAAATAACGATAAGCCACATCAATGGTAATGCCCTGCTCACGCTCGGCTTGCAAACCATCGACCAATAAAGCTAAATCAGGTGCATCGCCCGTAGTGCCGACTTTTTTCGAGTCACGAGTCACGGCTTGTAATTGATCTTCATAAATCAATTTTGAGTCATACAACAAACGACCAATTAATGTCGATTTACCATCGTCTACGTTACCGCAAGTTAAAAAGCGCAGTAGATCTTTGTTTTCGTGCTGTTTTAAATACGCCAAAATATCTTGGCTAATTAAATTCGATTGATGAGACATTGCTCAAAGCTCCACATATTTTTTAGAAATCGGTTTTTTAATCTTTAATCCCTCTAAATCTCCCTTTTATAAAGGGAGGCTTTGCTCCGCTTTTTATAAGTCCCTCTTTATAAAGAGGGGTTTGGGGAGATTTTTCAGGAGAGATTAGAAGTAACCTTCTTGCTTTTTCTTTTCCATCGAGCCAGCTTCATCGTGGTCAATCATACGACCCTGACGCTCTGAACTGGTTGCCAATAGCATTTCCTGAATAATTTCAGGCAAGGTATTCGCTTCTGATTCGACTGCACCCGTAAGTGGATAACAACCTAAAGTACGGAAGCGTACCGATTTCATTTGTGGAACTTCACCTTCTAGCAACGGCATGCGTTCGTCATCGACCATAATTAAAGTGCCGCTACGCTCAACGACAGGACGTTCTGCAGCCAAATACAACGGTACTAATGGAATACTTTCGAGGTAAATGTATTGCCAAATATCCAATTCAGTCCAGTTAGACAATGGGAACACACGAATACTTTCGCTTTTATTGACCTTGCCATTATACAAATTCCACAATTCAGGACGCTGATTTTTCGGGTCCCAACGATGTTTTGCATCACGGAAAGAATAAACACGTTCTTTGGCACGTGATTTTTCCTCATCACGACGCGCGCCACCAAATGCCGCATCAAAACCGTATTTATCTAAAGCTTGTTTTAAGCCTTGGGTTTTCATGATGTCGGTATATTTAGAACTGCCATGATCGAATGGGTTAATGTTGGCATCTACCCCTTCTTTATTTTGATGAACAATCAAGTCAAAACCGTGCTGTTTTGCCATGTTGTCACGGAAAGTGATCATGTCTTTGAATTTCCAGCCTGTATCCACATGTAACAGTGGAAATGGCAGTTTCGCTGGATAGAATGCTTTTAAAGCCAAATGCAACATTACCGCTGAATCTTTACCAATCGAATACAACATGACTGGATTTTCAAACTCGGCTGCAACTTCACGGATAATATGAATACTCTCAGCTTCAAGCTGTTTAAGATGAGTAAGTCTTTCCTGATTTATTGACATTGATCACACCAGATGTACTTAAACTTGTGTACGAATAACACAGATAGAATTTGATTTTCATTATAGTGACTTAGTTATGCAGACTATTGCTTGTTTTATTATATTTATATGCAAAAAGCTCATATAAAAGAAAACCAATAAGCAGTATAAGTTTCATTTAATCAATAGTTTATTCCATCATATATTGAAATTTAACGTCATTCTCGCTACGTTTGATACATACAAATCGCGCTTACAAGCTGCTCATTTTTGAATAACTTCATAGATTATTCATCTAATTCAGTGCTTCAAGCATGAACAAAAAATGCTTAAAGTAAAAACATATTTTTTTATTTTTAAGATGCTCCCATGCCACAGATTGAACAGATCAAATCCAAACTTGAACAGGCGCAGCTGGCTGGTTTTTTGTATCAGCACAGCCCTGAGCTACTCGTCCTACAAGAGCCTTTAAACGATGATGCTTCAATGCTGAATGTTTTTGTGCAACATGAACTCAGTGCAGATCAGATTGGGCTGCAATTTGGTTTGCGTTGCCGTGATCAACAACTCTCCTTTTTAATAGGCGTGACGCATAGCAATCAAGACCGCAGCTATGAAATTGGTGCGGGCAATTTAAAGGCCGAACAAAAAGCCTTTAACTTAATGTATGCATTTTATAATTATCCTAAAGGTTTTTATTTGGTAGATGTGCCTTTAAATGCAACCACGGCAGAACTGCATCAAGCGATTGAAACGCAATTATTTTCGCAAGAAAAACTGGATTTCTTAAACACTGCTATTAAAACCAACCCCATGGGTACACAAGTAACTTGGATGAAAGCGCATATTTTACAGCAAGCTTTAGAGATGAAAGTACGGATTCAAACGGCGTTGTTATAAGCATCATCACTTTAAGTTTCTGCGGATTACGCAAGATGCACTTAAACCCCGCCAAAACTGGTTGATTGATTAAACTCGAAATTATCGTATACTGTACATATACACAATACACTTGGATACTAAGGCTTGATTAAGAGTTTTAAACATAAAGGTCTTCAGGCTTTTTTCCAAACTGGTTCAACAGCAGGTATTCAAGCAGCGCATTCTACAAAATTACGTTTAATACTTGCAGCACTACATGCTGCATCTACGGTGAATGATTTGCGAACTCCACCCAATTGGCGTTTACATAAATTGAGTGGAAATCTACAAGATCAATGGTCACTAACAGTAAATGGTAATTGGCGTGTAATTTTTAAATTTGAAGATGGTGATGTCTACATTGTAGATTATTTGGATTATCACATAGCTTCTAGCGCAGGAGTACAAAGATGAATATGATGTTTAATGCACCTCATCCGGGCGAAATGTTGCGCGAATATATTGGTGAAACTTCTGTGACTGAAGTGGCTCAAGCACTTGGAGTGACACGTGCAAACCTATCTCGCATTTTGAATGGTCATACTGGAATTTCTGCAGATATGGCGATTCGTTTGAGTGAAGCCTTAGAAACCTCACCAGAGTTTTGGTTGAATTTACAAATGCAGCATGATTTATGGCTTGCCAGTCAACGCCAGCGACCTATGATCAAAAAATTGGTGGCAAGTGTTTAACTTTAAGTTACAACAAAAAAACAACCTGCATTTCTGCAGGTTGTTTTTTATGTCGTCAACGATGCGCTAAAACTTAGTTTTTATGACGCATGTGTGGGAATAAAATCACATCACGGATACTCGCAGCGTTGGCAAACAACATTACCAAACGGTCAATCCCGATGCCCTCACCTGCAGTTGGTGGTAAGCCGTATTCCAAAGCTTCAACAAAGTCTGCATCGTAATGCATCGCTTCATCATCGCCTGCGTCTTTTTCTGCAACCTGTGCTTGGAAACGCTCAGCTTGGTCAATCGGGTCATTTAATTCTGAGAAACCATTCGCCAATTCACGACCACCAATAAAGAACTCAAAACGGTCAGTAATGTGTGGGTTATCGTCATTACGACGTGCCAAAGGCGACGTTTCTGCAGGATATTCTGTAATGAAAGTCGGCTGACGTAATTGAGTTTCTACGGTTTCTTCAAACACGATGGTTTGTAGTTTGCCCAAACCAAAACCAGGCTTCACCTGTTCTTTCAATTCTTCCTGCACAAATTTAGCCAAGAAATCACGGTCATTAACATTTTCTGGCGTGAATTGTGGATTATGCTCAAGAATGGCATCAAACATAGAAATTTTCTTGAATGGGCCTTTGAAGCTATACACTTCATCGCCATACGGCACATCGGTAGTACCCAAAATATCCAAAGCCAGTTTTTCTAGCATTTGCTCAGTCAATGCCATCAAATCTTTATAGTCGGCATAAGCTTGGTAGAATTCGATCATGGTAAATTCAGGGTTATGACGTGTAGACACCCCTTCATTACGGAAGTTACGGTTAATTTCAAACACACGTTCAAAACCGCCAACCACTAAACGCTTTAAATATAATTCAGGCGCAATACGCAAGAATAACGGCATATCTAAAGCATTATGATGCGTTTCAAATGGACGTGCCGATGCACCGCCAGGAATCACATGCATCATTGGCGTTTCAACTTCCATAAAACGCTGTTCAGTTAAAAATGCACGAATACCCGAAACCACTTTGGCACGAATTTCAAAGGTTTTACGGGTGTCTTCATTTACGATTAAGTCTAAATAACGCTTACGATATTTCGCTTCGGTATCGCTTAAACCATGATATTTGTCTGGTAATGGACGTAAAGATTTGGTCAACAATTCAAAATGTTGAATATGAACATATAAATCGCCTTTGCCTGAACGACCAATATAGCCTTTCACTGCGATAATATCGCCCAAATCTAGGCTCTTGATCGTCTCTAATGTTTCAGCACTAAGTTCTTTACGCGCCACATACAACTGAATACGACCTGTCATGTCTTGAATTACGATGAATGAACCGCGGTTCAACATCACACGACCTGCTACAGACACATACACTTTTTCGCCTGCTTCAATTTCTTCTTTAGAAACTTCTGCGAATTGTGCCTGCAAATCTTCTGCGTAGTTTTCACGCTTAAACGTATTTGGCCAAGGGCTAGTTCCCTTCGCCTGCGCTTGTTCTTGAATTTGCTTTAACTTGGCATGACGCTGCGCAATTAAATCGTTTTCGGAAATAGTGGGTTCAGAAGTCGATTGAGCGTTATGTTGCGTCATCTCTGCCTCGAATAATTACTAAAAAAAGAAGTTCAATAGAATAGCAGATTTAGACACGATTTCGTATGCCTTCTCTGACTCGAGCAATTTATTTTTTAAATTGCCACTTGCTTTTGTGATTTTTTGTAGACTTAGACCAAAAGCTAACTTCTTTCTCAGGCTAAGCGCACTACAATATTGTTCAGAAAATAGATGAAAAAGACCGTATTTTGCTGTTTTTAAACCTACTGATGTATCAGTCTAAATATTTTATTTTCTATCCACTTTATCTTTAGGCTCAGTTTGACTCAAGATGTTTAACTTTGTGAATCTGGCAATGAATACATGTGCTTTAAAAGTCTTGTTTTTACATGGATTAGATTCCTCGCGGGAGTCGACTAAATTCCATGCCATAGATGCAAAACAAAAATTTTGTATCAATGTCGATTATCGCAACTTAAATTATCAAACTGTTGCCGATTTTTATCACAATATCATTCAAAAAATTAAGCCTGAAATTTTGGTGGGACATAGTCTAGGCGGCTATTGGGCACTCAAAATGTCTTTGTCGCACCATATTCCGTGTGTGGTGGCAAATCCAAGTTTAGCTCCCACGTTTCGCAATGACTATCCTGCAATTTCAGATGATGACTTGCAGCACGATATTCCACAATTGGCTTATTTAGAATTGGGCGATGAAATTTTGGATATGCATGCCGCGCAAGCATTTTTAGAAAACTATATGCAGACCTCTACTTTTGAGTCTGGGCATCATCGCTTATTGCATCCAGAAAATATTAATTCTTGTATTCAGCAAATCGAACAAGCTTATCTTGCCAAATAAAGTCAAAGCTATCCATTAAAAATAATCAATTAAACATCACCCATTAAAAAAGCCTGATCACAACTATGGAGATCAGGCTTTTTTACAGCAGTTACAATAACTTAAAAGGATTAAGCCACTGCTTGTTCTGGTTTAGATTTATTGTCCAATACGGACCAAATATCTAAACCTAAATTTTTGTGTAAATCTGGTAAGTCTAGGAAAATGCTTGCACCTAAAACTTGATGATTACATTTTTCAGCCAATTGTTTCACTGCTTTTAAAGTGCCACCTGTCGCCAATACATCATCTACAATAATGACTTTTTGCGCTTGCACATCGGCAGCCATTTCTAAACGGTCTAAACCGTATTCTAAGCTATAACCCACACCCACAACTGGTGGTGGCAATTTACCTGCTTTACGCACAAGTACCAAACCTTTGCCTGTACGCTGTGCCAAAAGGCTCGCCAATACAAAACCACGTGCTTCTACTGCAATAAAGCTTTCAACTTCAGCTAATTTTTCTGCAGGAATGCTGGCAATTAAAGCATCTGTTAATGAATCCAAATTATTCATAAACAAAGGCGTTAAATCATAAAAATCTACGCCTGGTTTTGGAAAATGAGGAACTGTACGAATATGCGACCACAAAAAAGTAGACAAATTGCTCATGGAAGATCAGAAATGTGACTAAAGAATGGTTGAATTTTACCGTTTATTTTCACATAAGGCTAGTGATCGAATCGGCAAGACTGCCATCAATCACGCATCAAAACACTACAAGGTTTTGATTTTTATAAACTTTAATATACTTAAAAATATTAATATATATTTATTCCATAATAAAATAGCAAAAATATAAGACTTTTACTGTACGACCAAGGTCTTAAATGGCATTTAAACGCATAAAAACGTGATTTTTCCTGCAGCCATTCTCTCATTACAATGCCGTATCTATATCAAAAGAGGTCTTTTCTGCGCGGTTATGTCCCATGCAGCTATTCATTCTATAAAAGCACAGATTAAAATCGCTTATTTACTTTACTTTAGCCGTATAACTGCGTAAAAATTTAATCAAATAGATATATCATACAACTAGTCGTAGATAAGTTTTTTGCTGATCTGGAAATTTAAAGATCGGTTTATGGAGAATTGAATGAAAAAGTATCAATGCATCGTTTGTGGATGGATTTATGACGAAGCAGAAGGCTGGCCTCAAGATGGTATTGTGGCAGGTACATTATGGGAAGATATTCCTGATGACTGGACTTGCCCAGACTGCGGCGTTTCAAAAGCTGATTTTGAAATGATTGAAGTTTAAGACCACGAAAAGACCATGTCCGATGGTCTTTTTTTAACGCCAATTTCTATGCCCTCATTTGGAGTTCACCTTATGCATCCTATCGTTATTATTGGTTCAGGCATGGCAGGTTATACTGTTGCACGCGAGTTTCGTAAGCTAAATGCAGAACAAGAGTTAGTCATGATTTGTGCAGATGATGCTGCCAATTATGCCAAACCAACTTTATCTAACGCATTGGCGGGCAATAAAGCCCCTGCTCAAATTGCATTGGGCGATGCAGCTAAAATGGCAAGCCAACTCAATATGCGTATTGAAACCCACACTTGGGTTAAAGCAATTGATGCAGAAGCGCATGTACTTGAATTAGAAAAAGAGGGTGTAAGCAGCCAACAACCTTATTCTAAATTGGTTTTGGCAGTGGGTGCGAATCCTGTACGTTTAGCCATTGCGGGCGATGGCAGTGATGACATTCATGTGGTAAATAATTTAAGTGATTACACCGCATTTCGCCAACAGCTTGAACAACGTCAAGACAAACGTGTGGTGATTTTAGGTGCAGGTTTAATTGGTTGTGAATTTGCCAATGACTTGCAGCAAACAGGACACCAAGTCACGGTGATTGACCTTGCACCACAACCACTAGGTCGTTTATTGCCGGATTATGTAGCCAGTGCTTTTAAACAAAACCTAGAAGAAACGGGTATCCATTTTGTATTGGGTACAACCGTTGAAAAAGTTTCGAAAATTAAAAATGACGACTATTTAGTGACCATTACCAGTGGTCAGTCTTTAATTGCCGATGTGGTACTGTCTGCCATTGGTTTACAACCAAACATTGCTTTGGCTAAAACAGCAGGCATCGAAACCAGTCGTGGGGTCTTAACCAATGCGCAACTTGAAACCAGCCAAGCTGATATCTATGCAGTAGGTGACTGTGCGGAAGTGAATGGTATTTTATTGCCGTATGTGATGCCAATCATGCAGCAAGCACGTGCCTTAGCCAAAACCTTAAATGGTGAAACTACTCAGGTACACTACCCTGCCATGC
The DNA here is from genome assembly GCF_013420455.1 of Acinetobacter sp. YH01004. NCBI lineage: Bacteria > Pseudomonadati > Pseudomonadota > Gammaproteobacteria > Moraxellales > Moraxellaceae > Acinetobacter > Acinetobacter sp. YH01004. The sequence goes on from NZ_VOXZ01000002.1 coordinate 314,412, forward strand.
CTGTTGCAGTGAAAACACCTGCTGCACCACTGACCGTTTTACCTGCGCCACTAGGGGTAGATGTCAACTGGCATACCGAAGAATTTGACGATGGCATGATTGCCAGAGCCTATGACCAAACCGATACCTTACGTGGCTTTGTCCTATTAGGCGCAACAGCGGCCAAACAACGCTTGAGTTTGACCAAATTAGTGCCAGACTTATTGCCTGTATCGGAATAAAATAAAAACAATAAAGGGCGATTGATTTCGCCCTTGCCTGACATGAGGATCACAACATGAATAGTGCACTTCAGTTCACCACATCGCCCTATACGGCATTTATGCACGAAACCAAAGTCGATTTAGGCAACGGAATTCAGCTGCATGTCGAAGTGGGCGGCAAAACTGAAGATCCACCTATTTTGCTGATTATGGGTTTAGGCGCACAAATGTTGTACTGGCCCGATTTCTTTTGTAAATCACTGATTGATCACGGCTATCGTGTCATTCGCTATGACAACCGCGATATTGGTTTGTCATCCAAAATTCGCCACAAAGGCCCGCGTCTGAACACCTATAAAATGATGGGGCGTTTTAGCTTAGGTCTGCAAAACCACGGTGCGCCTTATAACTTATTTGATATGGCGGATGATGCTGCATTGCTATTAGAGCGCTTAGGCATTGAAAAGACCGAGGTGATTGGTGCTTCTATGGGCGGCATGATTGCACAAATTTTGGCAGCCAAATATGCAGATCGCGTGAATAATTTAGGCTTATTATTTACCAGTAATAACCAGCCTTTTTTACCACCACCATTTCCGAAACAACTGTTCAGCTTGCTAGAAAGACCAAAATCACAAGATGAAAATGGCATTGTTGATCATAGTTTAAAACTATTTAAGGTGATAGGCTCACCTGGCTATGTGAATCAACTCGAAACGATGCAAACTGCACGCAAATTATATCAGCGAAGTTATTACCCTGCGGGTGTACTTCAACAGTTTTTAGCAATATTATGTACAGGCTCGTTGCTACAACTGGACAAACAAATTCAGCAACCTACCCTTGTGGTACATGGTTCGCAAGATCGTTTGCTCCCACCAGGGCATGGTAAGGCTGTTGCGAAAGCGATTCCGGGCGCTAAGTTTGAATTAATCAAAGGAATGGGGCATGATATTCCTCCACACTTTATTCCTCATCTTAGCGAACTGTTTGCTCACCACTTTAAATCATAATCATTAGGACACTATGGCTGCATTACCATCTTTAAGACAGCTGTCATACCTCGTTACACTGTCTGAAACGTTACATTTTACAGAAGCGGCTCGCCGTTCTTTTGTAACTCAGTCGACTTTGTCTGGCGGGATCATGGAACTGGAGCGCCTGCTTGGCGGCGTACTGGTAGAACGTGATCGACAGAATGTACGTTTAACCCCATTGGGTGAACAAGTCGTAGCACGCGCCCGTGTTCTGTTAGCAGATGCACAGGACTTAATGCGTTTAAGCCGTGAAATGAGTGAGCCTCTCACAGGTGATTTACACTTAGGCGTGATTCCAACCATTGCCCCATTTATTTTGGCGCAACTGTTAGATGAAGTGCATAAGCAGCTACCTAAAATTCAATTGCATTTACACGAAGCGCAAAGTGAAAAAATTGTCGAAAAACTGGAACACGGCAATTTAGATATGGTGGTGTTAGCCCTGCCATTCGATACGCGTGGTTTGAAAGTGGCTGAAATTTCTAAAGAAGATTTGTTCTTGGTTTATCACAAGGGCGATCAAAAATCGGCGCAGGCCAATTCTTTAGATGATTTGGATTTATCGCGTTTAATGCTGCTTGAAGAAGGTCATTGCTTACGTGATCACACTTTAAGTGCTTGCCCGATTGGTGAACGCAAAAACGATCATCGTTTAAAAGCCAGCTCTTTGCCGACCTTGGTTGAAATGGTGTCTGCAAATTTAGGCTTTACCCTATTGCCTGAAATTGCAATTCATAATGCCATGATCAAATCGAATCCAGATTTACAGATCAAAAGTATTGAGGCTGCACCAAGCCGTACTTTGGCTTTAGTGACGCGTAAAAGCACGCCATTACAAAGTGAATTTGACGTTTTGCTGCAGATTTTACAGAAAATCACTCAAAACGCAGTCTAAATTTAGACACACGATCCAACATTTCATTAAGGAGCCAACATGGCTCCTTTTTTATTTTTCGTTCAAAAATGCGTATTGTTTTTGCAGTTCACTATGATTTAAGTGACTTATAAATATGAATAAGTTTTAAAATGTGAGATTCATCACAAATTCAACAATTCACTCTTACCACTGAACGAAAGAACGGTATCGAGTTACATTACTCACGTTTTCAACACATTTCAAAAAAAATATTCAGCAACAATTACTTATATTTACCATTTTTATATAAAAATCACTATATTTAAGGATATTCAGTTACAGCAATATCACGCACAATCTATTTATCAAAATTATTTATAGAACAGCACAGGAGTAATTGCCATGATTCACAGAGATCTCATTTTACCTGTACCTGTTCTGCTGATTGATGATCAGGTAGAAGCACTAAAAAATTTAAGCCACATTTTACAAAATTTTGGCTACCCTAAAGAGGTTTTGCTTTGTAGCTCATCGCTCGCAAATGCAGTGTTGATGGTGCAGCAACATTTACCTAATTTGGTATTTATCAATTTACAGTCTTGGTCAAAAGCTCAAATTGATTTTATTCAAAATCTCAAACATTTCCGTAAAGACACCTTAATTGTGGCAGTGCTGCCTTCCAGTATGCCCAAACAATTGCTACAAGCCATCCATTTAGGCATTTCAGCCTATGTCTTTAGCGACCAATCTGCTACAGGCATGCAAAACCAGATTCGCACTATTTTACGTGGTGGCTCACCGCTAGATGTCAACTTGGCCAATGAAATTTTAGCCTGCGAACAATCCATTGTCGCACATGGTCATTCTTTGGCACTCTCTAAAACTGAACATGAAATATTGGCGCTTTCAGGACAAGGTTTACCTTCACAACAAGTTGCTGCCAACCTGAATGCTTCAGAACAACTGGTGCATGGTTATGTGAAAAGTATTTATCGGAAAATTATGAATGCGGATGATGCGATGTGCTGTTTTTCTTAAATTATTGATCAATAAATATCAATCAAAAATATAAGTCTTAAATAAATATTAGAAACAAAAAAAGAGCGATGTCTGGCATCGCTCTTTTTACCTGTTATAAATGTTTGAAACTAAACAATACTATCGGTCAGGATACGCTGCGCATTGTGTGGTTCTTCACCCTCAGCTGCTTTTACACGCACCCAAGTTCCATCACCCTGCAACAACCACGCCTGTTGATTGTCTTGCATGTAGGTCAATAGGCCTTGCTCATAAATACGCTTTTTCAAAGCTGGATCTTCAATTGGGAAACACGCTTCAACGCGGTTAAATAAGTTACGATCCATCCAGTCAGCACTTGAACAATAAATACGTGGATTGCCATTATTAGAGAAATAATAGACACGGGTATGTTCAAGGAAACGTCCGACAATCGAACGCACACGGATATTTTCCGATAAGCCTGGCAAACCTGGACGTAAGCAGCAAATTGAACGGATGATGAGATCAATTTGCACACCCGCCTGAGACGCCTCGTACAATTTATTGATCAATTGCATTTCAGTCAGTGCATTCACTTTCACAATAATTTGTGCGGGCTTACCTGCTTTAGCATTGGCAATTTCTTCATCAATATAATTCACCAACTGTGCGTGCAGGGTAAATGGTGCATGCAACAACTTTTTCAGTTTTGCCATTTTACCCATGCCTGTTAGCTCTTGGAAAATACGATGCACATCTTCACACAGCTCTTTGTCTGTGGTCAGTAAACCATAGTCGGTATAAATACGCGCATTGCCTGCGTGGTAGTTACCTGTGCCTAAATGTACATAACGCACCAATTTATTATTTTCACGGCGCACCACCAAAATCATTTTGGCGTGGGTTTTATACCCCACAATACCGTACACAACCACAGCGCCCGCTTCTTGCAACACGTTAGCCACAGCAATGTTAGATTCTTCATCAAAACGTGCACGCAGTTCAATCACCGCAGTCACTTCTTTACCGTTTCGTGCAGCCTCTGCAAGCACTTGTACAATTTCAGAATCTGCGCCACTACGATATAAAGTTTGTTTGATTGCCAAGACTTGTGGATCACGTGCAGCTTCACGCAGCAAGTTAATCACGGGTGCAAAAGATTCAAACGGATGGTGTAATAAAATGTCTTGCTTTTGCATCGCTGAAAAAATATTTTCAGACTTTTTTAACACCTTTGGAATGGCGGGTGTATGTGAATCATAACGTAAATGTGGACGTTTAAAATTAGACAATAAACGCGCCAAGTTCACTGGGCCATCTACTTTATAAAGTTGTTCTTCTTCAAGATCGAACTCATCTAGCAAATAATCATAAATGGCTTTCGGGCAGTTTTGCGTTACTTCTAAACGTACCGCACGACCAAAACGGCGTGAGTTTAATTCGCCTTTTAGGGCTTTAGCCAAGTCTTCAACATCTTCATTTAAGGCCAAATCTGCATTACGGGTCACGCGGAATTGATAGCATCCAGTCGCAGTCATGCCTGGGAATAAGTCAGACACATGCTCATGAATAATTGCTGAAAGCATGACGTGGTGCTCTTTACCGCCTGTAAGTTCATCGGGTAAACGCACTACACGTGGTAATGAACGAGGAGCAGGAACAACCGCCAAATCAATTTGACGACCAAAAGCATCTTTCCCTTCCAAAGTCACAATAAAGTTCAGGCTTTTATTGACCAAACGTGGGAATGGATGTGCAGGGTCTAGGCTAATTGGGGTTAATACAGGGGCAACTTGCTCTTGGAAATATTTTTTCACCCATGCCGATTGTGCAGGGGTTAATTCACCACGACGTAAGAAACAAATGTCTTCTTCACGTAATTTTGGCAAAATTTCCTGATTTAAAATACGGTACTGGCGTTCAATAGCAGCATGTGCTGTTTTAGAAATTTGATCTAACACCTGCTTAGGGGTTAAACCATCTGGACTACGGCTTTCATTGCCCAAGTCCAATTGTTCCATCATGCCCGCAACACGAATTTCAAAAAACTCATCCAAGTTACGTGAAAAAATCAGCAGGAAGTTCATGCGTTCCAACAAAGGATGCAACGGATCGACAGCTTGCTCAAGCACGCGCAAATGGAAATCTAAAATAGACAGTTCGCGGTTAATGTAGCGATCATTATATGTATATTCTGTTTGCGCAGGAGTCGCGCCTGTTGCCGTATTCATACCCACCTATGCTTTTTTAAAATGTTTGGCACTGCTACAAGTATGCTTCAATTTTGTGACATTTTCATAAAAAAAGCCTAAAAAATTAGGCTTTGTGGATATTTTCACATTTTATAGTTTGTTTTCGCTCAATTTAGGGAATTTCCGCATAACGCATATAGCGCTGCACCATCTGTTTACGGGCTTTTAATGCCCCCGCATTACGATGTTCCTGAAAATATTTTGGATTGGTTAAAATCGCAGCCAAGAAAATTGCTTGATCACGGCTTAAACTTTTTGCACTTTTGCCAAAATAATGCTGTGCCGCAGCTTCGGCACCATAAATATTATCGCCAAATTCTACCGAGTTGAGATAGACCTCTAAAATACGCTGCTTTGACCACATGCGTTCCATCATCCATGTCGCCACAACTTCTTGCCCTTTACGCAAAAAAGATCGCTTATTGTATAAAAACAAATTCTTGGCGAGCTGCTGAGAAATTGTGGAACCACCTGCAACAACCTTGCCTTCATCTTTGTTCCGTTCCAGCGCAGTTTGAATACCTTCCCAGTCAAAGCCATGATGTTGCATAAATTTGCCATCTTCGGCAGTCACCACAGCTCGCTTTAAATTATCACTGAGTTGGTCATAGTCGCGCCATTGATGTTGTATAGGCTTACTCGGTTCAGCCCAATAATCTAAACGCATCATCATGGTCGATTGCACAGGCTGCGTACGCCACCACACCAAGCTGCTAAAAATCCATAATTGAACCAAAAGCACCACACTGACAAGAATTAACAAAGTTCGTATAAAAAAAGCTTTCATCTTGGTGCATGGCTCCTGAAGCGTTATTTTTTCGTGTTAAGCTTAGATTGATCACTACGACACAATATTCAAATATATGTCCCAACATCCCCCAAACCTGCGCAACAATAAAGTTGAAATTCACCTGTGGTGGATTACCGCAGCCCTGATTGCAATAAACGTGGCTTTGTTTGCATGGCAAGTGCTCAACGGCATGAACATTAGCAATCCTAGCCCGCAAGATGCAATACGCTGGGGTGCTGATTATGCACCTTTAACCTTTTTGGCGGAACCCATTCGCCTGTTCAGCAGCATGTTTTTTCATTTCGGTTTAGTACATTTAATGTTAAATATGTGGGCCTTGTATATTTTTGGCAGCGTCAGTGAACAGTTGTTTGGGCGTGTCTATTTTATAGTGTTATATGTTTGCGCGGGTTTGATGGGTAGCCTGCTCAGTGGCTATGTCAGCATTCAAGACAGCTATACCCTGCTCGAACAAGGTGTCGCTAATCCAAAGCTGTTACCTAGCGTGGGTGCAGGTGCATCGGGTGCAGTGATGGGACTTGGAGCTGCACTGACGGTATTGGCGTTATTGCCCCAATTACCTCGCCAAAAATTTCTGTTGGATGGCAAGACTTTGGTGATGGTGATGGCACTGAACTTAGGTATGGGCTTTATGATCAGTGGCATTAATAATGCTGCACATATTGGCGGCATGCTCATGGGCGCAGCCATGACACTCATTTGGTACCTTGGACAACGCAGCAAACACAGTAACTTAGTGAACAGTTTTGCGATGCTCCTTGCACCATTGGGTTGTGCTGCATTTTACTGGTATTGCCATAAACTGCTTGCTCCAATTCAACCCCTTTGGCAAGAACTGCTTAGCATGATGCAACGCAGTCTGGGTTGAACAATCAACCTTTACAGCAAGTAAAACAACATCAACTAGAGATGAATCAGGACTGATTCATCTCCCTTAAACTTTGCAGTGGCGGAATATCGCATAAATAACTTAAACGATAACGTCCAATCAAGGCACACAGCACGGTCATAAATACAGGCAAAATCAGCCAGATTTCCCAATGTGGTTGCAGCATTAAATCCATGCGGTAACTGGCAACAGCACTAATGACTTCGGCAAATAAACACGCCACTATTCCCGCTATAAAGCCCATAAAACCGATTTCCAGACTCAACATACGTTTGAGTTTTTGTTTAGAACTACCAAAAGAACGCAGTAATGCGACTTCGCGTTTGCGCTCATCCATCAGCAAGTTTAAACACGCGATTAATACCAACAGCCCAGACACACTCACCAAAATGGCTAAAATGGTGATGATCTGCACCAACACATTCACAATGCGTTTAATTTCATCCAAAATTAGGCTGACATCAATAAACACTGTGTTGGCAAATTGCTGAATCAATTGAATTAGTTTCGGTTTATCTGCTTCAGGCACATAGAAACTGCCCAAATAACTGCCTGCATTTTCATCCATAGTGTGCGGTGAAAAAATAAAGAAAAAATTTGGACTAAAGCTTTCCCACTCCACCGTACGCAGATTAATCACTTCGGCTTCAAGTATGCCTTCAGGCAAACTAAAACTGAGTCGATCACCAATTTGAATGCCCAACTCGGCAGCCGTATCTGCTTCTACTGACACTTGTCCCACTGCACTGAAATTGGCTTGCCCATTTACAATGATATTATCGGCAGGATAACGGTCAGACTGTGTCAGGTTGAGTTCGCGTCTTAACGTATTGCTTTGCTGAATTAAGGCGTCGGCAAAAGGTTGATCATTTTTGGCGACCAAACGCCCGCGTATATTTGGATAAAGTGGCGTGCTGTGCCACTGCTGCTGCGTTAATTGTTGTTGAAACTCAGGCATATCAAACGGTGGCAAGCCGTAAACAAACTGATTGGGTGTTCCTTCGGGCAATTGCTGCTGCCAACGATCTAGCAGGTCGGTACGCAACACTGCAAGTACCGTAATTAAACTTAATCCTAAAGCCAATGCAGTAATTTGAAATGCCGTGACAGCAGGCGCACGAATATACGCTGCGAGTCTGCCTTTAGAATGACGCAATAATTTTAATAAACTCCACACCACTCCATACAGCAATACGCACAGCGCAATAATCGCACCAATCACCCATGTACTAAGCACTAAACTTTCGGTCAAGACCACATAAAATACGATTAGACTTAGCGTCCCTGTAAGCAACATCCACCACCAAGCGCGCATGCTTTTGTCTTGTTGGCGAATCACGCGAATCGGTGCGGTATTCAGCAATTGCAATAAATTAGGCAGCACAAAACCCAACAACACCACAGCACTGGTGAGCATGGCGATTGGCAATGGCCCAAGCAACATTGCCATGGCTGAAAATTGAATTTCCAGGTGCGGAATCAGTTGCAGCATGATTTGCAACAAAGCATAGCCCAACGTCACGCCCAAAATACTGCCAATGCCCATAGCGATAATTAAGACCAAAGCAAGCAAAGCCAAATAAGCGGCTAAAATTTGTCGTTTACTTGCACCAATACAACGTAATAAGGCGATATGATCCTGATTTTGTTGCACATAGCGCTGACTGGTCAAACCAATCGCAATCCCACACAATAAAATGGTCAGGATATTCGCTAACTGTAAAAAGGTGTCTAAATTGGCAATTGGGCGCATTAAGCGAGTATTGCCTTCACTGGCATTGCGTAGTCTTAAACTACTTTGTTCTTCAAAGTTTTGTTCAGGGCTGGCCGTTTGCTGTGCCTGTGCAGGCTGTTGTGTATGTGTTTTAAAATACTGCTCAAAATTTTGTGTATCTTTGGCGCTGCCTGCCAACAACAAACGGTAATCTATGCGGCTACCCACTTGAATCGCGTGGGTACGTGCCACATCGGCCTGTGAAATAATTACTGTCGGCGAAAAACCTGAAAAACCGAGTTCCTGATTAGAATCATGTTCAATTTTGGCAGTCACGGTAAATGCTGCATCGGCAATATTCACCGTTTCACCAAGTTTAACGTGAAGCAAATCCATGGCACGTTGGCTGAGCCAAATTTCACCAGATTGAATCTTGTCCGCTGCAGGACTCACCCTCAATTCACCACGTAACGGAAAATTGTGCTCAATCGCTTTGACATTCACCATCACAAATTGCGCTTGAGTATGTGCCATCGAACTAAATACAGTCACATGCGACTGTTGTAACTGATGTGCAGTCGCCTGATCCTGCCAGTCTTGCGCAATGGGCTCATTGTCACTCAGGACTAAATCACCCGCCAACATTTCTGCCGCTTGCAACGCTACCGCATTTTGAATTTGTTCATTGCTAAACTTTAAGGCCGTGGTCGCACTAATCGCTAAAGTCAGCGCAATAATCAGTAAATATACACCACTGCTTTTAAAACTCTGCTTTAACAGCGGATGAAATAATGCGTTCATTTCATCCTCCTGTTATGGCAGCAGTTGGCTTAGCTGCAAATTGCTCAACCAATTGCCCATCAATTAAGGCATAGTGACGCTGACATTGTGCCGCCAGTTTCGGGTCGTGCGTGACCAACACCAAGGTTGTGCCCAACTCGCGGTTCAATTCAAATAACAATTGCTCAATTTCAGTTGCAGTTTCCCCATCCAAGTTTCCTGTCGGTTCATCGGCAAAAATAATTTTAGGTTCACGAATTAAAGCGCGTGCAATGGCGACACGTTGTTGCTCACCTCCCGAAAGCACTTTCGGCGTTTGCTGTGCTTGTCGTTCTAAACCCACACGTTTCAGCAAGTTGAGGGCTTTTTGTTCTGCCTCTGCATATTTAAATTTTTCCTGCAAACGTAGTGGCAACATCACATTTTCCAGTGCCGTCAAATGCGGCAATAACTGAAATGACTGGAACACAAAACCAATATGCTTTAAACGAACTTCTGCACGTTGTTCTTCGTTTAATTCTGCAATTGACTCACCACATACCACCAATTTTCCACTGCTGGCCTGATCTAATGTTGCCAAAATACCCAATAAGGTCGATTTTCCTGAACCCGAACGACCTGTAATGGCCACTTGTTCACCTTCCTGAATATCGAAGTTTAAATTCTCAAAAATGGTCAATTGTTTTTGTGCAAGTTGTATCTTTTGTGTCAAATTTTGGGCAGAAATAATCGTTTGTGGCATGATATTAGATTCTTTAGTGTTTTGAGTCATACGTTTCCCATTATGCAAAATCGCAATCTAACTAGTCGTGTCTTCCCGCGTGTGTTGCTGCTTGGACTATGTTTCAGCCCATTCGTGGTATCTGCAAAAACCATTATGATTGTAGGTGACAGCTTAAGTGCAGGTTACGGCATACAACCACAACAAGGTTGGGTTCACTTATTGCAAAAACGTTTAGAACAACAGTATCCGAAACAGCATAAAGTGGTCAATGCAAGTGTCAGTGGCGAAACCACCAGTGGTGCTTTGGCGCGTCTGCCTAAATTGCTGCAGACCCATCGTCCAGACGTTGTAGTCATTGAGTTAGGCGGAAATGATGGCTTGCGTGGACAACCGCCACAAATGATTCAAAAAAATTTAGCGAACTTAATTCAGCATAGCCAAAAAGCCAAAGCGAAAGTGGTGATTTTTGGGATGAAAATGCCGCCAAATTACGGCTCGGCGTATAGCAAAGCATTTGAAAATAACTATAAAGTGGTGAGTCAGCAATATAAAGTCAAATTACTGCCATTTTTTATGGAAGGTATTGCGGGCAATAAGCAATTGATGCAAAAAGATTTAATTCATCCAAATGCCAAAGCTCAGCCTATTTTGCTAAATAATGCTTATCCATATATCAAAGGCGCTTTATAAAGCGCCTTTGAGGAAAATCTAATTGCTGTGCGGTTCGGATTAAAAATCCAAAAAAACCACTTCACCTGTTTCCAGTGAATATTCTGCACCGACTACTTTCAACTGACCTTGTTCAATCAGGTTTTCTAAAACTGCTGAACCATGACGCAATTGATTTACCGATGCAAATACATTGGAACGTACTGCATGCTTAGACAATTTCGCCAAATCATTTTTCAGTTCAGTCTGCATTAAGGTTTCAACTGAAGGGCGAACACGGTTCACAATCGACATTAAATTTGCCGATGGTGGACAGTCTGGGCACATTAAAGTATCAATTGTCGCTTGAATTGCACCACAGTGACTGTGTCCTAAGACAACAACCACAGCACAGTCATAACGCTCTGCCGCAAATTCAACACTACCTACCTGTGATGGCGCAACCACGTTGCCCGCAACACGAATTACAAAAAGATCACCCAATCCTTGGTCAAATACCATTTCTGCAGGAACACGTGAATCTGAACATCCTAAAATAATGGCAAATGGATTTTGGTCTTCTGCCATTTCTGCACGCTGTTGGTGCGACAATTGCTTCGGATGTCTGGTATCACCAGAAACAAAACGTTGGTTTCCTTGTTTAAGACGTTCTAAAGCTTCTTGAGCTGTTAGCATTCTTGATTTACCACCGATCTTTGAAGTTGCGATATTCTAAAGCCAGTTTTTATGAATGTCACTTGCAAAAAAATATGCAGCTGCGCTTTTCTTTATTCATTTTTGTTATAAATTTTTTCACTTTTTATTGAGATAGGTCACATTTTCTACCAATTTCAAAGCTTTGATCAAAAAAGCAAGGGATGACTTTCATTTTTAAACGCCTACAATAGACAGAATACACTTGTGCAATTAGACCTAAGAGCTAGTGCCTATCATTATTGGAGCCTGTTTTGGGTTCGTCAGGGGAAGACGTTTTCATGATGAAATTTATTCGATCACGTTATCTACATACGACTTTATTGGCTTTGGGACTAAGTACATCTTGCCTTGTGCAAAGCGCTGCGCCCAATCCATATACCTTCACAAAAAACAATAACGCCAGTAACAGCAACGCAACTGAACTTAAACTATTACAAAATCATTTTCAGCAACAGCGCAAACAAGCAGGACTAAGCTCTAAAAGCATTCGTGTTGGAGATGTCGTCTGGAGCTATAACGAAGGTGGCTCGCACAGCAAACCCACAATTTTATTGATTCATGGTTTGGCAGGCACACGTGATAATTGGAACCGTGTCGCGCAATTTTTAACCCCACATTATCATGTGATTATTCCAGATTTACCCAATAGCGGTGACACCAAAACTCCAAGCAATTTTGATAATTCAGTTCCGAATGTAACTTCACAACTGCGTCAATTTATTGAAGCAATTGACTGTGAAGAAAACTTACACGTGGCAGGACATTCTTTAGGCGGCTCAATTGCAACCGTGTATGCCTCGCAATATCCTTTTGATACGCAAAGTTTATTTTTACTCAATAGTGCAGGCATTTATAAACTTGCTAATACGCCTTACACCAAAAATCCATTATCTTTAAATGACTTAATTGTGAGCAAACATGGCGATTTAGCCGACGTCGCCAAACAAATCATGCAAAGCCCGCCTGCCATGACCTCACAAATTCAACATGCGCAAGAAGAAGTCCTGATTTCTCGCTCAGAACAAACCCGTAAAGCAATTGAGCAAATTGTCAAACTCAACCGTATTTATACTCCAGACTCATTTGCACGTTTAGCAGGATCAATTGAAGCACCGACCCTGATTTTATGGGGTAAGCAAGATCGCATTATTAATGTTGAAGTGGCGAAGGAATTACAATCTTTACTCAAACGCGCCGAAACACCTGTGATTCTTAATAATGTTGGACACATGCCGTTATTGGAAGCTGAAAAACAAGTCGCACAATATTATTTGCCGTTTCTGGCTAAAACTCAGAACCTAAAAAACCCACTTGCTGATAAACTGATTCCTCTAAATTAATTATTATATAAAACCTTCATGCAGAAACATCCCATCATTGAGCAACTAATTGAAGCTCAGCTTGATTTTTTAGATCAAGAATTTAACCAAAGTGAAATGGTACAAACTGAATTTATGCAGTTTTACCAATGGTTTCGCAAACAAAGCTTACAAGATTTATGGACATCTGAAGCCATTCATCAACTGATTCAACATCAAATTTTAAATACACCTGCCAGTTCATTTTTAGTGGAACAAATTGCTGAGCATATTCGTTTTGCACTGGTACACCCTGTTAATGACAGCAGTAAAATTGCCGATGTGATACCTGTGCTGACCATCGACAAAATTGCACAATATGTTGCAAGTAAAAGTGGACATCGTCAGCGTTTGATTAAAGCCGTGGTGAATAATCCTGCCTTTGCCGCCATGATTACCCAACTCATTCAACACTCCATTCAGGATTATATGGATAATTCGGTGATCGCCAAAAGCGTGCCTGGCGTATCGCGTTTTATGAAAATGGGTAAATCGGTTTTGGAAAGTGTTACCGATACCAATTTAGACCAGACCATTCAGCATTATTTGCAAAAAAATGTGCAGAAGCTGACTCAAATGAGCGAGTCGGTGCTTAATCAACATTTTGACGATGAAAAACTGTATCACTTCCAAGCCAATTTATGGCACAAAATTAAAGATTTGCCACTTTCCGTTTTAAAAAACTATATTGAAGTGCAAGACCTATCTCAAACTGTCAATTTAGGACATGAAATTTGGGATCATTTACGCCAAAGTGACTATTTGAAACAGCAAGTGCATGATGGTGTGTATGCGTGGTATGTACGCAATCAAGCACGACCTTTTGATTTGTTATTGCACGACTTAAATATTGATGAAGCGCTAGTCCAACATCAATTACAACAACTGTTAAATCCAGTCATTCAAAAAATGATCGCTGAAGGCTATTTAAAGCAACGTGCGCGCCATTATTTAGAGGAATTTTATTATTCTGAAAAAACACAACAAATTTTAAATCTACAAACGAATGAATAGGGTCTGTTGACAATTTCAGATAAAAAATAACCTCCTAAAATTTAGGAGGTTATTTTTAAGCGAGGCTTAGAGCTTATTTAAAATAAGCACCTTCAGATTGACTGTGGTCAGTCTGATCCACCACACGCATCAATTCAGGTACGTGTTGTTTCAAGGTTGTTTCAACACCTTGCTTTAAAGTCACATCAATCGCTGAACATCCTTGGCAACCGCCACCAAATTTCAATACTGCAGTTAAGCCGTGTTCTTCATCTTCAACCACTTCAACCAAAGCACAGTTACCACCATGCCCTGCTAAACCTGGGTTAATTTCAGACTGTAAAACATAAGTAATGCGTTCTTCTACCGAAGCATCTGGGCCTACGCGTGGCACTTTTGAGTTCGGTGCACGGAAAGTCAATTGACCACCAAAACGGTCTTTGTTGTAGTCAATTACGGCATCCAATAAATACGGAATAGACGGCGTATCAATAAATGCAGGAAAGTCTGGATATTCCTGTTTGTAGTCTGTAGGTACAACTTCATCGGGCGCACTATAAGCCATGCAACATTCAGCACGCGGTGTACCAGGATTTTCCACAAAAACACGCACACCAATACCCGGTGTATTTTGCTTTGCCAATAAATCCTTCAAATACTCTTGAGCAGTTGGCGTAATCAATAAGTTTGGAATTTCATCTACAACTGCTGTGCTGCTGTTCTCAGTCGACATAACAATAATTTCCTCAAGCTGAAGTGGCTATTTTAACTGAAGATGCGGGGGAATAAAAAAAAATCAACCAAAATTGTCGGATTTATTCCTAAAGTTCGACTCAAACTCAGTTTTGATGCATTATTACAGCAGAATTCAAGTAAAAGAATAGGCGTTTATGCTCGATTTACCTTTTAATCATACCGTGACCATTATCATTATTACGGTCATTGTGTCTATGTTGGCGTTTTCCAAACAAGAATTAATGAATCGTCTGATTTTTTGGCCGCCTGCTATGCAACGTGGTCAATATGACCGCTTCATTACCCATGGTTTTGTGCATGCCGATGGTGCGCATTTGCTGTTCAATATGATTACCCTGTTTTTCTTTGGCAGCATTATTGAAAGTTTTTATCGCCAATACGTCTATGATTTAGGCTTTGTTTTATTCTATTTGGGTGGTTTAATCGCCGCGATTATTCCAAGTTATTTAAAGCATAAAAATGACCATCGTTGGGCCAGCTTAGGCGCATCTGGTGCTGTATCTGCGGTGTTGTTTGCCTATATTTTGTTTGAGCCGTGGAAGTTGATTTTCGTGTTCTTTATTCCAGTGCCTGCCATTATTTTTGCAATACTGTATGTAGCGTATAGCATTTGGTCGGGTAAACGCGGCAATTCCAATATTAATCACAGTGCGCATTTATGGGGTGCGGCCTATGGTGTGATTGTGACTATTTTAATTGAACCACGCATCTTGCCTCACTTCCTGAATAAACTGGCGCAACTGCCGTTTTAACTTTTAAAACTATAACGACTCGGTACATCTACCACTGAGTCGTTGCTACTTTAAAGAATTTTCAAATCCGTCAATAGACTGCTTTCATAAATCCGCTTAACACCATCATTTATTGCCTCTCATCTTCAGCCTCTCTCATTGGGAAAAACGACTTTCAATCGTCATTTTATGAACTGCTGATAAGTATTTTTGATTGATGAAAGCATCTGAATGATCCAATACAGCATAAAGCACACAACAAATAACATGCAGTTACTCGACAAGCACTTATACTAAGAATATAAAGACTAAAACTATCAAGCAATCAGGAGTCAGCCATGAAAAAGTTTGCACTTCTAAGCGCCCTGTTACTCAGTCTAGGATTAAGCGCCTGTGCCGTACATACCCCTGAAGGCAGTGTGGTGATTGATCCTGACCGCACGATCTACCCGAAAGGCTATTATCCACACCAACATCCGCATGGTGATGGTGATTTTTGTCCTCCAGGTCAGGCGAAAAAAGGACGTTGTTAAGCTGTTGGTCTGAGTGAATAAAACATTGTTGATACAGCATCAGACTCATTTATGATTCGAACCTAGACATTTAAACACTAACCTTTAAATCTCAACAACATTTCATTCACATTAAAAATCTTTACACTTCGTGAAGGTTTTTTTATTCAAATTTCACTCAATTTTGGTAGTTTTTGCTACCCCATATCGCAACTTGGCATAGATAATGTATACATCTGTATATTAATTTCAATTTAGTTTGCGAGTTTTTGCATGTCCACTTCTTACGATGGCTTACAGTTTCCAATTCATCCAGAAAATCATAAACCCAGCACCTCAAGCACGGGCAAACAAATTATTGCCGAAGCCTTAGCCACAGTCGATCATCAAAGCTCAGTCGATGCTTTGGCAGAAAAAAACTGGCGTAAACACTATCCAAAATACTTTAAAGCCCTCGTGACCAATGGTATTCGTGAACAAGCTAACGCAATTCAAATTGCAGAAGATGGTTTAAGAAAAGCGCATCAAAGTTTTGAGTTTTATCGTCATGAGCAAAAATATGTGCTGAAAGATGTCATGCTCTTGCCTACTGAAACTTTACATACCTTTAAATTACAAGGCAGCAGCCAAGCAGCACCCGAATGGTATGTGCCGTATCGTGGGCAAAAGTTACAAGGTCAAGCTCTACTAGATCAAATTGCAATTTGGCTAGCAGCAGGCATTATTGAACCAAGTCATGCCGAAGCGTTAAATGCTGCAATGGCGCATCCTGAATGGTTTGATTTGTCTGACCGTAACATGGTGCTATTTGGTGCAGCTTCAGAAGCAGGGCCACTCACATGGTTAGCCAAATGGAAAGCCAATATTATTGCAGTCGATTTACCAAATAGCCGTGTGTGGAATAAAATTTTAAGCACTGTGCAACAAGGCAATGCCACCTTATATGCACCCAGTACAACACAACTCGCGGCAGATACCCCACTTGATATTTTAACAGAACAGTTGGGTGCAAATCTACTGACACAAACCCCAGAAATTGCACAATGGTTAGCTCAAAAACCTGAAACGCTAGATTTAGCAGCCATTGCCTATTTAGATGGTGAAAAACACGTGCGTGTTGCGATGGCGATGGATGCCATTATGCAATATGTCAGCGAACACAAAGCTGATAGCAGCCTTATGTTTATGTGTACCCCAACCGATGTTTATGCCGTTCCTGAAGAAGTGATTAGCGCATCGGCAGAGAAGTTTCAGCAGCGTTCACAAGGGCAAAAGCTACTCACCAAAAGTATTGAAACCATTTCACGCAGTCATTTCTTCCAAAAGAATCTGCATAATTTAATTGCTTCAGACAATGGTCAACATTATGGTATTGCCGACTGTTTGGTGGTTGAACAAGGGCCAAACTATGCTTTAGCAAAACGCATCCAGCAATGGCGTGCAATTTTAGCGCGTCATCAAGGACAGCATGTCAGCATCAATATTGCACCTTCGACCACCACACACTCTGTGACCAAAAATCCATTACTCAAAGCAGCATTTAGTGGCGCAAGTTTGTTTGATGTTGAAGCATTTAGTCCTGAAACCACCAATGCGATTATGGCGGCATTGTGGATTCATGACTTACGCAATCCAAACTCGGCAGCCAATCCTGAAGTGAAACTTGAGCATCCGCTCGAATTGATGATGGAAGGTGCGAACCATGGTGGATTGTGGCGCGTGGCGTATTTGGCACGAACGGCCCTACCTTTCGCTGCGCTCTATGGCTTTGCTGCAGATAAATTACCGCTGGACAAAGTCATCCAAAAATTTAAAAAGTAATGTAAACCGCTAATCTATCTATTCAAAAACTTGCCTGCAAATATTTCTCTAGACTGATCTGCAGGTATAAAAAAAGCGCTGTATCATCACAGCGCTTTTTTCAACCACTCAAAAAAGTTGAGAATGGATTAAAACACTTTTAAGAACAACCAGAACAAGCTACCCGATAAACAAATTGTCGCAGGTAAAGTGAAAATCCAAGCCGAAAGAATTGTACGCACCATTTGGAAATTCAGACCCGATTTATTTGCCACCATGGTACCTGCCACCGCACTGTTCAGTACGTGTGTAGTTGAAACTGGCATCCCCAAACCATCTGCAGCAGCAATAGTTGACATTGCCACAAGCTCGGCAGACATACCTTGACCATAAGTCATGTGCTGCTTACCGATACGTTCACCAACAGTCACCACAATACGTTTCCAGCCGACCATCGTACCCAAGCCTAGTGCTAAGGCAACGGCAACTTTGACCCAAGTTGGAATGTATTGTAAGAATGAATCTAAATGGCTGCGGTAGCTTTTAACCACTTTTTTCTGTTCTTCCGACATTTCAGGCAAGGCATTGGCTTTGTCTAAACGCTTGAATGAAGTCGTGCTTAAATACATATCATTACGCATTTCTGCTACTTCAGCTTCAGGCACATCTTTCAAGTTGCCATATTGACCCACACGCTCACCCAAATGGTCAGTTAAGCTTGCCAAAGCAGGCACGACTTCAGGGGTAATTTCTTTGGTCTGAATATAGCTAGTGATGACCTGACGTGCTTTTTCATCTGGCATATCG
Source organism: Acinetobacter sp. YH01004 (assembly GCF_013420455.1). NCBI lineage: Bacteria > Pseudomonadati > Pseudomonadota > Gammaproteobacteria > Moraxellales > Moraxellaceae > Acinetobacter > Acinetobacter sp. YH01004. Next base: position 332,999 of record NZ_VOXZ01000002.1, read on the forward strand.
ACATGTTGTGCATAAATCACATCAGCTGTTTGCGTTGAAAGCTGTTGGAACGATTGAATGTGGTTTTGGTCTAACTCTTTATTTAACGAGTACGCCAACGGTACAATCCCGATCAAAATCAACATGATTAAACCCATGCCTTTTTGACCATCGTTTGAACCATGCGCAAAACTTACCCCAGTACAAGTAAAAATTAGAATGGCACGAATCAGTGGTGGTGGTGGCTTATTGCCTTCAGGCGGCTGGAACAACTCCATTTGTTTCTTGAAGATTTTTTTCACCAAGAAGAACAAAATCGCAGCAAAAGCAAAACCAATCAGTGGCGAGAACAATAAAGCCTTGCCCACTTTCATGACTTGTTCCATGTCTACGCCACTTGCACCCGCACCTGAGTTCAGCAAGTAGTTCATAATCCCCACACCTAAAATCGAACCGATTAAAGTGTGCGAACTTGAAGCAGGAATACCGAAAAACCACGTTCCTAAGTTCCAGACAATCGCGGCAATCAACATGGCAAAAACCATGGCAAAGCCTGCGCCTGAACCGACATTCATAATCAATTCGACTGGAAGTAAGGCAATAATACCGTAGGCAACTGCGCCACTGGCGACCATCACCCCAAGGAAGTTACAGAAACCCGCCCACATTACTGCCACAGGTGCAGACAGGGCATTGGTATAAATAACCGTTGCCACTGCGTTAGCTGTGTCGTGGAAACCATTCACAAATTCAAAGCCTAAGGCAATGAATAAAGCGGTCGCCAATAAAATCACCGAGTACATGCTTAGCGCAGGCACGTGGGATAAGTCCGCAGACAATTGGAAACCAATATAAATAAGGGTAGAAACGATGATCGTTAAAAACACCGGCATAAAAAATTTCGGTGTAGGCACATGAACATTGGTCGATTTAGTGGTCGACTTGTGTGCTGAATCTACAGGAGTTGGATTAGAATTCATGCAAGCAGAAAAGAGGATTTAAAATCCCCTTATTGTTCAATTAAATTGTGACAATTATATGACAAAGAGCTGCTATATAAAGCAACTTTCATACTTTATTTTCACACTTTAAGCTGTTTTTTTTGTGCATAAAATTAAAATTAACATTTAAATTTAAACACTTAGAATAAATAAACCTACTTTTCTTATGCCATTCTCTCAAATTTAGATTGTTACACCTTTGTCATATTTGCCTAAAATTTCAGACAAAATTTACCGTGAGCCAATTTTGCCTGAGCAATATGACAAAGCGATGACGCATCAAAGTAAAATCAAAATTAGAATGTTCCTCATCACAACTTTTATTTAGGTTCAAAAGCTACAGCAAAATCCTAAAAATACTGCTTTATGCACTATTTTTACGACTTCCACTCTCTCTAGTCGCTTCAAGTGCACGAAAGCCGTGCGAACTCTGCTAAAATAGCGCTCATTTCGGATTTAGTCATAAAGGGTTTTTTATGTCCACGCTTACCACCCTGAAAGCGCTTCTTGCCCAAAGAATTTTAATTATCGATGGTGCCATGGGTACTATGATTCAACGCCATCAATTGGAAGAAGCCGATTATCGTGGTGAACGCTTTGCAGATTGGGCACATGACCTTAAAGGTAACAATGACTTATTGGTACTGACCCAACCGCAAATTATTCAGGGCATTCACGAAGCCTATTTAGATGCAGGCGCAGACATTATTGAAACCAACAGCTTTAACGGCACTCGGGTTTCTATGTCTGACTACCACATGGAAGATTTAGTTCCTGAAATTAACCGTGAAGCAGCACGTTTGGCCAAAGCGGCCTGCGAAAAATATTCAACCCCAGACAAACCACGTTTTGTGGCAGGTGTACTCGGCCCGACATCTCGTACTTGTTCAATTTCACCCAATGTTAATGACCCTGCATTCCGTAACATTACGTTTGATGCACTCAAAGAAAATTATATTGAGGCTGCGCACGCCTTAATTGAAGGTGGTGCAGATATTCTGCTCATTGAAACTGTGTTTGATACCTTAAACTGTAAAGCTGCCATTTTTGCGGTCAAAGAAGTATTCAAACAACTCGGTCGTGAGTTGCCATTAATGATTTCTGGCACCATCACCGATGCCTCAGGCCGTACCTTAACGGGTCAAACTGCGGAAGCGTTCTGGAACTCAGTACGTCATGGCGATTTACTTTCAATTGGTTTTAACTGTGCCTTAGGTGCAGATGCCATGCGTCCGCACGTCAAAACTGTTTCAGACGTGGCCGATGTATTTGTTTCAGCCCACCCGAACGCAGGCTTGCCAAATGCATTTGGTGGTTATGATGAAACCCCTGAACAAACTGCAGCCTTCTTAAAAGAATTTGCAGAAAGTGGTCTCATCAATATTACAGGTGGTTGTTGTGGTACAACGCCTGACCACATTCGTGCAATTTACAATGCAGTAAAAGACATTCCACCACGTAAAATTCCAGAAATTAAACCTGCCTGTCGTTTAAGTGGTTTAGAACCATTTAACATTTATGACGACTCATTATTTGTGAACGTGGGTGAGCGTACCAACGTCACAGGCTCTAAAAAATTCCTACGTTTAATTCGTGAAGAAAATTTTGCCGAAGCTTTGGATGTTGCACGTCAACAAGTTGAAAGTGGTGCACAGATCATCGATATCAACATGGATGAAGGCATGCTCGATTCAGAAGGTGCGATGGTGCACTTCCTGAATTTGGTAGCCTCTGAGCCTGATATTTCCCGTGTACCCATCATGATTGACTCATCTAAATGGGAAATCATTGAAGCAGGCTTAAAATGCGTACAAGGTAAAGCCGTTGTTAACTCCATTTCCTTAAAAGAAGGATATGATGAGTTTGTCGAAAAAGCCCGCCTCTGCCGCCAATACGGTGCAGCCGTTATTGTGATGGCTTTTGACGAAGTGGGACAAGCCGACACAGCAGCACGTAAACGTGAAATTTGTAAACGCTCTTATGATGTGTTGGTCAATGATGTTGGCTTCCCTGCCGAAGACATTATTTTTGACCCGAACGTGTTTGCAGTTGCTACTGGTATTGAAGAACACAACAACTACGCTGTTGATTTCATTGAAGCCACAGGCTGGATTAAACAAAACTTGCCACACGCCATGATTTCGGGTGGTGTGTCGAACGTATCCTTCTCTTTCCGTGGTAACGAACCTGTACGTGAAGCCATTCACGCTGTATTCCTCTATCATGCAATTCAGCAAGGCATGACCATGGGGATTGTCAACGCAGGTCAGTTGGCCATTTACGATGACATTCCAAAAGAACTGAAAGATGCGGTTGAAGCCGTTATTCTGAACCAGAACCAAGGTGAAAGCGGTCAGGATGCCACAGAAAAACTGCTAGAAGTGGCAGAAAAATATCGTGGTCAATCAGGCGCACAAAAAGCCGAAGAAAACTTAGAATGGCGTAGTGAATCTGTCGAAAAACGTCTTGAGTACGCTTTAGTTAAAGGCATCACCACCTTTATTAATGAAGACACCGAAGAAGCGCGCCTGAAAGCCAAACGTCCATTAGATGTAATTGAAGGCCCGTTGATGGATGGCATGAACGTAGTTGGTGACTTGTTTGGTGCAGGTAAAATGTTCCTGCCACAAGTGGTGAAGTCTGCACGTGTGATGAAACAAGCCGTTGCATGGCTCAACCCGTACATCGAAGCTGAAAAAACCGAAGGTCAGTCTAAAGGTAAAGTTTTGATGGCAACGGTAAAAGGCGACGTTCACGACATTGGTAAAAATATTGTGGGCGTAGTCTTGGGCTGTAATGGATACGATATTGTCGATCTCGGTGTGATGGTACCTGCAGAAAAAATCCTGCAAACTGCCATTGACGAAAAAGTCGATATCATTGGCTTGTCTGGTCTGATTACCCCATCTTTAGATGAAATGGTTTTTGTTGCCAAAGAAATGCAGCGTAAAGGCTTTAACATTCCATTGTTGATTGGTGGCGCAACCACATCTAAAGCACATACTGCAGTTAAAATTGATCCACAGTTCTCAAATGATGCAGTGATTTATGTTGCCGATGCTTCGCGTGCCGTTGGTGTTGCGACAACCTTACTCTCCCCTGAAATGAAACCTGCTTTTGTTGCAGAGCATCGTGCGGAATACGCTAAAATTCGTGAACGTATTGCCAATAAGCAACCAAAAGCTGCGAAATTGTCGTATGCAGAAGCCATCGACAATGGTTTAAAAATTGATTGGGACAACTACACGCCTGCAGTACCAAAATTAATTGGTACACAAGTGCTGACCAATTACCCGCTTGAAACCTTGTTGCCATACTTTGACTGGACACCATTCTTTATTTCTTGGAGTTTGGCGGGCAAATTCCCGAAAATTCTGGAAGATGAAGTGGTGGGCGAAGCTGCAACCGACTTATATAACCAAGCGCAAGCCATGCTCAAAGATATTATTGCAAATAATCGCTTTGATGCACGTGCAGTCTTTGGGATTTACCCTGCCAACCGTTCTGCGGCAGATTCAGTACAAGTATATGATGCAGCACGTAATCAAGTAACGCACACCTTCCATCATATTCGCCAACAGTCTGACAAAGTCACAGGCAAACCAAACTTGTCTTTGGCAGACTTTGTTGCAACTGCAGAGCAAGGGCAAGATTACTTGGGCGGCTTTACCGTGTCGATTTTTGGTGCGGAGGAAATGGCCAATGAGTTTAAAGCCAAAGGGGATGATTATTCTGCCATTTTGGTGCAGTCTTTGGGTGACCGTTTTGCAGAAGCATTTGCAGAGCATTTGCATGAGCGTATTCGTAAAGAATTCTGGGGCTATCAGCCGAATGAGCAGCTAAGCAATGAAGAGCTGATTAAAGAGAAATATGTAGGGATTCGTCCTGCACCGGGCTATCCTGCGTGCCCTGAGCACTCTGAAAAAGCCACACTGTTTAACTGGTTAGGTTCGACTGAAAAGATTGGCACACAGCTGACCAGCAGCTTTGCGATGTGGCCGCCTTCATCTGTGAGTGGCTTCTACTATGCCAACCCTGCTTCTGAGTACTTTAACGCAGGTAAAATCTCGTTAGATCAGCTTGAAGATTACGCACAGCGTAAAGGCTGGAGTTTAGATGAAGCGAAGCGTTGGTTAGCTCCAAACTTGGATGATTCGATTAATTAATTGCTTTATGCCGCTTGGGTAGTACATCGGCCCATGCGCTCTACATAATGTCATTTCAAAAACCAGTGAATTGTAAAATTCACTGGTTTTTTGTTAAAAGGAAGTTTTAGCTAAATTGCATCAAATTATTGGAAGATCGTAATCCCCCTAAAATAAAATAATCTAAAAGTAGAATTTTCTTTTAAGATTCATGTACGTATGACTACATTAAATAAATTTACGGACTTAGACAGACCACATATCCGAGTTGTTACTTAAATTTGAATGGATTTCGGAAAATTCGGCTTCTGAATGTTTAGGCAACAAATCCTGACGATACCAGGAATTAGTCACCAATATCAGGAATAAAAACCTGCTTTAAAGGGATTAAAGCTCTATATTGTGGTTTAAAATCTTCATAATAACGATAAATTAACTCTACAATCTCTTTACCATCAATAAGTCTTAACCGTGATTTATTCGTAGCTTTACTCTTTGCTTGATTACTATAACTTCCAAGATTAACAAATAAAGCATATTCGCCATCTTCAAGAGTACCTAAAAGTTGATTTATTTCAGGTAAGCCATTAGATGTTAAAGTTTTTTTACATTGAACCTTAATAATAGGGGGTTCGAAGCCAAGTGTATCCTTGTGAGCAATAACATCAACACCGCCATCACCCGACCTCTGAGTAACCCTAGCAACATACCCCATGCATTCAAGCAAATGAGCGACAAATTCTTCAAACTGATAACCGTTTAAATGTTGATGTAATCTGCGAATAATAAAATCTTCAGTTGAATATTTTGCTGTTTCATTAATTACTTTAGTTACTGTTTCATCATCGGGTATTTCTTCTTGTTCTAATTCTTGCTCTTGTAACTCAACTATTGGGTCTTTATTTATTGTAGCTTGGTATTCAATACCTACAGCATTTAAAAAATCACCTGCTGTTTTCTTAATTTCAAACAACGTAATGTAAGCACCAATTTCATATAACGCTACTTGAGAAAAATTGTTACGTGGGACTCCATTAGGTGTTAGCCATGTTACAGGACGACGATTTAAATAAGCATCTTCGTCTTCAGAATTAGCTCTCTCATAATCTCCACTAATAATACCAATATAGACCAATCTATCCGATTTGCATGGGTATACCACATAATCTCCTGTTTTTACCACATGCATAAATCTGTAAATTGTGGCTACCTGAGTTCGGATAGAAGGCATTGAAGAATCAGGTTGCTTTGCTTGCAAAGCAAATTTAAAGGCTTCCCTATCAGCATCAATCTGACTTAAATCACCTAACTCTGACCAGCCAACTCCAATGTAATTTTTTTCAACTGGCTCAGTTCCAACATGTACGCCCATGTGTACACCCCAAACAGTCGGAGTATCAGACATTTATTAACCTTAAATACTTGTAATTTATGCCGTTCAGCATATCTTAAATAAGGATTAATTTGAATATGAGTATTATTGTGGGTATCGTTTCTGAGTTTAAAAAATTTGATGCTGATCTTAAAAATCCGAACTGGTCAGTATCTTCAATTAGCTCTAATAATGAGCTAATTGTTAGTTTATGGGGTCATAAACCTTTATTATCTAAACATCCAACTGAAAGAAAACAGGTTTATCGTGACCGTATTGATAGATGGTCTGGTAATGGACGTAATGAATTTAAGAAAAACCTTGATCTTGCATTAGAAGAAAAATTAAAAATTAGACCTATTATAGCTATGCTCGATAAAAGCTCGGATTTTCAAAATATTTTAGATGGCAAAGATGGCAGCCAATACCCTAAAAGATTTAATGCAAAAACCAATTGGATCGGTGAATTAACTATTTGGGATGGTATCCAATTTGAGATTGTATTTAGTCTTGAACAATAATTTAAACTCAAACCAAGTTTTTATTATGCTTACTACAGGCTTACCTTGCATAAACCCCAAATACAACAAAGCCCTGAGTATGTCAGGGCTAAGTCATTGATATTTGGCGGAAGCGGTGAGATTCGAACTCACGGAGGACTCACACCCTCGTCGGTTTTCAAGACCGGTGCATTAAACCGCTCTGCCACGCTTCCAATGGCGGCTATCATATAAAGAAAAATTCAGCTTGGCAAATATTTTCTAAAAATTATGATCCAAATGTTCAAAATAAAATCAAAAATCAGTCATTTTCTGCAATTTCAGGCTTTTCATAGCGTATCGAATTAATAAACCAGCTCTTTTTGCCTAACGGCGTCTGCACTTCCACCTCATCATCTACCTGTTTAGACAACAAAGCTCTAGCCATAGGTGAATCAATCGAAATATGTTGTGGATGATGATCATAAATTTCATCCACGCCCACAATTCTCAAGGTCTTTTGCTCGCCTTGTTCATTTTCAATTTCGACCCATGCGCCAAAATATACTTTACCCTCTTGTTCTGGTGCAAAATCGACAATACGCAGCTCTTCTAAACGCTTGCCCAAATAACGTACCCGACGGTCAATTTTACGCAAAAGCTGTTTGTTATATTGGTAATCTGCGTTTTCAGAGCGATCGCCGAGACTTGCCGCCCAGTTTACTTTTTTGGTGATTTCAGGGCGTTCTTCATGCCACAAATGCTGTAACTCTGCCACGAGTTTATCGTGTCCAGAACGTGTAATTAAGTTAGATTTCATGGTGTTTTTGCAGCCGATTTTTTACATTTGGTTAACATCAATCCTATATTTTATTGCATTTTTATACACAATAAAAATTTATAAAATTTATTTCTCAATGAAATGAATATCTTATGTTACATTTTTCAAAAAATTTATGTACAAAATTTGACATCCAAAATTTTCATCTTTATTATTCGCACATCTTTTAGTTTTGATCACTTTTTAACCTGTGTATAAATTTTACACATTTTCCCTTTAATCCCAAGTCATTTTGAATGACGTCATGACTGCCCAACCCTTATTGAATTTATCAAACTTGAAAAAGTTTAAGGTGTGTTGCCTTTGCTTTTTAGGGCATAAATTACTTGTAGCGGAGCCAACATGCACAGTAGTTCAACGTCTGGGTCTAGGCTTAGCCTTCACTCATTTTTTAATCGCCTCCCATTCAAAGTCCTCGCTTTCAGTACTGTTCTTCTCCCATTCCACAGTATTAACGCAGGCAAAGCCGTTCATCAATTTGACAGCGTCGTCAATCAGAACAAATTGACCGTTGTGTCTGTGGAAAATCCAACCACAGTGTTTAAAGATGGACAACATTTACATGGCTTTGGTTATGACCTTGTGCGTAACTATGCCGACAGCATGAATGTGAAACTCGAATTTAAAACGGTAAGCGACAATGCGACCGCTTTAAAATGGGTGTCTTCTGGTAAAGCGAACTTTGCCATGACCACGTCGAGTATCCAAAGCATCGAAAAGCAGCAACTCACGGCATTTTCTGCCAGTTGTGGCGATTTAAATACTTTAAAGCGTAATGGTTTAAATAGTGAGCTGAACTGGGTGTTTAAACACGCAGATGATCCTCTTAGCCAAACCGCAAGCAACTTTGTTTGTCGTGGCAAGCAAAACGGCTCAATTACCCAATTGGCTTCATTTTATAATCGTAATGTGGTCAAACAAGAATCGTGGGATGTAATCCAGCGGGATTTGCGTAATCGTTTACCTTTATATAAGGCCAACTTTAAAAAGACTGCCACGCAGTACGATTTAGACTGGCATCTTTTGGCGGCAATTGGTTATCAGGAATCTTACCTCAAACCCAACTCGGTTTCGCCAACAGGTGTGCGCGGTATTATGATGCTGACCAATAATACAGCCAAAGCGATGGGCGTAAGCAACCGTACCGATCCTGCACAAAGTATTCAGGGTGGTGCTAAGTATTATGACCAAATGCTGAGCCGTTATGAGCATATTCCATTTCCTGATCGTAACTGGTATGCCCTAGTCGCTTATAACATGGGTCCTGGTGCAGTCAGTCAAATTCAGAAGCGTATTCGCTCACAAGGCAAAAACCCGAACAATTGGGTTAACCTATATGCGTATTTAGACCGTAACAAAGCGAGCAACGGTCGTTATCGTCAAGCAGTGCAATATGTGACTCGTATTCGCGCCTACCTTGAGCATATTAAGACCACACCGCAATTGGTGAATATCTAAAATTTACCTCGCGTGATTGAGTTGCAGTGTATATCAGCTGCAATTCAAACATGAATAATGCGCTGTTAAAGCTGCAGTGCATAAAAAAGCCTAGTTGATACTTCAGCTAGGCTTTTTTGTACTATAGCGGGAAATTCGCCTGCTACAGCGTAAATCGCTTGAATTAAGCAGATTGCTCAAGAATCTTCTTAAATAAGTCTTTTTGTTCTTGGCTTGGTTTTGCAGTTTGTAATGCCATTAATTGTGACATATCGCCCTGTACTTTGATTTTACCTGTCATAAAGGCTTGCATAGCAGCCGCCATGTCAAACTCTAGGAATACTTTACGTAAAGTTTCCGCATCCATATTTAATGTTGTTTTTGCGTTGTCCGCCAAACCTTTTTGGATTTTACCGCCATCTAAAGACAATTCTGTGTTGCCTGCAGCATCAGTCACCACTAAGTTAATTGCCAGATTTGCAAGTGCTGGAGGTAGGTTTAAATCACCAGCTTGAGCCGTTAAATTTTCTACAGTTGCAAACCAATCATCAGTTAAAAAAGCAGGCATGATTTTTCCTCAATATATTTGTGCATGTGTGTTGTCTATCCAGACACCATCATTATTAAGCTGTTTTGCTTGCTGATTGTTATAGCATGAACCTTTCGTGAAAGGCTAAGAAATTTTGTACGGGACGTTCAGTTTTTGTATTTTTAGTCGAAATGACGACTTTCTCAAATAAATCAAATTCATAAAAAAACACCAAGCTCTGGCTTGGTGTTGATTACATTTTAAAGGGATTGACAGGCTGTTATCGCTTAGTCTGCAGCGTAGCCTAAATTGACCATATTGATGCGTTTGTTTTGCTCTGCTGCGTTTTGTTCGGCCTGATCGGCAAAATCAAATACGCGCTGGCTGTCTAACGCTTCAAAGTCGAATAATTCACGGTCTGCCAACTGCGATGGCGATACATTCTGTAATGCGCCAAAAATACTGTGCAAACGCTTAGGATGTGCTTTATCCCACTCACGTAACATGTCGTTAATAATGGCACGCTGTAAGTTTTCCTGTGAACCACACAAGTTACACGGAATAATTGGGAATTTACGCATTTCTGCATATTTAATGATGTCTTTTTCTTCCACATAAGCCAGTGGACGAATCAGCATATTTTTCTTGTCTGATGACAACAACTTCGGTGGCATGGCTTTTAAGCTACCGCCATGGAACAAGTTTAAGAAAAAAGTCGCCAAAATATCATCACGGTGATGCCCAAGCGCCACTTTGGTTGCCCCTATTTCCTGCGCAAAGCCATACAAAGAACCACGACGCAAACGCGAACACACTGCACAGTAAGTTTTACCTTCAGGCGTTAAACGCTTGGTGATGCTATAGGTGTCTTTTTCTAATATGTAATATGGGATGTTATTTTCTTCTAAATAACGCGGCAATACATCTTCAGGGAAGCCTGGTTGCTTTTGGTCTAAGTTCACAGCCACCACATCAAAATTGATGGGTGCGATGCGCTTGAACTGCAACATAATGTCCAACAAGGTATAACTGTCTTTACCACCAGAAATACACACCATGACTTTATCGCCATCTTCAATCATGTTGAAGTCACGAATCGCATGCCCGACTTGACGACGCAGCTTTTTCAACAAACGATAATACGCAGAGCTGGTTGGAAGTTCTGGTTTGAAATTAAAGCCTTGATCGGACTCAACTGGTGAGAACATAGACGCGATTAACCCATGAAAAAAATTACCGCGCAATTTTAGCCGATTCAGACCAATCCCGCATCAAAAGAATGTAATTTCATCGCAATCTTCCTTTTCGTCAAAGAACTTAATTTCTGACTGCGCGTTCATTTCTGTTTACACACTTTATTTCTATCTGCGCAGATCGTTTTTTTCTGTGGCAAGTTTGAACCCTCAGGTTCACTTTTTCGCCAAGATGCTTATCTTTTGGACTTTTCCACAGTTTTCCACAAAAGCTGTGGATAACTTTGTGGATTTAAAACAACTTGACAACGCCTCTTGCCGTTATTCTAAGGCTTCTCTTTAAATTGATTACTTTTTGATCGATTTTATTTTAATTTAAAATCATACACTTAAGTGTGTCAAGCTGATCCAATTAAAAAAAAATAAATATTTTTTTTGATTACTCTGTCAGCAATTAAGCTTGATTTTTTTCGACACTACTGTAAATGAATTTGTACAAAGCCTTTTCATCTGTGAGATTTTTGTTAAACTCCTATTAACTGTTTGGGGACAGCTTTTAGTGTATTCACAGCATGAACAATAAAATTAATGCCTTTTTACTGTATATTTTGGGGACTGCCAGCATCATGCCTTTGGCAACGACAACGCACGCAGGTCAAATTTATATGTATAAGGACAGCAATGGCAGTACCTTGCTGACTAACCGCAAAAGTGCAGATCGTTCACTGACAAAAGTAAAAGTCACATATTATCCAGACAGCAATATTCACAGTTATCGCAACTGGGGCAATTCCGAAGCGTCGGTATTGCCAAGTTATAGCCGCAATAAAAACGCCTTTGACCACATTATTCAGCAAGCAGCACAACAACACGGTGTTTCAGAAGGTCTAATTAAAGCAGTGATGCATACCGAATCAGGTTTTAATGTCAACGCCCGCTCGCCTGTCGGTGCACAAGGTCTAATGCAGCTCATGCCTGCGACAGCACGACGTTTTAATGTCAGCAACGCTTATGACCCGCATGAAAACATTATGGCGGGTGCAAAATACTTGGCTTGGTTACTCAAACGCTTTAATGGCAACACCACTTTAGCTTTGGCGGGTTATAACGCGGGCGAAGGCAATGTTGCAAAATACGGCGGTGTACCACCTTTTCGTGAAACTCAGGACTATGTACGTCGTGTGACCAGTCGTTATAGCAACCTGTATGCCAACGGTGTTAGTGCAAGTGCTAATAACAATGCGATTACGGCAAATAACAATAGCAATACTCAGAGTCAAAATGCACAAGTGATTGCGCAGTCAGACAATTACACTGCCAGTAATCATCAAGTGGCGGCAAACAAACGCCCACAACGTCAAATTATTATGGCCGCCGATGGTCGCTTTACCGATGCACCTGCAGGTTCATACGCGACAGGGAATGCCACGGCTTCGGCACGTATTTTTATTTCAGAATAAAAGCTGCAGCACTTCATTTGAGCTTGCGGCAACGCAAGCCTTTTTGAAATGCCAATTGCAGTATCAGCGCAAAATATTTTTAGTACAGTTTTATTATTTTTTCTTGAATTTTTAATACATACACCGCATATTTACGGCATGGTTTATTAATAAATCAGATTACATTTTTAATATAAGAGGATTTACTCAATGATGCGGATTGGTTTGTTCTTGCTAACCAACCTCGCGGTACTGGTTGTAGCTGGCATAATTTTGTCACTCTTCGGTGTCGGTAGTTACCATGGCGCGGGTGGCTTAAACCTAGGCAACCTGTTGGTCATCTGTTTTGTCTTTGGTATGGTTGGCTCTTTAATTTCACTATTCATGTCTAAATGGATGGCGAAAAAAACAACTGGGACTGAATTAATTGACCCGAATGCACCTCGTAACCAAGCTGAAGCGTGGTTATTAAATGAAGTCGCGCAGTTGTCGCAACGTGCTGGTATCAAAATGCCAGAAGTGGGTATTTTCCCTTCTTACCAATCGAATGCTTTTGCAACAGGTTGGAATAAAAACGATGCTTTAGTGGCTGTATCTACAGGGCTGCTTGAGCGTATGAACAAAGATGAATTACGAGCAGTTTTGGCACACGAAATTGGTCACGTTGCCAATGGCGACATGGTGACCTTGGCACTCATTCAAGGTGTGGTCAACGCATTCGTCATGTTCTTTGCCCGTGTTGCAGGTGACTTCATTGACCGTAACGTATTTGGTCGTGAAGACGGCGAAGCACCTGGCTTGGCTTATTTTGCAATTACCATTGTACTGGATATCGTATTTGGTATTTTGGCCTCTTCAATCGTGATGTGGTTCTCGCGTCAACGTGAATACCGTGCCGATGAAGCAGGTGCACGTTTGGCAGGTAAGCAAGCCATGATTTCTGCATTATTACGTTTACAGGCAGAATCTGAAATGCCTGATGCAATGCCAAAAGAAATGAAAGCTTTTGCGATTTCTGCAGGTAAAGAAGAAGGTTTTAGCTTGGCAGCGTTATTCCAAACTCACCCAAGCATTGAACAACGTGTTGCAGCTTTACAGCAATTAAATTTACCTTAATACTGCTAGCAAGATATTGTAACAGCGACACCAAAAAGCTTCCTCAGGGAAGCTTTTTTCATGTCTGTAAATTAGATCTGCCAGATGGTTTTGTACTTTAAACAGGTTCATTTAAACAGCAAAACTTTGTGACCAGTGCCACAACCAACTTGCACCGAGCCATGCTGCCCAAATAAAGAAAATAAGAAAAATCACACCAAGCAAATCAGGCAAATGTAGCCACAGCCATGCCACTACAGGATTACGCCAAAATGCTGACTGCTGCTGTTTACGTTCCAATCGCTCATGTAAAAAAGGATGTACCACATGATGCTCACTGTGAATCTGATATTCTTCACGGATATGCGTATGCACTACATCTAAAGCTTTACGGCTTGGACGAATAAATACATCAAATACTGTGCCGACAATTGGCACAAAACCAACTACTGCATCCATCACAGCAAGTTTAATCACGGGAGTGAGTTTGGTTTGTGGTACACCAATTTGTTTGGCTTTATAAATCGCATAACAGGTCAGTGCAAAACCTGCGACATCCCCCGCGACAGGTACAGTGCCTAATGCGGCATCTGCTCCCACGCCCTGCTTGGTAAATGGAATACGCACCACAGAATCCATCATATTGGCAAACTTGGCTAAATCGCGCTCTAAGCGAATCACCTCTTGCTGGCTAAGTTTTTTTGAAGATGCAGGTTCTGGCATAGAAAACGTATCGTTGGGTAAATGCAATCTACTTGAGAATAAAGCAGTTTTTTACTCAGGTCTGTTATGATTTTATAAACAGAATTTTGATCAATGCAAAAAGTTTTAAGATGAGGTCTTGAATAAGTCATCATCACCGACAGTGTTTAAAGTAACAACTGTGAAGCAATAAATAAGTACACCACCACGCCCGTTGCATCACAAATCGAGGTTACCAAAGGCGCAGAGGCACTGGCAGGGTCTAGTTTCAGGCGATGCAAAATAAAAGGCAAACTCATGCCAATTAAACAGCCCATCAGCACAATGCCCAGCATACTCAGTGCCAATACCACAGACACCATCATATCGCCACGGTAATAGCCTAAAATTGAAACCGCAAAAGCCATAGTTCCACCCAAACATAGCGCCACCAAACTTTCACGTCCGAGTAAATGCAGCCAATCTTTAAATTGCACATCACCTGTAGCCAGTGCCCGTACCATTAAGGTCGCAGACTGAGAACCCGCATTACCACCACTACCGACCAAAAGCGGCAAGAAAAAAACCAGTACAATATGTGCTGCAATAATGTCTTCATAATGCGCAATGCCAATTCCAGACAATAAACTGCCAAATACCAAAATCACCAACCAAAACACACGTTTGCGATATAAAAATAAAATTGGCGCAGTTTTTATACTCATGCCAGGTGAAGACGCTACCGCACTTGATTTTAAAAAGTCTTCTGTAGTTTCTGCCTGTACCACGTCCATCGCATCATCATAGGTGACAATCCCCAGTAAATGCTGTGCATCATCTACAATCGGTAAGGCCAAAAAATCATAATGGCTGAGTTTTTGCGCGATACTTTCCTGATCTTCAGTCACCAAACCTGTGACCAAATCGGTGCACATCACATTTTTAATTTTTTGTTCAGGCGGGTTTTGAATAATTTCCCTTAAAGAAATAACCCCCAATAGTTTCATTAGTTCATCGACAATATAAATCAGGTACAAAGTTTCCCGATCTGTGGTCATTCTGCGCAATTCATCTATAGCTTGCTGCATGTTCAGTTCTGGCGAGAGCACCACGAAATCCGAACTCATAATCGCGCCCGCAGATTCTTCAGGATAGCGCGCTAAAGTCTGAATCTGTGCGCGTTTTTCTTCCGTAATGTGTAAGCTGACAAAACGCTGTAAATGCGGAGAAAGTAACTTAAATAAGTCGGTGCGGTCATCTGAATGCATGGCTGAAATCAGTTTGACCAATTGCTGCGGTGCCATCGCCTCTGCAATTTGATGTTGCGAATGCAGTGGTAAAAACTCCATCACCAAGGCAGCACTGTCAATTTGTTCAATTAAACTCAGCTGTGCTTTCAGACTCAAGTGCTGCATTAAGTCGGCTAAATCGGCAGGGTTGATACCATCGATCAAGCTGCGCACTGTACTTGACTGATGTAATTGCAAGGCTTGTTCTAACTGTTCAGCGTGCAGATTGGTCATTAATCTCACCCACTCCATCATTCCAAAACGTAAAATGAAGAATGGGCAAAGTTTCTCAGCCCAAACCAACCCTTAAAAACCCGAAAATCTGTAGATTTATACAAGATTTTTAGCGTTTCATATCATAGCCTATAATTTTGCTAAGTGCCTAATAAAAAACATCTTTAGTTTATGGGTGATGAACGATTCACTTGAAATATAGAACGAACCAGCACATACATAAACGGAATAAAAACAAGCACTAAAATTGTGCCAAAAATAACTCCACCTAAAACACTCACCCCAATTTCCTGACGGCTTGCTGCACCTGCACCAAAGGCAAATACTAGCGGCAAAATACCTGCACCAAATGCCAATGAGGTCATTAAAATAGGTCTGAGCCGTAAGCTTGCACCTTCTAAAGCGGCTTGAATCACCTGTTTGCCTTGTTGCTGTGCAGCCGAAGCAAACTCCACAATTAAAATGGCATTTTTACATGACAAACCAATGGTGGTAAGCAAGGCAATTTGGAAATAAATGTCGTTCGGGAAACCTGCCAAATAGCTGAAAATAATATTTCCACCAATTCCTAAAGGAATGGCACTCATCACGGCTGTTGGAATACTCCAACTTTCATACAAGGCAGCAAGGCATAAGAAAATAAATCCGATGGAAATCAAATACAGTAACAAAGCCTGATTGCTGGACTGATTTTCTTCAAAAGACAACCCACTCCATGCCAAGTCAATGCCCTGCTGCGCCACCATCTGTTCTAAATCACGCATCGCCTGCCCTGAGCTATATCCTTCGGCAGTATCGGCTTCCATTTGCACGGCGCTATACCCCATAAAACGATTGACGACTTCTGGCCCACCGCTCCAACTGAGTTGAGCAAACTGGCTAAAAGGTACCATTTGATTTTGCTGACTGCGTACCGACCATTGATTCAAATCTTCAGGTTTACCACGAAATTCGGCATCACCCTGCATAATCACACGTTTAATTCGACCACGGTCAATAAAGTCGTTGATATAACTACCGCCCCAAGCTGCCGCTAAGGTACTGTTAATCGCCGTTTGATTTAAACCTGCTGCCATCGCCTGTTTCTGATCAATCGTGACGTTTAACTCCGCTTTTTCAGGATTGGCACGTTGATCTAAATTTTTAAAGCTTTGATATTGAGCGGCTTGCTGCTGTAAATTTTGAAATTGCTGGGTTAAAAAATCACGTCCTGTACCATTCACATCTCGCATCCAAAACTCTAAGCCATCGGTTTGTCCCAAACCACGGACTGCCGCGGGCATACCAATGGTAATTTGTGCATTGGGGTGCTGTCGAAAATGCTGCATGGCACGTTCACGAATGGCTTGTGCAGTATGTTGCTGCCCTTGACGCTCATCCCAATGTTTTAGCGCAATAAAACCCTGACCTAAATTCTGCCCTGTTCCCGAAAAATTACGTCCATAACGAATCATCACCAAATCAACATTGTGGGCTTCATGCTGCATAAAGTATTCGCGTATGCTTTCGCCCACTTCACGACTTTTAGACAACGGCGCACCTTCCTGTAATTTAAATTGCACCGACAACATGCCCTGATCTTCATTCGGGATAAAACTGGTAGGTAAGGCACGGTAAAACAAGGCAAACACCGTCAGTAAACCTGCAAAAATAACCAGACACATCGCTTTATGCTGAATCGTCCAGCCTGATAATTTGAGATAGTGTTGTTTTAAGCGTTCCAGTTTTTGATTAAACCAGATGGCCCATTGGGCTGGTTGTGGATTGGGTTTTAAAATCAAGGCACACAAGGCAGGCGTTAAAATTAAGGCCACGCCTAAAGACAGTGCCATCGCAGTGACTAAGGTGATGGAAAACTGGCGATAAATTACTCCAGTCGAACCACCAAAAAATGCCATTGGAATAAATACTGCGGTCAAAACCAAGGTAATGCCGACCAAAGCACCGCTAATTTCCTGCATAGATGCGATAGATGCCTGTTTAGCCGAGAGCTGCTGTTCGTGCATTAAACGCTCGACGTTTTCGACCACGACAATCGCATCATCCACCAATAAACCAATCGCTAAAACCAAAGCGAATAAGGTCAGCGTGTTAATACTTAGGCCAAAGAGTTGCAACACGGCCATAGTGCCTAAAATCACCACAGGCACGGTTACGGTAGGAATGAGCGTCGCGCGCCAGTTTTGTAAAAACAAGAACATCACGATGACAACTAAAATCACCGCTTCAATTAAAGTTTTCACCACTTCATTAATTGATTCCTGCACGAAAGGCGTGTTATCTCGTGGATAGACAATTTGGTAACCTTCGGGCAATTGTTGTTTTAAATGCTCAATTTGTTTTTGAATTAAGGCTGAAGTTTGTAACGCATTGGCACCAGACGATAAAGAAATCCCCATCCCTGCCGATGGAAAACCATTAATGGTATTAAAGTTTTGATAATTTTCTGCACCGAGTTCTATACGTGCCACATCTTTTAAATAAACAAAGCCACCTGCCTGATCTGCTTTTAAAATAATATTTTCAAATTCTTCTACCGTTTTTAAGCGTGAACCTGAGGTGACTTTGGCATTGAGATATTGTTCTTGTGCTGTGGGTAATTCACCAATTGCGCCTGCTGCGACTTGGGTATTTTGTGCCAATACTGCAGCACGTACATCACTTGGCATGAGTGCGTATTGTTTTAACTTTAACGGATTCAGCCAAATCCGCATTGCATATTGTGCACCAAAAACATCGACCTCACCCACACCTTCAATGCGTGCCAACTCTTGCTCTAAATGACTCATCATATAGTCAGACAAGGCAATATTGCTGCTTTTGGCTGTGGCATCGTACAGCCCAATGACCATGTGGGTATCACCCAATGATTTAAAGACATTTACCCCCTGACGCTGCACATCTTCAGGTAAGCGGTTAATTGCGCCATTAATCGCATTTTGTACCTGGACTTGTGCGGTATCGGGGTTGGTACCATTTTCAAAGCTAATGCTGATGCGACTTCGTCCTGAAGAATCACTGCTAGAACTGAAATACAGTAAGTGATCTAAGCCTTTAATTTGCTGTTCCAAAACCTGTGTGACGCTTTCTTCAACAGTTTCTGCCGAAGCTCCTGTATACGTTGCGCTGACGGTGATACGAGGTGGTGCAATGTCTGGGTAGCGTTCTACAGGTAAATTTAATACTGAAAAAATCCCGAGTGCCATCACCACAATGGCGAGCACACCTGCAAAAATAGGACGTTCAATAAAAAATTTAGACAACATAAAACTGGATCACTTATAGATGGCAATGTTGATATTTAAATATGAAATGAATCAAGTGGATGAAGATCATCAAAAAAACTTGAAACCGTTTTTCAAATTAACACAGCAAAATAGAACTTCGATGACTGCATATCAAAAAATCTAGTTTTGTCACAAAAATATTGATTGGTCTTCATTTTTTCTCACAGATTTAGTATTTGACCTCCCAATTTTGGGATAGCTCCTAGATTCATCTTATTTCTATACTTCTGACATAACAATTTGGATGACAAGGAATTCATGATGAAAAAAACCTTATTATGCTTAACTTTAGCAGGCTTACTCAGTGCATGTGGTGGTTCAGACAATGATTCTGGTAGTTCTGCTCCCCCACCATCAAACACCACAAAAACTGGCGTACTGACCGATGGGCCTGTGAGTGGTGCAACTTATACAATTAATGGTGTCTCTAAACGTACAAATGCTCAAGGGGAGTTTGAATATCAAGAGGGTGATGAAATCACTTTCTCCATCGGAAATATTGAAATTGGCACAGTGATTGGTGCTGATCGTATTACCCCTGTGGAGTTAGCTGATGATGTAACAACACGAACAAATTTACTTATTTTTTTACAATCTTTAGATTCTCAGGGGGGGCATGACGATGGTATTCAAATCCCTGACTCAGTGAGTCAACTCCCTGCAAACTCAATTGACCTCTCTAAACCAACAACTGAATTTATTACAAGCTTTCAACCTGTTCTACAAACAATAGAAGATTTTAAAGATAAAGTCGTAGTTAGCGCAACAGAAGCACAAGCTAACTTTAACCAAACACTACTCAAAGATATCGTTGGGGTTTGGTATGCGAAAAATGCTGACTCAGAAATCGTACTTCAAGTAACCTCAGACGGGAAATACCTGATTGGCGAACCTATTGTTAGCTCACCATCTGATAGTGCAAATGGCATGGAGTATGGTGAATTATCGGTAAATGCTGTTGCTGGAGATTTATGGGCGCAATCTTCAATTGATACAAATGAAGATTGGGGCTTAACTGATTCTGGAAAAACACGTGATATGAAAATATCATTTGATGGTACGCAGTTAAAAATTTCTGAAGCTCAAAACCCTAATGAAAGTGCAACATTTACTAAAGTCCCTCAAAACAATTCGAGCATTGCCGGTGCTTGGAACTCAAGTTCAGGCAAGCAACTATTTGTTTTCAATCCGGATAATAATACCTATATCATGGTTGATGCTGTTGGGGACGATCAAGTGGAAGTTGGAGAAATGCCTTGTGGTGGACCAGGTATCGAATATGGTAAATATCGTGTTCAAGATGGAAAGTTATTCGTAGATAATATCCTGATCGATACAAATGGCTGTGCAGGCTTATCTGACAATAGTGCAAACTCAAGCTCAGGTCTACCAGTCACGGTTAATTCGACATCACTTACACTCCACGAACCAAATGAAGGTACATTTATACTCACAAGACCCAATACAGAAGGTACTACCACAAGTAGCGCAAGCCAATTCTATAAAGATATTGCTGGAACTTGGGAAATTGGACGTACCAATGCATCTGCTGTTTTATTACATATTTTACCCGATGGACGTTATGCTCTGGGTGAAGCAGATGTAGCTGATGAAACAGGGAAGCCTGGTATTGAAATCGGACAATTAAATTGGAATGCTTTAACCTCAGCGCTGAACCCTGTAATTTCCATAGATACAAACGGTGACTACGGGCTTTCACATCCTGACAATGATGGTCACCACCGCCTAAGTTATAATGGCACAGATCTAGTGCTGACTGATGTAGGAAGTAATAGCACCTATATTTTAACTAAAGTAAAACAATCATCAGGTCTAGTTGGCACTTGGCAATTTAATCAAACTCACTTGTTTGCTTTCTTTGACACAGGATTCTATTTCTTGTTAGACACCGAAGGTGATTGCGATAACCCAGGAATTGAATATGGTAAATATTCAATAACATCCAATACACTTGCCGTAACAGAAGTGTTATATGACACCAACGGTTGCGGTGGATTACATGACACTTCGGATAGCGCTAAAGTTAATGCAACTTATAGCATCTCCGGAACAAGTCTAACCTTGCATCCACAAGGCGAAGACACTATTACCCTACAACGTAGTAACTAAACATATTTTAAAGCTGCCTAAGCAAAATTTAGGCAGCTTTAACCAATATGCTCAAAATGAATGGTACAGCTCATTAATAAATGCATAAGTTCAATTTGCGAGTTGCATTGGGTTTTTTCATAAATATTTTTAAAATAAGTGCGCACGGAACTGAGGGTAATCCCGCAATGTTCCGCAATTTCTTCTAACTTATAACCATTCAACAACAACTCACACAGCTCAAACTCGCGTTTAGACAATTGATAAGCTTGCTGCAAATAGGCTTGTGACAAGGCATAGTGCTGATGCATATCGGTCAGAAATACCGCAATTTGATGTTGTCTTGCATTTTGATGCTGCATATTTTTTAATTTAGAACAAGGTACGATAGTCAGCATTAATTGTTGTCCTTTCGCATCTGACAAAGACAATACACCGCCTACATCTGCGTTTAATGCCGACTGTCCCAACAACGCTGAATGTAATAATTGATCTAAACGACTTTGATCATAAGCATGGGTTTTTAAACGATTATACAAGTCCAAATCTAAACATGAATCGTGTTCCAGCATGCTTTGAGCTAAAGGGTTTGAATAAATCAAACTCAGCTGATGATCAAGCAAAATTACACCTGTTTTTAAATGATCGAGCACACTATACAAACTTAAATTTTCTTGTTTAACCAAACTAAATTGACGATGGATTTGTAAGGCACGGCGCAAATGCACACCCAAATGCTTTAAAAAATCCAACTCTTTTTGTTGATACGGCGCTACATCTGGCGCACGATGTAATCCTAAAACTGCCCAACGATGTGAACCCTGATCGAGCAAAACAGCCGAGATATAACTAATTCCCGTCGGATTCAAACACCGTTCATAAAAGATATATTCATCACTTTCAGGGTTTTCCCCATAATGCGATAAATCCGAGCTCGCTACTTGTCCCACACCTAAATTTTCCCACAATACTCGGTGTAACTGCATGTCAATCACGCGAATCCGCTCATCACGATAGGCATGCAAAGCTTCATCTGGAATATTGTGACTAAATAAAAAATCGTAACTTGGGCTAAATTGATCTAAGGCAGTAAAAATGGCGGTTTTACTGTCTGTATATTGAACAATTTTTTCAATTACTTGCGGCCATAAATTCACATCTACAGCGGCATCATAAATACTGCCTATAATTTCGTGTTCTCGGTTATCCATTTTTATCCCCTTTATGCCTACTCCAGCCTGCATTACACTTATTTAATCATTTGTTTTTCTTATTATTCCAAGTAGCATAGTGGGTTTTATTCACAAAAAAAAGCAGTTTAAATACATATCACGCATTTAATAAATAAATAAATAAATGGAAAATGGCTAGGCAGTTTTGCTTTTTCATGCGTGCAAACTCTGAATTATAAAAACCACGCCATAAAAAAACCCCGTATCTGACGATACGAGGTTTTTGAAGTTTGGGTCCGCTGATAATTACATCATGCCGCCCATACCACCCATGCCACCCATATCTGGCATTGCTGGCTTGTCTTCTGGAATTTCAGTAATCATACATTCTGTTGTTAACATCAGGCCAGCAACAGACGCTGCATGCTCAAGTGCAGAACGAGTTACTTTTGCAGGGTCAAGAATACCCATTTCCAACATGTCGCCATATTCACCAGTCGCAGCGTTATAACCATAGTTACCTTCACCGTTCTTCACAGCATTGATTACTACAGATGGCTCATCACCAGCATTGGCTACGATTTGACGAAGCGGAGCTTCGATTGCACGACGAAGAATGTTGATACCTACGTTTTGGTCATCGTTAGCACCAGTCAGACCATCAAGTGCAGATGCAGCACGCACCAGTGCAACACCACCACCTGCAACAACACCTTCTTCAACCGCAGCGCGAGTTGCGTGAAGCGCATCATCCACACGGTCTTTCTTCTCTTTCATTTCAACTTCAGTTGCAGCACCAATTTTGATGACTGCAACACCGCCTGCTAATTTAGCAACGCGTTCTTGAAGTTTTTCTTTGTCGTATTCTGAAGTAGATTCTTCGATTTGCGCACGGATTTGCTGAACACGCTCAGAAATCTGATTTGCATCACCAGCACCATCCACAATCACGGTGTTTTCTTTAGAGACTGTAACTTTGTGCGCGCTACCCAAATGCTCTAGTGATGTTTGCTCCAAAGACATACCAATTTCTTCAGAAATAACCGTACCGCCTGTCAAGATTGCAATATCTTGAAGCATTGCTTTACGACGATCACCAAAACCAGGCGCTTTCACCGCACATACTTTGATGATACCACGCATGTTGTTCACAACAAGCGTTGCCAGCGCTTCGCCTTCAACATCTTCAGCAATGATTAGAAGTGGCTTACCTGTTTTTGCAACCGCTTCTAGGACAGCAATCAGTTCACGAATGTTGCTGATTTTTTTATCAACTAGAAGAATGAACGGATTTTCAAGTTCTGCAGTCAAAGTATCTTGTTTGTTCGCGAAGTATGGCGAGATATAACCGCGGTCAAACTGCATACCTTCTACAACGTCAAGCGCGTCTTCAAAGCCTGAACCTTCTTCAACAGTGATTACGCCTTCTTTACCAACGCGTTCCATTGCTTGTGCAATGAGTTTACCTACTGTTTCATCAGAGTTTGCAGAGATCGAACCCACTTGCTCAATCGCTTTAGTATCAGATGCTGGTTTAGCCGTTGCTTTAATGTCTGCAACGACTGCCTTAACAGCAAGGTCGATACCACGTTTCAAATCCATTGGGTTCATGCCCGCAGTTACAGATTTGATGCCTTCATTTAAAATGGCTTGTGCAAGTACTGTTGCAGTGGTCGTACCGTCACCTGCGATATCATTGGTTTTGCTAGACACTTCACGTACAAGCTGAGCACCCATGTTCTCAAACTTGTCTTTCAAGGTGATTTCTTTCGCAACAGATACACCATCTTTAGTGATGTGCGGCGCACCGAAAGAACGGTCAATCACTACGTTACGACCTTTAGGGCCTAAAGTTACTTTAACTGCGTCTGCAAGTACGTTTACACCTGCAATCATTTTTGTGCGAGCTGAATCACCAAATTTTACGTCTTTAGCTGACATGTCTAACTCCAAATATTTTTAAATAATGTTCAAATTTGCTTTGAATATGAGTTCTGAAATTAGCCTTCAAGTACCGCTAAAATATCAGACTCTTTCATAATTAGAAGTTCTTCACCGTCTACTTTAACTGTGGTGCCTGCATAAGTACCAAACAAGACTTTGTCACCCACTTTTACGTCTAAAGCGCGTACGCCATTGTCTGTAATTTGACCATTACCTACTGCAATCACTTCACCTTGGGCTGGTTTTTCTGCAGCAGAACCTGGAAGCAAGATACCGCCAGCTGTTTTTGTTTCTTCTTCAACACGACGAATAACTACGCGGTCATGTAATGGACGAATGTTGCTCATAAATAACTCCATTAGACTAAGTCAATGTATAGATTCCTGATGACGACTTAATTATTCCTTTGGTCATCATCAAAATAAATTTTAGATGACACTGTTGTGGGGATGGAAATAAACGCTTCAAGGGGGAAAGATAAAAATATTTCAGTTTTTGTTGTTTTTTTAGACAAATTGGCTAGGTCGGTGTTTTATTCTGCATTTTGTTGCCACAACACAAATTGCTTTTTTTCAGCATCAAAAATGTAATGCTGCACATCACCATTGTTACACAATACATTTAAGCTATTCGGCATACCTTGATGCAAACGATATGAAATTGCAGTACCTGCATGAATATCCAGCACAGGATGCGCTACACCTAAGGCATAAATTTGATTTAAGTCATACACGGCTGGTTGATGTAAATGCCCATGCAGCAAGGCATACAAACCATTTTTGCTCCACTGCTCTAAGGCAATTCGCCCCAACACTGGGCAATCTTTAATGCTGTGGCGATCATCTGGTGGTGTATAAAATGGTTGATGCGCCACCAAAATTTTAAACTTATTACTTGGCGCAACTTGTAGCAAAGCTTCAACTTCCTGAATTTGACTTAAAGAAATATGCCCGCGAGTATGAAAACGGCGTCGAATACTATTTACGCCTATCAGATAAAAATGTTGCGTTTCCAACACACTTTCCATGCGCCCAAAAAACAACTGATAACGGGCGAATGGACTCAAAAACCTTTTCCAGAGATGATACAGCGGAATATCGTGATTACCTGGTACTACCAAATACGGCACATCTAAACTGTCTAAAAAATGCTTACAGGCATAAAATTGTGCATAACGTGCGCGTTGAGTTAAATCGCCGCTCACCACTACCGCTTCAGGCTGCAATGATGCACACAACTGTTGAATCGCCTGCATACACGCGATATTTTCGGTGCCGAAATGCAAATCAGACAGATGCAATAACATGCGGCACCTTAATGTTGAGTGCATTCTTCTGCACCGAAATATGTAATGGCGGACGCATTTTGACAATTTCCCCATCTATCGCCACGGTCAGCTGCGTCTGTGTACTGTGAATTACCACCTGATCTGCAGCAAAACTATAAACATCACTGGCTTGATCTAGTTTGCCCTGAATCATTTGCCATAAAATTTTAAATAAAGTCAGCTTATCGCTTTTGGCAACCACGACACCCGCAACTTTGCCCTGTTCTGCCGCTTGCGCAATACGTAAATTCATTTCAGATAATTGCAATTGATTATTGCCAAAGAAAATCAACGGGGTTTTTAAGGGATAAAGTGTGCCATCGATTGCAATTTTTAATTTTAACTCTTTACGGTCACGAATCAGCACATCCAAACCTGAAGTATAGGCATGCAAAGGTAAACGTCCTAAATATTGGTTATAACGCTCGCGCTTTTGAATGAATAAAGGATACAAACCCAAACTGGCATTGTTTAAATAAATATGTTGATTGATTTGTGCCACATGCACAGCTCGCGTCGTGCCTGTGGCAATGACCTGTGCGGCTTCAATTAAATCCAGTGGAATATTCAGTAAGCGCGCCACATAATTAAACGTGCCCAAAGGCAAAATACCCATGGGGATAGATGTCCCTTTTAACTTTGCAGCAACCGCATTTAAAGTACCATCTCCACCCGCTGCAACCACAACACCGCTTAACTGCGCTGCTTGATGCCGTGCTAACACCTGTTGCATCAGTTGATCAAAATTGGCGATTTCACCCATTTCAAACAATTGGATTTCAAAACCATGCTGTGACAAAACATGCAGCAACTCTTCATAGACACCTTCTTGCTGTGTGGCATGAAATCCTGATTTTTGATTATAAATAAGAGATAAAGGCTGTAATGTTGTCGACATTTTCTTCAATCATTTTAAAGCTTTTGCTCTAATTTCGACCAATTGATGCAGAATGAAAAGCAGCTTTATGTAAAAATCGAATGACGACCATTCATTAAATCAATAATCATTCTTTATAAAATTTAAGATATAAGTACATGTTTTAATTAAAAATAATTAAAATAAATAATGCCCATAATTTTTTTAAATAATGATAAATGGAACACAAAAAAGTTGTAAGCCCATGTTTCATATATGTTATTCATTATTTATATGGGTATTTTTCACATAAAGCTAAATCAAGCCTATGTCTTATTTTTTTTATGTTTTTGTGCTTTAATACAGCCACTTTTTTTTCATATTTCATCTGAACCATGTACCCCATCGTTCAGATTGTACTTTGTACACGATTTGTACACATTTAAGATAGGCCTCACCATGACCCAAGTGAACGCACCAGAATTCGTTCGTCACCCTAAGCTTATTGCATGGGTTGAAGAAATTGCAAAGTTAACGAAACCAGCAAAAATTGAATGGTGTGACGGTAGCGCAGAAGAATATCAACGTCTAATCGACTTGATGATCGCTAACGGCACCATGCAAGCATTAAACCAAGAAAAACACCCTGGTTCGTACCTTGCAAATTCAGATCCTTCTGACGTTGCTCGTGTTGAAGACCGTACTTACATCTGCTCTGAAAACAAAGAAGATGCTGGTGCGACGAACAACTGGGAAGCGCCAGCTGAAATGCGCGCTAAATTAAACGGTTTATTCGACGGTTCAATGGCTGGTCGTACCATGTATGTGGTTCCATTCTCTATGGGCCCATTAGGTAGCCACATTGCTCACATCGGTATTGAATTAACTGACTCTCCTTATGTTGCTGTCAGCATGTCTAAAATGGCTCGTATGGGTAAAGCTGTTTATGACGTATTGGGCACAGATGGCGAATTTGTTCCTTGCGTACACACTGTGGGCGCACCATTGGCTGAAGGCGAGAAAGACGTTGCTTGGCCATGTAACAAAGAAAAATACATCGTACATTATCCAGAAACTCGTGAAATCTGGTCGTATGGTTCTGGTTACGGCGGTAACGCATTATTGGGTAAAAAATGCTTAGCGCTTCGTATTGCTTCTGCAATGGGTCGTGAACAAGGCTGGTTAGCTGAACACATGCTTATTTTAGGCGTGACCAACCCACAAGGCGAAAAACACTACATCGCAGCAGCATTCCCTTCTGCATGTGGTAAAACCAACTTTGCGATGTTAATTCCACCTGCAGGTTATGAAGGCTGGAAAATTGAAACTGTAGGTGACGATATTGCTTGGATCAAACCAGGTGAAGATGGTCGCTTATATGCAATTAACCCTGAAGCTGGTTTCTTCGGTGTTGCTCCTGGTACAAACACCAAGACTAACCCGAACTGTATGGCAACTCTGCACAAAGACGTGATTTATACCAACGTTGCTGTGACTGACAACGGCGAAGTATGGTGGGAAGGTCTATCTAAAGAAGTTCCTGCAAACTTAACCAACTGGAAAGGTCAACCACATACTGGCGCAGAAAAAGCAGCTCATCCAAATGCGCGCTTCACTGTTGCAGCGGGTCAATGCCCTTCTATCGATGCTGACTGGGAAAATCCAGCAGGTGTTCCAATTTCAGCGTTCATCTTCGGTGGTCGTCGTGCAGACACAGTGCCTCTAATTTCAGAAGCATTTGACTGGGTAGATGGCGTATATAAAGCAGCAACGATGGGTTCTGAAACGACTGCAGCAGCCGTTGGTCAACAAGGTATTGTACGCCGTGACCCATTTGCAATGCTTCCGTTTGCTGGTTACAACATGGCAGACTACTTCTCTCACTGGTTAGAGATGGGTGAGCAAGTTGGCGAGAAAGCAAAAGCTGCAGGCAACAAATTACCAGGTATCTACAATGTAAACTGGTTCCGTCGTGATGCAGAAGGCAACTTCGTATGGCCTGGTTTTGGTCAAAACATGCGTGTGCTTGAGTGGATCATTGATCGTTGCGAAGGTCGTGCAGAAGCTATTGAAACTCCAATTGGTTTCGTTCCAAAGTATGAGCAATTGAACTGGACTGGTTTAGATTTCTCTAAAGAGCAATTTGAAACTGTAACAGCGCAAGACAAAGAACAATGGATCAAAGAGTTAGAAAGCCACACTGAGTTATTCAACAAACTTGGTGAGCGCTTACCTGCTGCATTGAAAGCACGTCAAGCTGCTTTACTTGAAGCGGTTAAGTCTGCGTAATTCAACGCTGATGGCTAAAAAAAGGTCACTTCGGTGACCTTTTTTATTGCCCTAATATTTTATGTGTTAAAAGCACCGAAATCCGCTCTTCAACAATCCCACCTGATGTGTAAATACTAAATAATACGAAGATTCAAAGTAAAAACATGACATCATCAAAACACACTTATCACCCCCAATATAGACAGCCTACCACATCACCAACAAAGCCATGCTTTGTCCACTCAGCTATGGCATACTTAAAACAAGAATGAAATGACATCAAAACATGAGACATGATCATGAATAAAACCATGAAGAATACAATGATTATTTTGGCTATGACGGGACTTGGGTTAGGTTTATCCGCTTGTCAAAGTTTGCCTGAGCAAAACGAGAATAGTTTTATTGGCTATAAAGTCGAAAGCAAAACTGATCGCAACGCAGTATTAGCCTACACTCTTGCAGGACGTCAAAACCAACAGCGCGATGAAAGTAAATTACAGCGTGCCTGCCAAAAAGAACTTGGTGCGCATAAAACTTATCAATTGCGGATTTTAAGTATTAATGAAGTGGTGAATCCTGCAGCCAACCAACAAGACCCGTATGGTCGCCAACTTGGGCAAAGCCGCACCTCTATTGGCTTATCGAACACACCTGAGCTACATAGCAGTGAAAACTATGCTACACGTCAGGCCTTAGATGCTCGCCCAAGCACACTGCGCATTGTGCGTTATAGCTGCAATTAATTCGCGCCACAAAACTGGCTTCCTATAAGACGTGATGAGTTATCGCGTCTTATAAAAACTCACATTACGGAACTCTTTGGCTTCATCCAAATCTGGCCATGTGGTCGCGCTGCGTTCATCTATTTTTATATATTGTGGATGACTAAAGTTTTTCACTCGGCTGTCTGCCACCCAAACTTCTGGGGCGAACTTTAAGAACTCATCTAAAAAAAAGCGATTGCATTGATCATAAAGTACATCGGCAGCCAACAATACATCCACTTGTTCTGCTTTGTATAGATCATCTAAATATTCAAGCACCACATCATTCAATTCAGCATTGGCTCGACAGGCTGCAAGGCTAATGGGGTCAATATCACAACAAATTACCCGTTTGGCACCTGCCATTTTTGCAGCAATCGCCACCACGCCCGAACCTGCACCAAAGTCTAAAACGACTTTATTTTTTACTTGCTGCGGTTCTGCCAATAACCATTGCGCCATTGCAAGTCCTGAAGCCCAACAGAAAATCCAGTACGGCGTATCATTCCAAATACGACGAATCACTTCATCATCTAGCTTGTCGGTAGGAAATACTGGTGGAATAAGCCAAAGTGAAATAGGCGTTTCAGGCAATTGCTGTGCCAGTAATTCACAATTTGGAATTACATCATGTAAAGCATCTAAAAGATGTTCAGGGGCTTTAGGAAATTGAAAGGTACAGCTCATTGGATTTTTATTCGTTCTAATTTAAAAAGTTCCCTCT
Organism: Acinetobacter sp. YH01004; assembly: GCF_013420455.1. NCBI lineage: Bacteria > Pseudomonadati > Pseudomonadota > Gammaproteobacteria > Moraxellales > Moraxellaceae > Acinetobacter > Acinetobacter sp. YH01004. Next base: position 363,170 of record NZ_VOXZ01000002.1, read on the forward strand.
GCTTTTTTAAAGGAGAGGGGGCATTCATTATTTTTACAATGAATTCCCCACTCTTTTTTAGGAGAGTTAGGGAGAGAATTTTTAAGCCCTCATCCCAGCCTTCTCCCTGAGCCGTATACGGCGCAAGAGAAGGAGCATCCATTATTTTCACAATGAATTTCCCCTCTCCTGAGCAAAATTTAAAGCACTGCTTTTAAATTGAAGCGCAAGAGAGGGTTAGGGAGAGGTCTTCATCAACCTAACGCTTTCTCAGCCGCTTCAACCGTTTGACGAATCAAAGTTGTAATCGTCATTGGGCCAACGCCACCTGGTACAGGCGTATATGCAGAAGCAATCTCTTCAATGCCTTGCAATTGGATATCTCCAACACCACCGCCATCACGTGGATGGAAGCCTGCATCAACAACCACAGCGCCTGGTTTGATCCAGTCTTTTTGAATCAATTCAGCTTTACCAACCGCACCAACAATAATGTCCGCTTGTTTCACAAAACTTGCAAGATCTTGGGTACGTGAATGGCAAATGGTTACTGTTGCATTGGCTTCAAGAAGCATCGCAGCCATTGGTTTACCTAAAATTGCCGAACGCCCCACAACAACGGCATGTTTGCCTGCAATTTCAATGTTTTTTTCTTTAAGAATGGTCATAATGCCTGCAGGTGTTGCAGAACCATATGCAGCTTCGCCCATTGCCATACGACCATAACCTAAACAGGTCACACCATCTACGTCTTTTGCAAGTGAAATCGCATCAAAACAAGCACGCTCATCAATTTGCGCAGGAACTGGGTGTTGCAACAAAATACCATGCACATCAGGATTGGCATTCAATTTTTCAATTTCTGCCAATAATTGTTCTGTGGTGGTTTCTGTTGGCAATTCTACTTTTAAAGAATCCATGCCCACACGACGGCAAGCATTGCCCTTCATGCGTACATAAGTTGCAGATGCACCGTCATCACCGACCAAAATAGTCGCTAGAATTGGGGTACGACCTGATTTTGCTTTTAACGCTTCTACACGTGTTAACAGATCAGCTTCAATTTGTTTTGCCAATGCACGACCGTCTAAAATTAATGCCACGGCACATCTCCAAATGTTGATATGAATCAATTTTGCAAATAATACATGATTATTTAGACTATTTTATTCTATATGTCGAATTAATGTGCATCTGCTCATTTAATAGTATTGTTTTTTTTTCAGAGCTTGCTAATATACGCATCACAAGACGCGGCGGGGTGGCAGAGTGGTCATGCAGCGGACTGCAACTCCGTGGACGCCGGTTCGATTCCGACCTCCGCCTCCAATCTTGTAAAACTATGCCCGAGTGGTGAAATCGGTAGACACAGGGGATTTAAAATCCCCCGCCCTCAAAGCGTGCCAGTTCGAGTCTGGCCTCGGGCACCATTTTAAAATAGATTAAAATGGTGCAAATAAAGAACCCAGCATTAAGCTGGTTTTTTTATGCCTAAATTTTAGGTTTTCCCCTCTTTATTCAATATTCAATGATGCCTCTATGAACCCTAAACAAGCGCTTCTTGATTTGCAGCAATTGCAACAACAATACCCTGCTGCATTTAAAAGAAATATTTTGTTTTATGGTTTTATTCAAAGCAAAGGCATGCTGGATGATTGGAAAGAAATGATTCCATGGGTCTTGGCCTGCCTGATTTTTATTCCTATTTCAATCAGTCTGGCGCACGGGATTCAAAACTTTGCACCGCAGTACGATGCCTTTCAAGCCAAGGCATTGGCGATTTTAGCCATCATGTTAGGTTTTATGCTGCTTCTACCTTATGTGTTGTATCAAATTAAACACAGTTCGGCATCGTGGTATCAACTACAGCAACATGCCACCATAAAAATAGCAGTATTGATTCTGCTACAAGCGGTAAATTTCGCCTATTTTCAGAGTGCAATTCTGCAAGGGATTTTATTCTTTTTCTGCATCAGTTTTGGTTTTGTACGTTTCTATAAAGAGAATATGTTCCGTGACCACATAAGCCTTGAACAAAAATATTGCTTAACGCAATTTCGCCGTGCTGCGTATTGGTCATATCGTCAAGCTGCTAAAATTCAATATCGGATGTATTTTTCCAATAAAAATAGCCCTCGTTTTGCCCAATTGAATCAGCAATATCAACATGCAATTCAGTTACACCAACAACTGATGCAGGTTGAACACAATTTATGTAAAAGCATTAAATACATAGATTTAGACAGTTATATTCAAGATAAACTCGATTAAAAACCTCCGCTTAATCATCAAAAAAAACCGAGCAACTTAGACTCGGTTTTCTGTAAATATCACACCAATTTTAAGTAGTTTTAGCGACATCAATGATTGGTTTTAAGTCTACACCATACTTCTGTTGATGACCACGCGTATCATCGAGTTTGTATTCACGTGCCTTAACCGTATCTATAAACTTCCAATCTGCAACCACTTGCGCACGATCAAAAGTCACCGTTAAATAACCACGTTGATTTAAGTTGCAATAATCCAGTTCATCAATCAGTTCTTGAAAGGCATATTCCAACGCTGCCATTTCGTCTGCAGGCACATTTAAGTAATACTCAATTCCGGGCGATGATACCGAGCTGGTCGCGAATTCCAACCCAACCTCATGATTTGTTTCATGTGTATGCAAGGTTGCAGCCCAAGCATTGTGAGTATCACCTGCCAACACCACTGCTTTTTTCCCAAGTTGCTGCAATGTCCCATACACAACTTCTCGCTCGTAGGCATAACCATCCCAAGCATCGAGGTTATAAGGTGCAACCGCATACAAACGTGCCTTATCTACTGCTGTCAAAGTTGGATCATTCGCTTTTAAACGCAATTTCAGCGTGACCAATTCTGTAATTTTCTGCTTCATTTGTGCAAGTGTTTCAGGTTGCTGATCACCATTGGTGATTTTCGCTAAAGGCAATAACAGTTCTTGTGGAATCAGTATTTTCGCCATCAACACTTGTTGAGCCAAAACATTCCAAGTAGCCCTAGACTGCCCCAACTGCTTTTGCAACCATTCTCGTTGAACTCCACCCATCAATGTGCGTTGATCACTAAATAAATCTGCCTGAAATTTAGCAGCATCAATACCTTCTGCCGTCATATAGTTAGCATAATCTAATTGCTTATGACGCGCCAAAATACGCGTATCCAGCATCATCAGATTCACCAAACCACCAAAATCAAACTGGCGATAAATATTCAAATGATCATTTTCTGCAACTGGACGAATTGGCATCCACTCGAAATAAGCCTGTAATGCCGCAATTTTACGTTCTATAAAGCTGCCTTCACCTTCTTGATGATTATCTGCACCCGCTTCCCAAGTATCATTACTGAGTTCATGGTCATCCCAAATGACAATAAATGGATGGCGTTGGTGAGCAGTCTGCAAATCAGCATCGGTACGATATAAAGCATAACGTTTACGATAATCATCTAACTTGATAATTTCTTTATCATTGTCTGCAGCAAAGGTACGTCCTAACTGTTTTGCATCGTCAGTCGCGTAGCCACCTTGTCCATATTCATAAATATAATCACCCAAGTGAATAATCACATCCAGATTGTTTTCCTGTGCCATTTCTTTATACACATGAAAATAACCTGCGGGATAGTTCGAGCAAGAACAGACCGCAAATTTCACTTGATCGCTGCGTTGTGGCAAGGTTTTGGTCTGTCCTATAGCAGAAACCGTATTACCAAAGCGGAAACGGTAATAATATTTAGTCCCTGCCTGTAAACGATCTGCGTCCACTTTAACAGTAAAATCTTGCGCTGCGCTGGTTTGTACTTTGCCAGTATTTACCAATTGCTTAAACGCCTCATCGCTGGCAATTTCCCAAACCACTTCAATGCATGCTGCCATGTCACTTGGCGTTACACGTGTCCATAAAATAATACGATCATGCAGCGGATCACCACTGGCGACACCATGCAAAAACTGCACCTTTAATGCATTTTCTGCTGTATTTTCATTGTCATCACCACATGCAGTTAATGCGACTGGCAATGACAACGCCCCAAAACCAGCCAAACTTTTTTGAATCAGCTCTCGGCGAGTTAAGCGAATGTTCATGAATATTCCTTTTATTTTTCTTGAGCGCTCAACATAGAAATTTATGATTTCGCTTTGATCTCAAATTCATGAAATATTGATGACAAACAGCAGAAATATGCTTCAAACCGAACTTTTTTCAAGCTAATAAGTTGAATTGATTGAAAAGAAAGCAATTGTAAATAAATTTACTTGCCAAGTTTTATTTCGTCCTCTATTATTGCGCACATGCCCGAGTGGTGAAATCGGTAGACACAGGGGATTTAAAATCCCCCGCCCTCAAAGCGTGCCAGTTCGAGTCTGGCCTCGGGCACCATTCTAATGAATCAAATCATTCAAATGGTGCAAATAAAGAACTCCAGCATTAAGCTGGTTTTTTTATGCCTAAAAAATATAATATTGAAAACAATAACATTTATGTGCCGATGATTTGAAATGTCTCTACAACGCTTTATCTTCTCTTTCAAATGGGTGATCTGTTTATGCTGCTTGCTCAGTTTTGCAAGCCATGCACAAAATCCCAGCCTTGAGTCAGCAACCGAATCCGTAAACCCAATTGAAACTGATGCAGAATTTTATGATGTTTTTGCAGGAACATTGCAATATAAAAATCAAGAATTACAATTACGTCGTTGCAGCTTAGGCAACAATTTATATTTATTAAATTTCCAAAATCCTGAAGAAGAAAAGCAACTCAAAACTTTGCTGCAACAAAATACAAAGTTTTGGGTCAATTTAATTGCACAGCCGAATGAACATAATGGGCTATATACGTTGAATGTTCGGGAAATTGCAGAACTACATACACAGCAAAGTTGCCATTTGGATGATGTTTTAGATGATTTATTGAATCACCCATAAATTAAAGCTGAAAGAGAGTGACCTATCACCACTCTCTCGTTGCAATCAACTCTTCCATTTCAATCTCGAAATAGCCTTGATCTTGCAGCACCATCATCATCGCCTCAGCAATATAATCTGCTGCGGTATCGTCCAAATCTGAATCCAGATCTTCAAATTGTGGTTTCATTTTATTAATGGCTTGCACGGTCTGATCTGCAAAATGATAAATATCGGTTTCAGATAAATTGGATTTAGACACGTGTTTTGCAAACTGTTGAATCAGTTGTTTTAACTCAGCAACTAAAATATCAGGATAAAACTCATCATCAAACATCGGGAGAAGTAAATCTGCAAACATACAGGCACTCAAAAATACAGAGATTCAAGCGTGCCTATATAGCATAAGCAAGGCTTTAATTCTAGCTTCGCCCCAATTTGCATACTGCGATTAATTTGCCAACTGCATTGCTTGCCAGACTTTAATGGCGTCAGACATGGCTTTCACATCATGCGCACGCACCATACAAGCACCTTGCTGAATACTGAGTAAATGTGCCGCTACAGAACCAACTGCACGCTGTGTTGGCTCTGCCCCACCCAAAGCTTCACCAATAAAGCGTTTACGGGACAATGCCGATAAAATTGGATACCCCATACCATTAAGTTGATGCAACTCATTTAACAATTTCAGATTCTGTTGTGCATTTTTCGCAAAACCAAAACCTGGATCAATCATGATATTTTCAGGCTTGACCCCTACCGCCAAAGCATCAGCGACACGTTGCTGCAATTCTGCAATCACATCTGCAGTGACATCATCATATTGATCTAAATTGTTCATGGTGGTCGGTTCACCACGCATGTGCATAATAATCACGGGGATATTTAACTCAGCAGCTGTTTGCAACGCATTTGGACGGGTCAGCGCACGTACATCATTCCAGATATGCGCCCCCGCAGCTACGGCAGCACGAATCACTTCGGGCTGTGACGTATCAATCGAAAGTACCACATCATAAGCAGATAAGGCTTCCGCCACAGGAACCACACGACGAATTTCTTCTTCTACACTCACAGGACTTGCCCCCGGACGTGTAGACTCACCGCCAATATCAATCACGGTTGCACCTTCGGCTATCATTTCCAAAGCACGCGCCACAGCAGCATCTTTTTCATTATGTCGCCCACCATCACTAAACGAGTCTGGTGTCACATTTAGAATTCCCATCACATGCGGCTGAGATAAATCTAAACGCAAACGTCCACATTGCAATACACGTTTGGGTAATGGCATTAGCTGCATGCTGGTCTTCCTTTCAATTTGAAAAGCTTATTTTAACAAGGCTAATTTTAAAGATGTGGAATTCTTTTCAGTGCGCTTCAACATTACCAATATTCCTGTTGCAACGGCGCATAAACCACACGAATAAAAAAAGAGCCTTTATACAAAGACTCTTTTTAACATTATGTGAACTGATTAGCTCGCTGGTAATGGTGGCGGTGTGCTTGGACCATCGGTTGGTGTTACATCAATCACAGGATTGTCTGCAATATACACCTTCGGTGGCTGTGGCTCACGACCTTCCATAATGTCACGGATTTGGTCACGATCAATGGTTTCCCATTCCAACAATGCTTTTACCATTGCGTGGGCAATGTCTTGGTTATTTTCCAAAATATCGCGGGCAACTTTATATTGCTCATCAATAATACGACGAACTTCAGCATCCACTTGTTGCTGGGTGGCTTCAGAAATGGTACGGCTGCCTAAACTACCCATGAATGATTGTTGTGTATCATCTTCATAGACCATTACGCCTAACTTGTCAGACATACCGTATTTGGTCACCATCGCACGTGCTAATTTAGTCGCACGCTCAAAGTCATTCGATGCACCTGTCGACATTTGATTAATAAAGACTTCTTCTGCAATACGACCACCAAACAAGATAGACAAGTCGTTCAGCATTTTGTCTTTATAATGGCTAGTTTGGTCATGTTCAGGCAATTGCCATGTCACACCCAATGCCCAGCCACGCGGCATAATCGTTACTTTATGCACAGGGTCTGTACCCGGCAGCATTTCAGCAACAATCGCATGACCTGCTTCATGATAAGCCGTTGCACGACGTTCTTCTTCACGCAGCACCATCGACTTACGTTCAGGGCCCATATACAACTTATCTTTAGCATCTTCAAAGTCGTGCATATCCACCGTATTTTTATTACGACGGGCAGCAAACAATGCAGCTTCATTCACAAGGTTCGCCAATTGCGCACCAGAGAAGCCTGGTGTACCACGTGCCAAGACTTTGACATCTACACCTGTAACTGAAGGCAGTTTTTTCAAGTGAACATTCAGAATTTGCTCACGACCTTTAATGTCTGGCAAGCCAACCATTACTTGACGGTCAAAACGACCTGGACGCAATAAAGCTTTATCCAGTACATCGGCACGGTTTGTCGCAGCGATAACAATAATGCCTTCATTGCCTTCAAAACCATCCATTTCAACAAGCATTTGGTTAAGTGTTTGCTCACGTTCATCGTGACCACCACCTGTACCTGAACCACGGTGACGACCTACCGCATCAATCTCATCAATAAAGATGATACATGGTGCATGGCGTTTAGCTTGCTCAAACATATCACGAACACGAGAAGCACCTACACCCACGAACATTTCAACGAAGTCAGAACCAGAAATGCTGAAGAATGGAACTTTGGCTTCGCCTGCAATGGCTTTGGCCAATAAGGTTTTACCTGTACCCGGTGGACCTACCATCAACACACCTTTAGGAATAGTTGCACCTAAACGCTTGAATTTAGCAGGGTCTTTTAAGAAATCTACAATTTCAACCACTTCTTGTTTTGCTTCGTCACAACCTGCTACATCGGCAAATGTGACTTTAATTTGGTCTTCAGACAACATTTTGGCTTTAGATTTACCAAAGCTCATCGGGCCGTTTTTACCACCTGCACCGCCACCCATGTTGCGCATAAAGAACATGAATAACAAAATGATTAAAAGTACAGGGAAACTTGCGATCAATAGTTGCATTAACAAACCTTGACGTTGAGGTGCAGTACCTTCAACAACAACGTTGTTTTTAATCAGATTCGGCATCAGTTCAGGATCTTGAACTGCTGGACGAATGCTTTCAAAGGACGAGCCGTTGACTTTTTCGCCACTAATTCTTTCGCCATCAATTGTGACTTGCTTAATTTGACCAGCATTCACCGCTGTAACGAACTCTGAATAGTTCATTGCAGTTGGCTTTTCACTGTTATTGATGTTGCTGAAAATTAGAATCAGCACACCAAGTATAATCAGCCACAATACGGCATTCTTGAAGAGATCGCTCAAAGCTTTATTCCCATATCAATCTAATTTGATCATGCCCGTTACTGGGTGACCTTTCATTCAAAAAGCTGAAGATCAGCTAGACAATTCATTAAAAACGTACAAAATGCACAATTTTTAACGGCTTGGCAAGTAAACTTTATTTAGACGCTTTTTTACGTCCTTGTCCAATAAGGAATACTTCTTTGGAACGCGCCCGTGAAGCAGCGGGTTTTGCTGTCTTTAGAACATCAAAACTGTCCACGACCTGTTTACGAAATTCGTCAAACCCCGAACCTTGGAACACTTTGACCACAAACTGGCCATTGGGTCCCAATACACGGTTGGCAAAATCGAGCGCCAACTCGCATAAGTAAATTTGACGCGGTTGATCTACAGCTTTATTACCTGATGTATTGGGGGCCATATCGGAAATTACAACGTCTACCGTGCGTCCGTTTAAAATATTTAACAATTTTTCGAACACTTCTTCTTCGCGGAAGTCACCTTGTAAAAAGGTCACATCTGGTAATGCGTCCATTTCCAAAATATCGGAAGCGATCACCAAACCTTTGTCGCCGACAAGTTTCCCTGCGATTTGCGACCAACTGCCTGGTGCTGCTCCCAAGTCCACCACCGTCATGCCAGGTTTGATCAGTTTATATTTTTCTTGAATCTCAAGTAGTTTGTATGCAGCACGTGCACGATACCCTTCTTTTTGCGCTCTTTTCACAAAGGGATCATCTAGGTGCTCTCTCATCCACGCACGACTACTTTTGGATAACTTTTGGTTGGTAATGCGTGTTGCCATAACTCTCTTAGTAACGAATAGCCATCTAAATTGCGATTGTACGTGAAAATTAGCAAGCTTGCAGTAGACATCTGTATCTAAATGCCAATAACTGACAAGTTTTTTCTATTAAATCCATCGCTTATTTCTGTACTGTGGCATAAAAAACCACACTCATCACTAATGGATAAACCTAAGCAAATGTTCAATTTTGATATTTTTGTACTGCTGCAAGATCGCGGATTATTTGCATAGAATTTACAGCGTTTCAAATTGGCTTTTGTTATACTAAGCCGTTTTTAAAATTAGGTTATCTTTATGGCGGCTCTCTCTATTCAGGAACGCAAGCGTTTACGTCAAATTGGTCATGCACTTAACCCTGTAGTGATGGTTGGCGGTCAAGGTTTGACTGAAAATGTAATTGAAGAAACCAACCGTGCTTTAAACGATCACGAATTGATTAAAGTTAAAATTGGTGGTGAAGACCGTGAAGTACGTGCAGCTGTAATTACTGAAATTGCTGCAGCAACAGGTTCTGAAGTGGTACAAACAATTGGTAAAATTGCTTTACTTTATAAAAAAGCAGCAAAACAAAATGCCAAGTTGTCAAATTTAGTTCGTCACGCTCATTTGTCTAACTAAGCTTATATGGCAAGTTACGAACTCAGCGCCTTTGATCGTCAGTTTCAAGCGATTTCTTTGGTCGGTGCAATTGAACAACAAAGTCCGTTTAGCTTAAATGTAGGTTATTGGCTGCGTGATCCGAATCAATGGGTCGAATGGCCTGCATTGGTAGCTTCACATCCACGTCAGGACTTTTTGTGGAAACAGACCTGCTTTGAAATTTTCATTGGCGTTCAGGGCGAAGATTTTTATCGTGAAATCAATCTCTCCCCTTCTCAAGCTTGGCAAGCCTATGCCTTTGAAGAATATCGTTATCCTGAGCAAATGCCACCTGTGGCCGCTTATGATATTGAGTTGAATCAGCTAAAACGTACGCATTACGGTTTAAATGTCAGTTTGGATTTAACCGAATTTATACTGAAACATAAACTGAAATGGACAGATTTGTTTATTGGGCTCACAGCTGTATTAAAAACCAGTCAGGGCGAGCAGTTTTATGCCATGCAACACAGCAGCCCTGCCGCCGATTTTCACAATAAGCGCGATTGGCTACATCAGTTCTAACTGTGATTAATAGTAGTTTAGATTGAAACAACTAGTTTTTGGTTTGAGCAAGAAATTTAAATAAAAAAGTGAGGCGCATGACCTCACTTTTTTTTATGGCTGAATCAGCAACAGATTAAACTGGATTATGCTTGATCAGTTTCATCATTAGTTTCAGTTTTTGATGGATTTACTTTTTTCCACGCTTCTAGTGTGTGCTCTTTAGAACGCTTAAAAGTTTCAGCCAATTGATCTTTGTGTTTTACTGAAATGCTGCTGACATCTTCTTTCAACTCTTTACCAAGTTTAGAAAGATCTTCAATAATTGCGCTAAATTCAGTTTTTACAAAGTCTTTTAATTCGCCCAAATCTTTAGGTGAACTGCCAAATTGTGCTTTTAAAGCTTCAATTTTTTGCAACACATCTTGCTTTAACTGACCCAATTGCTCTTGCACGCTGGCATTGAGTTGTTTTGCTTCGGCTTGAAGTTTTTCTTGCGTTTCTCCAACCACATCAAGCACCTGCTCTTTGGCATCATGCGTTACTTTTTCAAGCTTTTCAGCGCCTTCACTTACTGCTTTGATTGCACTGTTTTGTGGTTCAGTGGCTGATTTATCTTGTTCAGTCATTCGCTTTTACCCAAGGTCGTTGTTGTTTATAAATTAAGCATAAGGCAATTTAGACTCAAATGGGTTTTGGATTGTCTAACAATCGTAGATTGCTTACATTTGGACTACACGCTAAAACATAAACCTAGCAAAAAAAGCAAGTCTTTTATCTTACATATTCGTTAGATTCACAATGGACTTTTGGCGAGCTCATGCGTATAATGCAATGTTAAGTTCAAGCGAGCAGACATAGGAGGGTAGGTTTAAATATTGACCTTCCTTTTTTTTCGTCTACTCGCTTTTTTACAGCCCTATTTTTGTGGTTTTAGTTCAGGAGCTTTGGTTTGAGCACCCCCGCCATTTTAGCCCTCGCCGACGGTACAATCTTTAAAGGTACGTCTATCGGTGCAACGGGAAGCACGACTGGTGAAGTCGTTTTTAACACTGCCATGACTGGCTATCAAGAAATTTTGACCGACCCGAGTTATGCACAACAACTTGTGACTTTAACTTACCCACATATTGGGAACACTGGTTGCAATGATGAAGATGTTGAGTCAGGTCGAATTCATAAAGTATGGGCAAACGGTTTAATTATCCGTGATTTGCCTTTATTACACAGTAACTTCCGTTCTACTCAATCTTTAGGCGAATACTTACAACAACACAATGTTGTTGCAATTGCCGATATTGATACCCGTAAATTGACCCGTATTTTACGTTCCAAAGGTGCGCAAAACGGTTGTATTCTTGCTGGTGAAAATATCACTGAAGAAGAAGCAATTGCAAAAGCACGTGCATTTGGCGGCTTAAACGGCTTAGATCTTGCAAAAGTATGCTGCGACCCTGAAGGTTTTGAATGGACTGAAGGTTCATGGGAACTTGGCAAAGGCTTTACTCAACCTGAACTTAAATATCATGTGGTTGCATACGATTACGGTGTCAAAACCAACATCCTGCGTATGCTCGCAGACCGCGGTTGCAAATTAACCGTTGTTCCTGCACAAACCCCTGCTGAAAAAGTCCTTGCGTTAAACCCAGATGGCATTTTCTTGTCAAATGGCCCTGGCGATCCTGCTGCATGTGACTACGCAATTGAAGCTGTAAAAACAATTGTAGAAACCACGAATACTCCTGTATTTGGTATCTGTTTAGGTCACCAAATTCTTGCACTTGCATCAGGTGCAAAAACAATGAAAATGCCACACGGTCACCACGGCGCAAACCATCCTGTACAGAACTTAGAAACTGGTACAGTGATGATTACTTCTCAGAACCACGGCTTCGCGGTAGATGAAAGCACCTTACCAAGCAATGTATGTTCAACGCATCGTTCATTGTTCGATGGCACAAACCAAGGTATTCATCGTACAGACAAGCCTGCATTTAGCTTCCAAGGTCACCCAGAAGCAAGTTCAGGTCCACATGACTGCGCACTCTTGTTCGATCATTTCATCGAACTTATTGAAGCCGCTAAGAAGTAATTAAGGAGCGAAATAATGCCTAAACGTACGGATATTAAAAGCATCTTAATTATTGGTGCTGGTCCTATTGTTATTGGTCAGGCTTGTGAGTTTGACTATTCTGGTGCTCAAGCATGTAAAGCGCTGCGTGAAGAAGGTTACCGCGTTATTTTGGTAAACTCGAACCCTGCGACCATCATGACTGACCCTGCAATGGCAGATGCAACTTATATCGAGCCAATCACTTGGCAGACTGTTGCAGCAATCATTGAAAAAGAACGTCCAGATGCAGTACTTCCGACCATGGGTGGTCAAACTGCATTGAACTGTGCGCTTGCATTAGATGCCAACGGTATTTTAGCCAAATACAATGTTGAATTAATTGGTGCAACCAAAGACGCGATTGAAAAAGCCGAAGACCGTAAATTGTTTGATGAAGCAATGCGCAAAATTGGTCTTGAGTGTCCAAAAGCAGCAATTGCTGAATCTATGGAAGAAGCACTTGAGATTCAATCTCGCTTTGGCTTCCCTGTGATTATTCGTCCATCATTCACCATGGGTGGTTCTGGTGGCGGTATCGCATATAACAAAGAAGAATTCCTTGAAATCTGTGAACGCGGTTTCGATCTTTCTCCAACCAAACAATTATTGATTGATGAATCACTTATTGGTTGGAAAGAATATGAGATGGAAGTTGTACGTGATAAAAACGACAACTGTATCATCGTATGTTCAATCGAAAACTTTGACCCAATGGGCGTGCACACTGGTGACTCAATCACCGTTGCTCCTGCGCAAACTTTGACGGACAAAGAATACCAATTGATGCGTAATGCATCTTTAGCGGTACTTCGTGAAATTGGTGTAGAAACAGGTGGTTCTAACGTTCAGTTCGGTATTTGCCCGAATACTGGTCGTATGGTTGTGATTGAGATGAATCCACGTGTATCTCGTTCATCTGCACTTGCATCTAAAGCCACTGGTTTCCCAATTGCAAAAGTTGCAGCGAAATTGGCTGTGGGTTATACCCTTGATGAACTGAAAAATGACATCACAGGCGGTACCACTCCTGCGGCATTTGAACCATCAATTGACTACGTTGTCACTAAAGTTCCACGTTTCAACTTTGAAAAGTTCCCGCAAGCAGACGCGACTTTAACCACACAGATGAAATCTGTAGGTGAAGTCATGGCAATTGGCCGTAATTTCCAAGAGTCTGTAAATAAAGCGCTTCGTGGTTTAGAAACTGGTGCGTGTGGTTTTGACGAACAAATTGAAGTGGGTGCTGAAGGCGCACGCGACAAAATTTTAGTTGAATTAAAAGTTCCAGGCCCTGAGCGTATTTGGTACGTGGCTGACGCATTCCGTCATGGCTTTAGCTTGGACGAAGTTTTTGAAGCGACCAAAATTGACCGTTGGTTCTTAATTCAAATTCAAGACATCGTGAACACTGAAAATGAAATCAAAACTTTAGGTTTTGGCGATCTAAACGCTGACAACATCCGTTCGTTCAAACGTAAAGGTTTATCTGACTTGCGTATTGCGAACTTGATGGGAATTTCACAAAAGCAATTCCGTAAACACCGTTGGAACTTGGGCGTAACCCCAGTTTACAAACGTGTGGATACCTGTGCTGCAGAGTTTGAATCTGACACAGCATATATGTATTCAACTTACGATGAAGAGTGTGAATCAAATCCTTCAGCGAAAGACAAGATCATGGTGATTGGCGGTGGTCCAAACCGTATTGGTCAAGGTATCGAATTCGATTACTGCTGTGTACACGCTGCGCTTGCAATGCGTGAAGATGGTTTTGAGACCATCATGGTGAACTGTAACCCTGAAACAGTATCTACCGATTACGACACTTCAGACCGTTTGTACTTTGAACCAATTACTTTGGAAGATGTACTTGAAATCGTACGTACTGAAAAGCCAAAAGGCATTATCGTACAGTACGGTGGTCAAACTCCATTGAAATTGGCACGCGCTTTAGAAGAGGCAGGTGCGCCAATTATTGGTACATCACCAGATGCAATTGACCGTGCAGAAGACCGTGAGCGTTTCCAGCAAATGATTCAACGTCTGCAATTGCGTCAGCCTAACAACAGCATTGTAAAATCTGCTGAAGAAGGTATCGCAGAAGCAGCGAAAGTGGGTTACCCGCTCGTTGTTCGTCCATCTTATGTATTGGGTGGTCGTGCAATGGAAATCGTGTATAACGAAGAAGAATTGAAACGCTACTTGCGTGATGCAGTTCAAGCATCTAACGATGCACCTGTACTGTTAGACCGTTTCTTGGATGATGCGATTGAAGTTGACGTAGACTGCGTATCTGACGGTAAAGATGTGGTGATTGGCGGTATTATGCAGCACATCGAACAAGCAGGTATTCACTCTGGCGACTCAGCATGTTCAATTCCACCTTATTCATTGTCAGATGAAGTACAGGACGAAATGCGTCGTCAAACTGTTGCAATGGCAAAAGAGTTGGGCGTTATTGGTCTAATGAACGTACAGTTTGCAGTGAAAGGCAATGACGTTTATATCTTGGAAGTGAACCCACGTGCATCACGTACTGTTCCGTTCGTTTCTAAGTGTATTGGCGAATCATTGGCTAAAGTTGCAGCACGTTGTATGGCAGGTCAATCTTTAGAAGCACAAGGCTTTACTAAAGAAATTATTCCGCAACACTTCTCTGTGAAAGAAGCTGTGTTCCCATTCAACAAGTTCCCTGGTGTAGACCCTGTGCTTGGGCCTGAGATGAAATCTACAGGTGAAGTGATGGGTGTGGGCAAAACTTTTGGTGAAGCATTCTATAAAGCTGTGTTAGGCTCGAATGATCGCTTACCAGGAATCCCAACTGAAGGCGAAGTAAAACATGCATTCTTATCTGTACGTGAGTCAGATAAACCGCATGTGGCGCGTATTGCAAAACAATTGGCTGATTTTGGCTTCAAACTTGTTGCAACGGGTGGTACGCATAAAGTCATCACCGATGCAGGTATTGAGTGTGAACGTGTGAATAAAGTGACTGAAGGTCGCCCACACATTGTAGACCGCTTGAAAAATGGTGAGATTCACCTCATCATCAATACTTCTGAAGGCAAACAAGCTCAGCAGGATTCATTCTCAATCCGTCGTTCTGCATTGCAAGGTAAAGTGTATTACACCACGACCTTGAATGGCGCAGATGCTGTATGCCAAGCCTTAGCGATTAAATTACCAATGGATGTATATCGCCTGCAAGATCTTACTGTAGGTTAATACATTTCAATAAAGTCCCGTCACCTTTCGGGTGGCGGGCTTTTTTCATTTATAGACTTCAATATTTTTAAAGAGGGACAACATGCAACGTTATCCTATGACGCCTGAAGGTAAACACGCTTTAGAGCAAGAATTACAACAACTTAAATCGGTTGAACGTCCACGTATTACTGCAGCGATTGCAGAAGCGCGTGAACATGGCGATTTAAAAGAAAATGCTGAATACCATGCCGCACGTGAACAGCAAGGTTTCTGCGAAGGTCGTATCCAAGACATCGAAGGTAAATTAGGCGCTTGCCAAGTAATTGATGTTAAAGAATTGGAACAAAACGGACGTGTGGTTTTTGGTGTGACTGTGACCATTGAAAACCTAGACACCGAAGAGCAAAAAACCTACAAAATTGTAGGTGATGATGAAGCTGATTTTAAAATCAATAAAATTTCAGTGAATTCGCCTATTGCACGCGGTTTGTTGGGCAAAAATGAAGGCGATGAAGCCAAAATTGTCACTCCGCAAGGCGAAGTGGAATATGAAATTGTGAATGTAGAATATCTTTAAGTTTTAATAAAGATGACTACACGCGATGCCCCTCTTTGAGGGGTTTTTTATTGCCTATAAATCATACAGCCGAGCTTATAGATTATACTGCGATAAAAATAGAGGAAAATAAGATGGAAAATCGCATCATTCATGCATTTGTTTATGCGCTTTCTGGGGCTGTGTTAGGACTGATTTTAATTCCAGTCTGGGGACTCTTTATCAATACACAAACCAGTCCTGTCAGTATCGTATTGGCATCATCACTCTTTTTTGCTATTTGGGGATTCTTATTTCCAAACAGTGTTAAAAATGTTTTTATGTATTTGTGGAATTTTTTAAGATAGATACTTTAAGCTTTCAAATCACTAAAGTGTAGTGGTCAACTAATATTTTGAACATTCCCTCTCCTTCTAGGAAAGGGCTAGGGAGAGGTTCAAAATTTCAGATATAATCCCATCATCTCTCCACACGAAAAAACGATGTCCGAAACGCTGATTAATTCCCCTGTTAAACACTGGTGCGAATTTGAGTTCATCTCCAAAACTGTGAAAAACCCCAACATCCACATCAAAGGCAATTACTCTTATTATTCAGCCTATTGGGATCAGGGTTTTGAACGTTGTGTGGTGCGTTATTTACATGACAAACCTGCAACAGCAGACAAGCCAATTGATCAATTACATATTGGCAATTTTGTCTGTTTTGGTGCGGAATGCGTGATTATGATGGGTGGCAATCAATTGCATCGCAGTGACTGGGTTTCGGCTTTTCCGTTTGATACTCGCAGTTTTGTTGCGGCAGGTGATACCACAATTGGCGATGGCTGCTGGATTGGCAGTCGCGCCATGATTATGCAAGGTGTTGAACTAGGCGAAGGTGCAATTGTGGCGACAGGTGCAGTGGTTACGCAAGATGTACCGCCTTACGCTATTGTGGCAGGTGTGCCTGCCAAAGTAATTAAATACCGCTTTAGTGAAACAGAGATTGCTCAACTTTTGGCGCTAAAACTGTATGATTTTGATGAAAAATATTTACTGAAAATCCGCGAACAATTGCAGAGTAATGATGTCAATCAACTGATCGATTTTTTGACAAACACGCAAACAAAAAATGACTAAAACTTTAGTTGAATTGAAAGCACAGCTTCATAATTTCATGCTAAATTAAGGTGAAATAAGGACTTACAGCACTCAATTATCTTTATGAAATTACTGGGTTTTATTCTATATGAATTCAGCGTAAGATAAGACAGGACTCAGAGCGAATATTTTATTAAAGTATTGAAATTACAATAAGGAGAAACACTCATGGCTTACCAAAACATCCTCGTACCAGTGGACGGTTCTGAAACTTCTTTTGCCGCTGTTGCAAAAGCTGCTGAACTTGCAAAAGCATTTGGTAGTAAAATCACTGTGGTACAAGTACTTACACTTGACCCGTATATTGCTGCAGAATACATCACTGCAAACCAAACCAATGACTTGATTGAACGCGCTCGCGCTTCTATCGTAAAAACTTTAGAAGAAGCAAAGCAAAAATTCACTGAACAAGGTGTTGAAGCTGAAACTAAACTACTTGAAGGTCAAGTAATTGCACGCGAAATTACCAATGCTGCAAAAGACTTAAATGCTGACCTTATCGTGATTGGTTCACATGGCCGCACTGGCTTGAAAAAATTATTCTTAGGTAGCGTTGCGCAAAGCATCCTAAGTGAAGGTACAACACCTGTATTGGTTGTACGTCAATAAGATTGCGTGTTCCTCATTTCTACGGAAGTGAGGAACTTCCCCTCTCATTTAGATTTCTTTGTTTGTTCTAAAATTTTTATTTGCAGCACTCTATTCAGCAAATTTTCTCAGTATCACCATATCTCAATATTAAACGCTCGATTTAGCAGCTCAGTTTAATTCTGCCATTGGTATTGTTTTAAATTCACCTTTTCTGCAATTACCACAATCCCTTCTTCCTGTAATTTTAAAGTTTGTATATTTTCTCCTTGGGCGTTTAGTTTGCTTAGGCTAATTTTTCCTTGCGCATTAATCACCCGATGCCACGGCACAGTATGTTCTGCCGATAAATGCCTGAGGACATAACCGACCAAACGTGCATGTTTGGGCAGACCCGCTAGGCGTGCCACTTGCCCATAGGTCGCAACCTGACCTGCTGGAATCAAACACACCACGTTCAAAATCATGTGTGCTAATTCATCACTCGGTTTACGGCTTAACGTTGTTTGCATCTATCCACTCGCATTCATTTAGCCTATAAAAAAGGAGCGACTGGCAGCACTCCTTTTGTTTATAAAACTTGATTTTTAAGTCAGTTAAATTGCGGCATTGAATGTATCACAATCACTGATCAAGCCTGATTTTAAGCCAGTCTGGAACCATTGTACGCGCTGTGCACTGGTACCATGCGTAAAGCTATCAGGCACGACTTGCCCACGTGCACGTTTTTGTAAATAGTCATCGCCAATTTTATGTGCCGCATCCATTGCTTCTTCAATATCACCTTGTTCGAGGAATTGAGTACGTTGATGGTTATGATGCGCCCACACTCCCGATAAACAGTCCGCTTGTAATTCCTGACGTATCGAAAGCTGATTACCCTGTACTTCGCTGACTTGCTGACGTGCTTTATGCACTTGTTCTGAAATCCCTAAAATGGTCTGAATATGATGCCCAACTTCATGCGCCACCACATAGGCTTGAGCAAAATCGCCCGCCTGATCATTTCGGCTTAATTCAGTCTGATTTTGTTCACCACCAATGCCCATTTGCTGACGCATGGCTTGGAAGAATGAAGTATCAATATATACTTTTTGATCGGCAGGACAATAAAATGGCCCCATTGCCGATTGTGCCGTACCACAGCCAGAATTGACCACACCTGTAAATAACACCAGTTTAGGTGGTATATATTGGCTATTTAACTGCTGCTGAAACACTTGTGACCACGTATCTTCTGTATCGGCCAAAACAGTGCCCACAAACTCCATCGCCTCTTGTTGTTCAGGACTTGGATTATCTAAACCTTTAGTTTCAGCACTTTGCGCATGTGAGGTGACTTGCTTGGTCGCTTGATAAGCCGATTGCGGATCGATGCCAAAGAACTTCCATGCAACAAAGGCCACCACTAAGCCCAAAATACTGATACCGCCCGCTTTTGCTCCACCGCCACCACGGCGGTCTTCTACATTCGTGCTAACTCGACGACCTTTCCAACGCATTATTCTTATCCTTCTCTTAAACTCTGATAATAGATTAAGCCGATTTAGACTTTGACCACACTTTTTGAACAAGTGCGACCACAATCACCACCAAGATGCCTGCCAAAATACCCACGACAAGGTTCATCAACATTGGCGTGACTGAACCTACAATACTGCCCATCGTTGGGATGTCTTGTACATACTCTACCGTATCTTCTGTGAAATGGTGCACAAAAGGAATAGCATGATTGATAATTCCTCCACCAACCAAGAACATCGCTGCAGTACCCACCACAGATAAAGTCTTCATTAAAATTGGAGCAAATGCCAGTAAACCACTCCCAATACGTTGTTTAAAATTGGCAGCTTGTTCTGTGAGGTATAAACCAATGTCATCAATTTTGACAATTAACGCAACGAACCCATAGACACCCACCGTCATGGCAATCGCAATTAAACTTAATACTGTCACTTTGGTTAGAAAGCCTGCCGCAGCTACAGTCCCCAAAGAAATCACCACAATTTCCGCCGATAAAATAAAGTCAGTACGCACAGCACCTTTAATTTTTTCGGTTTCATAAGCCGCAAGGTCTTGCTCAGTTTGAATTAGCTCAAGTTGCGCTTCTTTAGCCGTTTGGGCTTTTTTGTGTTGTAAGGTGTGCATGATTTTTTCCACACCTTCATAACTTAAAAATAGACCACCAACCACCAATAAAGGATTGATTAACCACGGCGCAACGACACTAATTAATAACGCGAGCGGTACTAAAATTAGCTTATTGATGAATGAACCTTTAGCCACACGCCATACCACAGGCAACTCACGCTCTGCACGTACACCACTGACTTGCTGCGCATTCAACGCCAAATCATCGCCCAAAACCCCTGCGGTTTTTTTTGCAGCCATTTTGCTCATAACTGCCACATCATCTAAAACTGTTGCAATGTCATCTAATAAAAGTAATAAGCTGCTCGCCATTGCGTTGTTATCCTTATATGATTTTCAAGTTATTTTAAAACTGAATTTATATAGGGTCTGTATTTACTTCATTAATTTTTACAGCAAAATTTTTTACAGTAAATTCTATTCAACTCACTTAAGGAAGTGACATTGAAAAATGTTATGCCTTACAATGTAGCAATTCATCGGTACATAGATGTCGTAGATACGACTTGGAATAAAAAATGAGTAATCAAGATAATCGTCCTGTGATTTTGACAGGCGATCGTCCAACTGGACAACTACATTTAGGTCACTTTGTGGGTTCTTTACGTTCACGTGTAGGTTTACAAGACTCACATCATCAACATCTGTTACTTGCCGATGCTCAAGCCTTAACTGACAATGCCGATAACTTTGAAAAAGTCCGTCGTAATATTATTGAGGTAGCAACCGATTATTTAGCGGTGGGGATTGATCCAACAAAAACCACCATTTGCGTGCAATCTTGCCTGCCTGCATTAAACGAACTCACCATGTTGTATTTAAACTTCGTGACTGTGGCACGTTTGGAGCGTAACCCAACCATTAAATCTGAAATTCAGATGCGTGGTTTTGAGCGTGATATTCCTGCAGGTTTCCTGTGCTACCCTGTAGCTCAAGCAGCCGATATTACTGCATTTAAAGCAACGGTCGTTCCTGTAGGTGAAGACCAAATTCCAATGATTGAACAGACCAATGAAATTGTGCGTCGGGTGAATCGTCAAATTGGTCATGACTTGCTACCTGAATGTCAGGCATTGTTGTCAAATGTCGGACGTTTACCTGGTTTTGATGGTAAAGCGAAAATGTCAAAATCACTGGGCAATACCATTGTGTTAGATGCCACAGACAAAGACATTAAAAAAGCTGTCAATGCAATGTACACCGACCCAAATCACCTGCGTATCGAAGACCCAGGTCAGGTTGAAGGCAACGTAGTATTTACTTATTTAGATGCCTTCGATACCAACAAAGAAGAACTTGAAGAACTGAAAGCGCATTATCGTCGTGGTGGTTTGGGCGATGGTACGGTGAAAAAGCGTTTGGAAGGCATTCTAAAAGAATTGATTGGGCCGATCCGTGAACGTCGTATCGAACTTGCTAAAGATCCTGACTACATTATGGATATTTTGAAAACAGGCACCGACAAATGCCGTGATATTACCCAGCAAACTTTAGATGAAGTGAAAGCTGGCTTGGGTGTATTCCGCTTCTAAGCATTTTGTAGATACAAATATTTTAAAGTCTCTTATTCACATGAATAAGAGACTTTTTATTTGAGTGAAAAATCAACATAAGATGACGTGATTCACAAAAAACACTTATTACTTACGTGATTTAACATCACGTAACCTGAATACTGCGGATTAGTATTTCTTCTCAGTTTAGTATACTTACATGCTTTAGGAGTAATCCTAATTTCATAACATTTCTCCGTTATCGAAGCTGTGAAAGCAGATTCGTTTTCATACGCAATGATCACCCCAATCATTGCGTATTTTTTTTATTTGAATCAGCTGTTTATACAGCTTGTTCAACAATAAAAAATCATTTCCCTAGATGCAAAAACTACTTGAACGGCTTTGTCGCACAAAGATTTCATAACTATATGATTTAAAAGTTTTGATTATTTTTTGATACAAAATTAAATTTATTTAAATCAGATGCTTACATATTTATGCAACAAAGCAATACCAAATTAACTCATAACAAATACTTTATCTTTTAAGTATGGCTAATTTTTCAGCATAAGAAAATCCCCAATATTGGGGATTGAGCGCAGAATAAAATCAAGCTCTTCAAAATTTGACTTATTTAAGCATACCTTGATCTTTTAATACTTGCCACATGGTAGAACCCAGTTCTGCAGGGCTACGCGTATAAGCAATTCCAGCACGCTCAAAGGCTGCAAATTTTTCTTCCGCAGTGCCTTTACCGCCTGAAATAATTGCACCCGCATGTCCCATACGCTTACCTTTAGGTGCTGTCACTCCTGCAATATAACCCACCACAGGTTTGCTAACATTCGACTGGATATATTCCGCAGCTTCTTCTTCTGCCGTACCACCAATTTCACCAATCATAATAATCGCATCGGTGTCTGGGTCGTCTTGGAACAATTTTAAAGCATCAATTTGGTTCATACCTGGAATTGGGTCACCACCAATCCCGATACAGGTCGATTGCCCTAAGCCTAATTTGGTGGTTTGTGCCACAGCTTCATAGGTCAAAGTACCTGAACGTGAAATAATGCCAATTCGTCCTGGTTGATGAATATGCCCTGGCATGATGCCAATTTTACATTCGCCTGGTGTAATCACACCTGGGCAGTTTGGACCCACTAAACGTGTACCATTGCCATTGGTTTCTAAATAACGTTTGGCTTTGAGCATGTCGATGGTTGGCACACCTTCCGTAATCACCACAATCAAATCCACGCCTGAATCGACTGCTTCTACAATCGAATCTAAAACAAACGGTGCAGGTACATAAATCACCGATGCATCTGCGCCTGTTTCACGTACGGCTTCTTTCATGGTGTTAAATACGGGTAATTCCAAGTGAGTTTGACCACCTTTTCCTGGCGTTACCCCACCCACCACTTTGGTTCCATAATCAAGTGCTTGTGCTGAGTGAAAAGTACCATTTTTACCAGTGAAACCTTGTACCAATACTTTGGTGTCTTTATTAATTAATACGCTCATCCTGATTCTCCTTAAGCTTTCACTGCAGCAACAATTTTTTCTGCGGCATCAGATAAGCCATTAGCAGAAATAAGTTTTAATCCTGATTCATCCAGTAATTTTGCACCAAGTTCCGAGTTGTTCCCTTCTAGGCGAACCACTACAGGTACTGTCACATTTACTTCCTGAACCGCTGCAATAATTGCTTCTGCAATCATGTCACAACGTACAATTCCACCAAAAATATTAATCAATACGCCCTTAACCGAGTGATCTACCAAAATAATTTTAAAGGCTTCAATCACACGTTCTTTGGTTGCACCACCACCTACATCCAAGAAGTTCGCAGGCTGACCGCCATAGAGTTTAATAATATCCATGGTCGCCATCGCCAAACCTGCACCATTCACCATACAACCAATATTACCTTCTAAGGCAACATAGTTCAGGTCAAATTCTGATGCACGCAATTCACGTTCATTTTCTTGTGTTTTATCGCGCAGTGCTAAGACTTCAGGCAAACGATACAACGCATTGGAATCAATACCAACTTTGGCATCCACACATAAAATTTCGCCATTTTCACGTACAGACAATGGGTTAATTTCAAATAAGGCAAAATCATTGTCGATAAATGCCTGATAAGCCGCTGTCATAATCTTCACAAACTGCGTGATTTGACTGTCTTTGAGTTTTAATGCAAAAGCCACTTCACGTGCCTGAAATGGCAATAAACCCACCAAAGGATCAACTTCTACTTTAATAATTTTTTCTGGGGTTTCTTCAGCCACTTTCTCAATTTCAACACCACCTTCGGTAGATGCCATAAAAGTGACGCGACGGCTAGAACGATCTACCACTGCACCCAAATACAGTTCACGCTCTACAGGATAAACATCTTCAGCCACTAAAATACTATTTACAGGCTGACCATAGGCGTCGGTTTGATAGGTGACCAAACGTGTTCCAAGAATTTGGTTGGCATAGTCTGCTGCTTCTTGTGCAGATTTTACGACCTTCACGCCGCCCGCTTTACCGCGACCACCTGCATGCACCTGAGCTTTCATCACCGCAAATTTACCGCCCAGTTGCTCGAAAGCTTGCACTGCTTCTACGGCTGTAGTTGCCAAAATGCCTTCTTGTACTGGCATACCATATTTTTTTAATAGCGCTTTTGCTTGATACTCATGTAGATTCATTGACTAACCTTTTACTACTTCTTTTATTCAGTTATCACCACTAATATCAAACCGAAGTTTTAATATTGCTTTCCTTGTGTGGTGTTTTTCCTATGCTCTTTACTTTTAGATGATTATTCCCATAAATACAACCATCAAATGCAAAAAGAGCGGCCTAAGCCGCTCTTTTTAGTTTTATTTGCGTTTACGCTGAATCGCGTGAATCGCACGCCCATCTACAGCTAAAGCGGCTTCATGCACCACTTCAGAGAAGGTTGGGTGACCAAATGTCATTAATTGTAAATCTTCAACTGAAGATACAAACTCAAGTGCAATCATACCTTGGTGAACGATGTCAGACGCAGCAGGGCCAATCACGTGCATACCCAATAAACGATCTGTTTTTGCATCTGCAACAAACTTCACGAAACCAGCACCTTCGCCTGCAGCTAAAGCACGACCATTTACCGCGAAACCGAATTGACCAGTTTTCACTTCGTGGCCTTTTTCTTTCGCTTGCTCTTCAGTTAAACCAACCCACGCCGCTTCAGGGTGTGTGTAGATTACTGAAATGATTGTGTCGTAGTTGACTTGTGCAGCATGACCGTGAATACGCTCAACTGCCATTACGCCTTCTTCCATTGCTTTGTGTGCAAGCATTGGACCACGTACCAAGTCACCAATTGCATATACACCTTCAACAGAAGTTGCACACCAATCGTTTACTTCAACCAAACCACGTTCAGTCAGTTTAATACCGCAGTCATCTGCCAATAAACCTTCAGCATAAGCACGACGACCTACACAAACGATCAATTTATCGAAAGTTTGTTCTTTGTCTTCGCCGCCTTGGGTATATTTAACAGTCACTTCACGACCATTAACTTCAGTACCTGAAACTTTCGCACCAATACGGATATCCATACCTTGCTTGGTCAATAGTTTTTGGTAGTCTTTTGCCAAAGCTTTGTCAGCCATTGGTAAGAATGCATCCATTGCTTCAAATACAACAACTTCTGCACCTAGACGACGCCATACTGAACCAAGTTCAAGACCAATTACGCCTGCACCAATCACACCTAAACGCTTAGGCACTTCTGGGAATTCTAATGCACCAGTAGAATCAACAATAATGTCTTGATCTACAGGAGCAACAGGAATATTTACAGGAACTGAACCAGTCGCAAGAATCACATACTTAGGCTCTAAAACTTGAGTTTCGCCTTCATGAGAAACGAACTCAACTTTTTTACCTGCAAGCAATTTACCCGTACCTTTTAACCACTCAACACCGTTACCTTTTAATAACTGATCAATACCGCCAGTTAACTGGTCAACGATTTTGTCTTTACGTGCTAATAGCTTCGCAAGGTCAAACTGTACTTCACCTGTAGTGATACCATGATCAGCCAAGTGATGAACCGTATCTTCATAACGATGTGAAGAATCGAGTAATGCTTTAGATGGGATACAACCCACGTTTAAGCATGTACCACCCAAAGATGGTTTACCTTTGTGAATACGTTTTTCGATACACGCAACTTTAAAGCCAAGTTGAGCCGCACGAATTGCCGCTTCATAACCACCTGGGCCACCGCCAATAACAACAAGATCAAATTGTTGAGACATTTTTATCTCCAAAAATGGGCTTAGAGGATCGCTCCAAGCCCACTGATTTATTCTTTAGAATTAAAGGTCAAGGATGAGTTTAGCTGGCTCTTCTAACAATTCTTTGATTGTTACAAGGAAACCTACAGCTTCTTTACCATCAATTAAACGGTGGTCATAAGAAAGCGCTAAGTACATCATTGGCAAGATTTCAACTTGACCATTTACCGCCATAGGACGCTCTTGGATTTTGTGCATGCCCAAAATTGCAGTTTGTGGCGTGTTTAGAATTGGTGTAGATAACAATGAACCGAAAGTACCACCGTTAGTAATGGTGAATGTACCGCCAGTCATATCTTCAATACCTAGCTTACCGTCACGTGCTTTATAAGCATAGTCACGAATACCGTTTTCTACTTCAGCGTAGTTCATGCGGTCTGTATCACGTAATACAGGAACCACTAAACCACGGTCAGAAGAAACCGCTACACCGATGTCGTAGTAACCGTGATATACGATGTCTTCGCCATCAATAGAAGCGTTTACTGCTGGGTAACGTTTCAATGCTTCAGTTGCAGCTTTCACGAAGAAAGACATAAAGCCTAAACGTGCACCATGACGTTTTTCAAATGCGTCTTTGTATTGTGCACGCATTTCCATGATTGGCTTCATGTTCACTTCGTTGAATGTTGTTAACATTGCAGTTTCTTGAGTCGCTGCAAGTAAACGCTCTGCAACACGCTTACGTAAACGTGTCATAGGAACACGTTTCTCGATACGCTCACCTACCGCAACGCTTAATGGCGCAGCTGCAGCAGCAGGTTTAGCTTGATGATTTGCAACATCTTCTTTAGTGATACGACCACCACGCCCTGTACCAGAAACGTCTGCAGCATTGATACCTGTTTCAGTCAACGCTTTACGTACTGCTGGTGCTTGGTCAGCAACTGGTTGTGCACGCTCAACAACTGGCGCAGCGCCTGCTTCAGTTTTCGCCGCAGCTTGCTCTACTTGTGCTTCAGACTGAACTGCTTGAGTTTGAGCAGCGCCAGAAACAGCACCCGCTTCAAATTGAGCAATTACTTCGTCAGAAAGAACTGTATCGCCTTCGTTTTTGATGATTGCAGAGATTGTGCCATCAGCAGGAGCGACTACTTCCAAAACAACTTTATCGGTTTCAATATCACAGATCACTTCATCACGTGAAACTGCTTCACCTGGTTGTTTGTGCCAAGTTGCAATCGTACCGTCTGCAACTGACTCTGGAAATACCGGTGCTTTAATTTCGGTTGCCATTACTTCGAATCTCCTGTTATTCAGCTACGATCGCAAGCGCGTCATTGATGAGCTGAGCTTGTTGTTTTGCATGCAAATATGGTGAACCACACGCTGGTGCTGCAGATGCTTCACGACCCGCATAACTAATGCGAATCTGTTTACCAGTTTTCATTACGTCATCATATAAACGTGGCGCGATGAATAACCAAGCACCTTGGTTCTTCGGCTCTTCTTGAGTCCAAACTAATTCTTTTACGTTTGGATAAGAAGCAAGAACTTCAGCAAGACGTTGTTCTGGATATGGGTACAACTGTTCAATACGAACAATTGCAGTATTGTTCAATTCTAATTCACGACGCTTTTCAAGCAAGTCGTAATACACTTTACCACCACACAATACCAAACGCGTCACGTCTGATTTGTTGATGTTGTCAATTTCATCAATCACAGTCTGGAATGTACCAGTTGCAAGCTCATCAAGGTTAGACACTGCTAACTTGTGACGAAGTAAAGACTTCGGCGACATGATGATCATTGGCTTACGGATTGGACGAATCGCCTGACGACGTAAAGCGTGGAAAATCTGTGCAGGTGTTGTTGGTGTCATCACTTGCATGTTTTCTTCCGCACAAAGCTGTAAGAAACGCTCTAAACGTGCAGATGAGTGCTCAGGACCTTGACCTTCAAAACCGTGTGGAAGAAGCATCGTTAAACCACACACACGCTCCCACTTGGTTTCGCCAGATGAAATGAACTGGTCGATTACCACTTGAGCACAGTTGGCAAAGTCACCGAATTGTGCTTCCCAAATAATCAAGCTCTTTGGAAGGGTCGTCGCATAACCATATTCAAATGCCAATACTGCCATTTCAGACAATAATGAGTCGTAGATTGCAACGCGTGGTTGGTTCTCTTTGATGTGGCAAAGTGGAATATAAGTTTTACCATCGACTTGGTTATGCAGTTTTGCATGACGGTGCGAGAAAGTACCACGACCAACGTCTTCACCAGTCAAACGAACAAGGTAACCCTCATCCAACAAAGATGCGTAAGCTAAAGTTTCAGCTGCACCCCAGTTTAGTGGCATTTCACCTGTTTGCATTTTCAAGCGATCGTCAATCACTTTGGCAACTTGGCGCTGCATCACGAAACCTTCTGGAAGTTTACGCATGGTTTGACCAAGTTCTTTCAAACGCTCGATAGGGAAAGTTGTATCCCAAACGTCTGTATAATCGTGACCTAAGTACGGAGACCAATCTACAAACATTTTGGTATTTGGCTCAAGTACCAACGCATTCGCAACGTGATTACCCGCTTCTAAATCAGAACGGTAGTCTTCAACCATTTGATCTGCCGCAGCACGATCCAACACACCTTCTTGCACCAATTGGTCAGCATATAAAGTACGTGTTGTGGTCTTTTTGTTGATCACTTGATACATCATTGGCTGAGTTGCTGCTGGCTCGTCAGCTTCGTTGTGACCACGACGACGGTAGCAGAACAAATCAATCACGACGTCTTTACGGAACGTATGACGGAAATCGTGCGCCAATTGAGATACAAAAATCACAGCTTCAGGGTCATCGCCATTCACGTGGAAAATTGGCGCCTGAATCATTTTTGCAATGTCAGTACAGTATTCTGTAGAACGTGCGTCACGTGGGTCAGAAGTTGTGAAACCAACTTGGTTGTTAATCACAATGTGAACTGTACCACCTACGGTATAACCGCGAGTTTGTGACATTTGGAAGGTTTCTTGGTTCACACCCTGACCTGCAAATGCTGCGTCACCATGTACGATTAATGGCAATACGTCATCACCACCAATGTCTTTACGACGTACTTGGCGCGCACGTACAGAACCTTCAACCACAGGTCCAACAATTTCTAAGTGCGATGGGTTAAACGCAAGTGCCAAGTGCACTTCACCACCCGGAGTCATCACGTTAGATGAGAAACCTTGGTGATATTTTACGTCGCCAGAACCTTTTTTATGCAAGCTCTTACCTTCGAACTCACCAAATAGGTCTGCAGGGTTTTTACCCATGATGTTCACAAGCAGGTTCAAACGACCACGGTGTGGCATGCCAATCACGACTTCTTTACAGCCAACAGCACCCGCACGTTGAATGATTTCATTCACCATAGGGATAAATGATTCACCGCCTTCTACACCAAAGCGTTTCGCACCAACGTATTTATTACCTAGATATTTTTCTAGACCCTCAGCTGCTGTTAAGCGCTCAAGAACGTGTTTCTTTTGATCTGCAGTAAATGTGAACTTACCACGTGCGCTTTCTAAGCGTTGTTGAATCCAGCGTCTTTCTTTGGTATCAACAATGTGCATGTATTCTGCACCAATTGAACCGCAGTAGATCGCCTGCATGGCATCAACCATTTCGCCTAGTGTTGCTTCAGACTTACCAATTTCCAAATTACCTGTATGGAAAACAGTATCTAAATCAGACTTGGTTAAACCATGTGCAGCAAGATCAAGATCTGGCACGTCTTCACGTTTTGCCAAACCTAGTGGATCTAATTTTGCTTTTTGGTGACCACGGTTACGGTAAGCAGCAATCAGTTGCAACACGCCAATTTGACGTTGTTCATGTTCAGAACTCACTGACCCTTGAACAATGGCTTGAACGCGATTTGAATTACGACCTAATAAAAGGAATTGCTCACGTACATTACTGTGTGGTTGATCACCCTTCGGGAATTTATCGAAATATTCGCGCCAATCAGCACCGACTGATTCCGGTGACGTCAAATAATGCTCGTAAAGTTCTTCAATATACGCTGCACTATCAGCGGAAAGTTCAGTGTCAAGACGCAGTGCGTCAGCAACTTCTTGCATTTGTGGACCCATTTCCTATTGCAAAAACATTTTCCAGGATGCTTTTTAAGCAAAACCCATGATTGATAATGTCAAATTGGTAACATGACATTAGTCCCCAGTTGACATATGTCATGAGGCGTTATCACTACATTAGGAAAACCCAATGTCATTTATGAATCATAACGCCCTCATTGGCATCATCACTCATTTATATACTCGACCCAAGCCGAGCAATTTTTTGCAAAATCGTTTTAGAAAAAATAAGTGCTCAGTCTTAGCTTTTCTAATACGACTTTTCTGCAATAGTCCTGATTTAATAACACATCATTTGCACTTAAAATGTTGATAAAATGTATAAAAATTCAACATTTTTCAGATATAGTCATTTGTTAATCGTAACATGATCTCAGAAATGCAATTGATTTTTTTGACACATACCTCATATAAATTGGCGAAATACACTGATTCTATTTTCATCTAACATATGGTGCTTTATTTAAAAAACAGATGCAATTTAGACCAAAGTCCAACACCGCTATTTCAGATAAAATAAAAGAGAGCACATCTCTCAATCTGCCCTCTCACTTACACGTTACATGATAACATCTAAAAATAAATATTGCAGCTAAACTTGGCATTTGCCCATGCTTTACAACAAAATAGCAGCACTGGATTACAATTGTGTGCAACTTTAGTCGGCTAAATGCTGTTTTTGTCTATTTATCCAACA
The DNA here is from genome assembly GCF_013420455.1 of Acinetobacter sp. YH01004. Lineage (NCBI taxonomy): Bacteria > Pseudomonadati > Pseudomonadota > Gammaproteobacteria > Moraxellales > Moraxellaceae > Acinetobacter > Acinetobacter sp. YH01004. The sequence goes on from NZ_VOXZ01000002.1 coordinate 393,774, forward strand.
GTTATACCTAAAAAATATCAAATACTCACTTTTTAATCACTTCTTTGCATGCAACATTTTTCATTTACGTACTCATCAAAAACAAGCAACTTATCACACGACTTTTATCGTAATTTTGGCACAAAAAAAAAGCACACCTAGGTGTGCTTTTCTCAACTGATCACGCAGTCTATTAGCCAGCCATATCTAAAAGCATGTTACGGATGTGACCGATTGCTTTAGTTGGGTTCAAGCCTTTAGGACATACAGATACACAGTTCATAATACCTTTACAACGGAACAAAGAGAATGGGTCGTCAAGACGAGCCAAACGCTCTTGAGTTGCTGTATCACGCGAATCAATAATGAAACGGTATGCATTCAACAACGCTGAAGGACCCAAGAACTTGTCTGGGTTCCACCAGAATGATGGGCATGAAGTTGAACAACATGCACAAAGAATACATTCATACAAACCATCAAGATGTTCACGCTCTTCTTGAGATTGTAAACGCTCTTTTGGTGGCGCAGGTTGGTTGTTGATCAAGAACGGATGAATCTTGTTATACTGATCGTAGAACTGATTCATGTCTACAACCAAGTCTTTAATTACAGGAAGACCCGGAAGTGGACGAATTGTGATCACTTCTGGTAAATCGTTTAGGTTCCAAAGACACGCTAAACCGTTTTTACCATTGATGTTTACACCATCAGAACCACAAATACCTTCACGACATGAACGACGGAATGTCAAAGATTCGTCTTGTACTTTCAATTCAAGAAGTGCATCAAGCAACATACGGTGCTTATCAGTCAATTCAAGCTTAAAAGTTTGCATGTACGGTGCTTTATCCTTATCAGGATCGTAGCGGTAGATATTAAATGTACGAGTACCTCTACTCATCTTACTTCTCCCAATTAGAATGTACGTGGTTTAGGTGGAATAGCAGCTACAGTAAGCGGCTTGTAACGTACTGGTTTGTACTCAAGACGGTTATCTGTAGAGAACCATAAAGTATGCTTCATCCACTCATCATCACGACGACCATAAGAATAAGTTGGGTGATCTGGTGGTAACTCAAAGTCTACAACCGTATGCGCACCACGACATTCTTTACGTGCAGCAGCTGAGATTAGTGTCGCTTTAGCAACTTCATACAAGTTTTCAACTTCTAATGCTTCTACACGTGCAGTGTTGAATACTTTAGATTTGTCTTTCAAATGAATGTTGCGAACACGTGGCTCAAGCGCAAGAATTTGTTTCACACCTTCATCAAGCAATGCTGAAGTACGGAATACACCTGCGTGGTCTTGAACGATGTTACGAATTGCATCAGCAACTTCTTGAGCGTTTTCACCTGAAGTCGATTCGTCAAGTTTACGAATACGGTTCACAGTATTTTCAAGTACAGTTGTTGGAAGTGGTTCGTACTCACCATCATGTTGCTTAGTCACATACTCAATGATGTGTTGACCAGCAGCCTTACCAAATACAACCAAGTCAAGCAATGAGTTTGTACCTAAACGGTTTGCACCGTGTACAGATACACATGAACACTCACCAATTGCATAGAAACCTTTTACTGGTTTAGCAAAGTCACGGTCACCCGCGTTGGTTGTATATGTATCAGTTTCTGCGTTGTAGTTCGCAACCAACTCTTGAGTTTCACGGCTTTCTGGAACAACCACTTGACCATGAATATTGGTTGGAATACCACCCATTTGGTAATGGATTGTAGGCACAACAGGAATTGGCTCTTTAGTACAGTCAACGTTCGCGAATTTCTTACCAATCTCAAATACAGATGGAAGACGCTTCATGATTGTGTCTGCACCTAAGTGCGTCATATCAAGCAAGATGTAGTCTTTGTTTGGACCACAACCACGACCTTCTTTAATTTCTTGGTCCATAGAACGTGATACGAAGTCACGTGGCGCCAAGTCTTTCAAAGTTGGTGCATAACGCTCCATGAACGGTTCGCCTGAATCGTTACGAAGGATACCACCCTCACCACGACAGCCTTCCGTTAACAATACGCCCGCGCCCGCAACACCTGTTGGGTGGAACTGCCAGAATTCCATATCTTGTAATGGAATACCTGCACGCGCAGCCATACCAAGACCGTCACCAGTATTGATATATGCGTTTGTAGATGCACGGTACACACGACCTGCACCACCTGTAGCAAACAATGTCGCTTTCGCTTGGAATACTGCGATTTTACCTGTTTCTTGGTCAATTGCAGTCACACCTAGTACATCGCCAGCTTCGTTACGGATCAAATCAAGAGCAATCCATTCTACGAAGAATTGAGTACCCATTTTCACGTTGCTTTGATAAAGCGTGTGAAGAAGTGCGTGACCTGTACGGTCAGCTGCAGCACATGCACGTGGAACTGCTTTTTCACCGTAGTTTGCAGAGTGACCACCGAATGGACGTTGGTAAATTGTACCGTCTGCGTTACGGTCAAATGGCATACCCAAGTGTTCTAATTCATAAACCACTTGTGGCGCTTCACGCGTCATGAACTCGATCGCGTCTTGGTCGCCTAACCAGTCAGAACCTTTTACTGTGTCATAAAAGTGGTAGTGCCAGTTATCTTCTTGCATGTTACCAAGAGATGCACCAATACCACCTTGCGCCGCAACAGTGTGCGAACGTGTTGGGAATACTTTGGTCAGTACCGCAACTTTCAAACCCGCTTGAGCAAGCTGGTAAGATGCACGCATACCTGAACCACCACCACCAACGATGACTGCGTCAAAAAATTGGTGTGGAATATTTGTATAATCTTCTTTAGGGTTAATCGCGCCCATGATATTTTCCTATCAATTCGCCCAGAAAATCTGGATAGCCCAGATTGCGTATGCAAAAACAGCAATAATCACTGCTGAAGTCAGCACTAGGCGTAAACCTGAAGCTGAAGGACCCATTTGACGAGTAGTCACATAGTCAGTGAATACTTGCCACATGCCAATCCAAGCGTGTGCAACAAGAGATAAGACTGCCAATAAAGACATAATCTTCATTGGTAATGTCATCATAAAGCCGTACCACTGTTCAAAGTTGAATCCACCGTTAAGAAGAATCCAACCAAATACCACAACGGTATAAACAGCAAGAACTACAGCACTAACACGTTGGATATACCAATCGCGAGAACCTGAACCCGTTAAACCTGTAGCACTTTTCATTAGATTACAATCCATACAAATGCTGCAACGATACCAATTGCAGACAAGATCAATGAAATAGTAGCTGCAATGCGACCGCTTTGCAGTTCTTCTGCAAAACCAAGGTCAGCAAGTAAGTGCTTAATACCAGCAATGAAGTGATAAATTAAGCCGGCTACAAATACCCATACGATAAAGCGTACAAAGAAACCGTTAAAAATTTCTTGAACTTGAGCAAAACCTTCAGGTGAAGACAATGACTTGTCTAACAACCATAAAAGTACCGGTACGAGTAAAAATACGATGACACCAGAAAGACGGTGTAGAATTGATGCAATAGCCACGGGCGATTTTAAGTTTACTTCTAAAACTTGACCCATGGACAAATTGACAGGTCTGTTGCTTTTCACAGCGGGCATCCTGTAAGTAAAAACTCCATCCGGAGTTTGTTGGAATAAATTCGAAGGAAAGCTGGCATTGTTAGGCAAATTCATGCCTAACCTTAAAACGACACTGAATTATAAAACGTCAACTGTTAAAATACAAACAACTCTACTCGGCTTTTTGGCTAAAAAACCCTTAAATAAGAATCATTAACAAGTATAAAGACAAACCAATTACCATCCACAACCACACAATCAAACATAAATCTATGTTTTTAAATAAATTATTAAAGTGAAAACTCTTGATGACACAATCAGTGGCTTTAGAATATTTAGACTAAAGATAAATTTGTACTTTGTTTTTCAGATGTTCTTCGGGTTTTCACATACTTATATATAAGTAGCAGCACTATATATGTGTGTACTCCACTGTTTGCAGCAATTTACAACCACAACACAAGACTCTTAGATCCAGACAGCCCATCACTTTGCTTTGGTCAAGGTACACCTGATCATGGATTAAACTTTAATGTCGGCACATACCTCAATCTATTTATACAACTTATATTTACTTTAAACACCACACCTAAATAAATATTAAAAATGATAATCATCATGCGAATGAATGACTTATCCAGTATTTTTTGTATCTGTATGGATAAATAACCGCGCTTTATTCACAAAGATTTCGTCATTTCTTAATCAAAATATGATGGGTTATGGCTATTTTCAGGAGTTTAATCAGTCATTTTTTGATCAATCAATATCGAATTTAAATACCAGACTCACTGCCTATTCCAACTAATCTGACTACCCTACCGTGTATATAAAAACGTGTAAGTTATGAGAATTAGATAAATTTAAGTATTGGACTGAATCCTGCCAAAGAAATAGCACACCAAAACCAGCATTTAAAATTGCTTACAATTAATCCGTATTGATGATTTTTTTCTGCACATCCGACAAATTTTGACTTATGATACGGCGGCTGTGCTGTGATTTTATTGATTTTTTTACTGGAATTTTTTCGACTTTTTCTATAAACAGTCGTCTGCTTAATCCATAAGTATAATTGACAAAATTTCAGTACTCTCTAATCTTAGAGCTAATTTTTAATCCGTCTGACTTGCGCATTAAAAGATTGATACTTCGAGTCAGATCAACATTCACCAGGACAGGAGATCTATTGAATGTCTGAAGCAACTGGCAAAAAAGCCGTATTACAGCTTGATGGAAAAGAAATTGAATTACCAATTTACAGCGGCACATTAGGCCCAGATGTAATTGACGTTAAGGATGTGTTGGCGGCAGGTCACTTTACTTTTGATCCTGGTTTTATGGCAACAGCGTCTTGCGAGTCTAAAATTACGTTCATTGATGGTAACAAAGGTATTCTTTTACACCGTGGTTACCCAATTGACCAATTAGCGACTAAAGCTGACTACTTAGAAACTTGCTACTTATTATTAAATGGCGAGCTTCCAACTGCAGAACAAAAAGCTGATTTTGACGCTAAAGTTCGTAACCACACTATGGTTCACGACCAAGTAAAACGTTTCTATAACGGTTTCCGTCGTGACGCTCACCCTATGGCAATCATGGTAGGTGTTGTTGGTGCGTTATCTGCGTTCTATCACAACAACTTAGACATCGAAGATGTTAACCACCGTGAAATCACAGCGATTCGTTTAATCGCGAAGATTCCTACTTTAGCGGCTTGGAGCTACAAGTACACTGTTGGTCAACCATTTGTTTACCCACGTAACGACTTAAGCTACGCAGAAAACTTCTTGTACATGATGTTTGCTACACCAGCAGACCGTGATTACAAAGTAAACCCTGTTCACGCTCGCGCAATGGATCGTATTTTCACGCTTCACGCTGACCACGAACAAAACGCGTCTACTTCAACTGTACGTTTAGCTGGTTCTACTGGCGCTAACCCATACGCATGTATCTCTGCAGGTATTTCTGCACTTTGGGGTCCTGCTCACGGTGGTGCGAACGAAGCTGTTCTTAAGATGCTTGATGAAATCGGCTCTGTAGAACACGTTGCTGAGTTCATGGAAAAAGTGAAGACTAAAGAAGTGAAGCTTATGGGCTTTGGTCACCGCGTTTATAAAAACCATGACCCACGTGCAACTGTAATGAAGCAAACTTGTGACGAAGTACTTAACGACTTAGGTATCAACGATCCACAACTCGCTCTTGCAATGGAACTTGAGCGTATTGCGTTATCTGATGAATACTTCATCAAGCGTAACTTATACCCTAACGTAGACTTCTACTCAGGTATCATCCTTAAAGCGATTGGTATCCCAACAGAAATGTTTACTGTAATTTTCGCACTTGCACGTACAGTTGGTTGGATCAGCCACTGGTTAGAAATGCACAGCGGTCCTTACAAAATCGGTCGTCCTCGTCAGCTTTACACTGGCCACACTCAACGCGACATCAACCGTTAATTCGGTCTGCGTTGTAGCGTGTAAAACGACACGACAAAAAAACCACCTTCGGGTGGTTTTTTTATTGCTTTTATTTAGCTCACCAAACTCATTTCTGTTTGGTTTGTCCTAAACCACAACCAAAACGTAAAATAAAATTTAGATCATTGCGGATTTAGGCTATATTTTTGATGTCTGCCACTTACGACTCATTTCCATGCTACAACTGCATTTATTCATTCTCAGCTTATTGATGCGACTGCTCAAACTAGATCAGTTTAGATGTCGAAGCCTAACTGCAATGGAAATACAGTTGTGCCAATCTGTGTTTGGCAATCTGATTGACTACAGCCAAGTCAAAGTCATGAACCATCCTTATTTGCCTTGGCAGCCACAGCACATTTTTATGGCCCCCTGTGGCTATATTCATGTGCGTAATCGGCATTATCTAGCCGACTACAGCCAAGCACACCGTGGCTATCAAGCGATCTTTATTCATGAGATGGCGCACATTTTACAGCATCAACATCACATCAATGTCTTACTGCGTGGTGCGGTATTGCAAACCGCGTATTTTTTGAGTTTTAAGCGTTACAATCCATATCATTATCGCTTAATTGAAGCGAAACCTTTTTTTGCTTACAACATTGAGCAACAAGGTGAAATTGCCAAAGATATTTTTCTTAAAAAAATAGACAATATTATTTTAAACAGCCCGCACCGCTCGACTTAGCTCACTCATCTTGGTACATGCTTATTTCACGAAAAACACATGCATCATACAACCTAAAAATATAATGCTTTTCAAATAAATAGCATAAAAATTCTGTCACATTTCAATGATATTCTTGCAGACAAGACAATAAAGTGTATTCGATGCTAGCATCTATTCTAAATTAAGATAAAATAGCAAAAGTCTCCATTTTTGCACTGCAAAATAAGATCTTTATCTGTTAGATAATAAATGGTTTTTATTTGTGCCTTTCGGCAGTCGTTTAATCCACAATACACTACGCTGAAATTTTTATAACAATAATCATCAGCCACTTACGTGTATTCTACACCTATAGGAATAGGACTTAATTTAAATGAAATCTTTTAAAATTGCCCTTGCACAGTTCTCTCCACACATTGGCAATCTCGAAGCAAACGCGCAAAAAATGCTTGAACAAGCAAATGAAGCGAAAAAACAACATGCAGATTTGATTATTTTTCCTGAACTTTCAATTTTGGGCTACCCTGCAGAAGATTTATTACTGCGCCCAAGCTTGAATCAACGCACACAACAAGCATTTGAACAATTACGTGAAATTAAAGATATTGTTTTAGTTTTCGGCTTTGTCAATGAAACTGAAGATGGTCAGCGCTTTAACTCGGCTGCCGTCATGAAAGATGGCAACATCTTAGGTATTTACAACAAGCAAAATTTACCAAATTATGCTGTATTTGATGAAAAACGCTATTTTGATGAAGGTCATCAACACTTAGTTTTTGAATACCTTGGTCATAAATTTGGCGTTTTGATTTGCGAAGATTTATGGTCTTTGCCAACCGTGCAGCAATTGGCACAGTTGAATGTAGAAACTGCATTGGTCTTGAACGCATCGCCTTATGAAGTGGGTAAACCGCAGCATCGTGTACAGACCATGACCGAACTGGCAAAACAATTACATCTCAATGTGGTGTATGTAAACCAAGTTGGCGGTCAAGATGATTTAATCTTCGATGGTACGAGCTTTGTGATTAACCAAGCAGGCAATGTTGCATTACAAGCCCCAACCTACCAAGAAGGTTTATTCTACGCAGAATATGACGCTGCACAGAAGCACTTTAAAACTGCCGAAATTAGCCCAGCTTTAGACACCCTTGCAGAAATCTATCAAGGTTTAGTGCTCGCAACCCGTGACTACGTGCAACGCTCTGGCTTCCCTGGTGTAATTCTTGGCTTGTCGGGCGGAATTGATTCAGCGCTCACTCTTGCTATTGCGGTTGATGCAATTGGTGCAGATAAGGTACAAGCGGTAATGATGCCGTACACTTATACCGCGCAAATTAGTGTGGAAGATGCTGCAGAGCAAGCCAAAACTTTAGGCGTGACTTTTGGTATTGCCGAAATTCACCCGATCGTAAATAGCTTTATGCAAACGCTGTATCCTTTCTTTGGTAACAGCCCTAGCGATACCACAGAAGAAAATCTACAAGCCCGTGCCCGCGGCACAATCTTAATGGGTCTGTCGAATAAGTTTGGTAACCTCGTGCTTTCTACAGGTAACAAATCTGAGTTAGCAGTTGGCTATTGCACGCTTTATGGCGATATGGTCGGTGGTTATGCGGTACTCAAAGATGTGTACAAAACCATTGTGTTTGAACTGGCTAAATACCGTAACAGTATTGCCGATACTCCTGTGATTCCTGAGCGTGTGATCACGCGCCCACCTTCAGCAGAATTACGTCCTGACCAAAAAGACCAAGATTCTTTACCACCATACGAAGTGCTCGATGCGATTTTGTATGCGTATATTGAAGAAGATCAGAGCCAAGAAGACATCATTAGCAAAGGCTTTGAACGCGCGATGGTCGAGAAAGTCATTCAATTGGTTGATCGCAACGAGTACAAGCGTCGCCAAGGTGCATTAGGACCACGTATTAGTTCACGCGCTTTTGGTCGTGAACGTCGCTATCCGCTCGTCAATGGTTGGAAAGCAGGGATTTAACGCTAAAGCATTGCTTAAACAAAGATATAAAAAACCAAGCTACGGCTTGGTTTTTTTGTACCTGCCATTAAACCAATGCTGCAAAAAGTAGCCTAAAATTTTGACATAAAAAAAGACCAAGCTGAGAGCTTAGTCTATAAAAATGGTGGCTATGACGGGACTTGAACCTGTGACCCCCGCATTATGAGTGCGGTGCTCTAACCAACTGAGCTACATAGCCATAAACTGTGTGCGCATTATCTAAACTTAGCCCTGCATCGTCAAGTATTTTAATTTACAAACGCTCACAGTTTAAGCAAAAACAGTGCAATTTGTTTAATTTTAATCAAATTACTATTTTCTTACGGAGATTCTTAAATATTTGCAGCAAAATCTATATCAAGTCACACAGAAAAAAGAGAATAAATTCAACCATGATCTTGAAGTCTATAATACTGAGTAGCCTTGTTGTTGGCTTAAGTTCCTGCGCTTTGGTTTCACCTGTTTTTGTAGATTACAACGGCGTACGGCGTGATGTTGCGCAATTTATCAATTCTAAAATGAGTTATAGCATCGCAGACCGACGTGTTTTGGTTGCTTATGCCAAAGGACAGCAAAAGATTTTAACGGCGCATCAACTGAATGCTGCAGCGCAGCAACAACTGGCTTATGAGCGTGCTGTAGGGCGTTATTGTGCATCACAACACATTTCGCTAAAAAAATTAAATCAGGTCGATGCCAAAATTTTTGCTCACTCTGATCAACAAGCCAATTGGCAACAGATTCAAAACCTACAAATGCAGATTCAACTGGATACAGCTCAAATAGATTGCACAGACAAATTTTAAACAAAAAAAGACCACGTTAGTGAACGTGGTCTGAAAAATGGTGGCTATGACGGGACTTGAACCTGTGACCCCCGCATTATGAGTGCGGTGCTCTAACCAACTGAGCTACATAGCCAAAAACTGTGCGCGCATTATCTGCTGTAATCTAGGTAACGTCAAGCCTTATCACGCATCAATTGCTTAAAATTTGGTGAAGTGAACCGATAAGCCGGGTTCTGTCGAGAACGATCATTCCTCTAGGCGTACAATCACTCATACGCTCAAGCGACCTACCCGAATCCAGTACGGGCCGTACCTCAGGATTCCTATTTGGTCTTGCTTCTGGTGGGGTTTACCATGCCATGAACTGTTACCAGCCATGCGGTGCGCTCTTACCGCACCCTTTCACCCTTACCTTCAATTTCTTCCGAAAAAGAAACCATACGAAGGCGGTCTACTCTCTGCTGCACTTTCCGTCGGCTCACGCCGCCCAGGCGTTACCTGGCACCCTGCCCTATGAAGCCCGGACTTTCCTCCCCTGTTTCAGTCACGGAGACCTCCACAGCAGCGATCGTCTGGTTCACTTCGAAGGCACATCTTAGCAAAATTATAAGTTAATTGCTTGCGCTTTTTTGAGCAATCAGTTTTTTATATTTTTCCAGCAATTGTTCCTGTGTTTCTACATGCTCTGGATCGAGCGGAATACAATCGACTGGGCAAAATAACTGACACTGCGGCTGCTCGTGATGTCCTACACATTCAGTACATAATGCTGGATTAATCTCATAAATCAGCTCACCCATATAAATTGCCTCATTTGGGCATACAGGTTCACAGACATCACAGTTAATACATTCATCGGTAATATATAAAGACACGCTACCAACCTTGTCGTAATTTACGCTCAAAGGCTTCGACCACAACAGGTGCAACAAATTTAGTCACATCACCTTTTAAGCGTGCAATTTCACGAACTAATGTAGAAGAAATAAATGAATATTGCTCTGAAGGAGTCAGAAATACCGCTTCATATTTCGCATCTAATTGACGGTTCATATTTGCCAACTGAAATTCGTATTCAAAATCTGAAACAGCACGCAAACCACGCAAAACTGCAGTCGCATTTTGCTCACGGAAAAAATTAACCAATAAACCATCAAATCCGACAAATTCAACATTAGGCAAATGCTTTAAAGATGCCTGTGCCAATTCCACACGTTCTTCCAAAGTAAAAATTGGATTTTTATGATGTCCAATGGCAATTGCGACCACGACTTCATCAAACATTTTTGCAGCACGTGTCACCAAGTCAATATGACCATTAGTAATCGGGTCAAAGGTGCCCGGATAAATTACGCGAGTTTTAGACATCCATTATGCTCTAGTTGGTTTTGTCAAAGTTAGTTTAACAAATACAAAAAATTTTAGTGAACTAAAGTCTACCAAATTATGAAATATCAAAGCAGTTTAGCCAACAGTTGTGATGATTTTGATTTGTCAGCAAGCCTTGGTTTGAGGCACAATAGTCATAAGTTTGGAAGTAATTGAATATGGCGAAGCTAACTGTAGTTAAAAAAAATACGGGCGGAACAATTGCACAGAATAAACGTGCACGCCACGATTATTTTATTGAAGAAAAATTTGAAGCAGGACTTTCTTTGCAAGGTTGGGAAGTCAAATCTTTGCGCGCAGGACGTATGACTATTACCGAAAGTTATATCCTGTTTCGTGACAATGAAGCCTTTTTATTTGGTGCACAAATTCAACCACTCTTGTCGGCTTCAACGCATGTAGTGCCTGAAGCGACCCGTACCCGCAAACTCTTACTTTCACGACGTGAAATTGAAAAGTTGATGGGTGCAGTCAATCAAAAAGGTTATTCTTGCGTACCTTTAGCATGTTATTGGAAAGGCCCTTTAGCGAAGCTTGAAATTGCTTTGGTGAAAGGTAAACAATTGCACGATAAACGCGCTTCTGAAAAAGACCGCGATTGGCAGCGTGATAAAGCACGTTTGATGCACAAATAATTTTGCACATTCCGCCCATAAAAAATGCTCGAGATCAACATCGAGCATTTTTTATGGAAGTTTTAAAACTAAAAATGCTTAGTCTTTAAGTTTTAATTCCACCAAATATTTACCAAATTTGACTGCAGTTTCCAAATCACCTTCGGGTGGCGTAACTTCAACACTGGCATTATCAGACTGCGTCATTAAACCCAAAAAGCTCGACATGCGGTTAATATCGTGTGGACTACGCCCTGTCGGCATAAACGGTAAACCTGACCACAACATGCCATGCTGCATCGCAAATAAATTAATTTGTTGCAGCACCGCCAGTTTATCGCCACTTAAACCACCGCCATTGGTAAAACCTGCCGCCAGTTTGCCCTGCCAAGTTCTGGCCAACCAACGCTTAGACGATTGCTCCATAAACTGTTTTAAAGCCGAAGTAATGCTGCCCATATAAGTTGGACAGCCCATAATGATAATATCGGCTTGATCTAGGCTATCCCATTCAATTTCAGCCACATCCATCAAAGTCACCTGAGCATCCATTTGCGCAGCACCTTGTGCAATATGCTGTGCCACCTTAGCAGTATGACCATAAGGACTGTGATAAACCACCGCCACACGAATAGCAGCGCAAGAAGATGTTGAATGAGTCACTAACATGAGAATGTTTAAAACCAAATAATTAAGTCAAGTTTAACACTAAGCCTGCATAAACACGAATGTTGCCATACGTCCTGTACGTGCTTGACGGCGGTAAGAATAGTAATCATCGGCTTGTTGATACGAGCACTGATCACCGCCCAAGACCGTTGTAACACCATGTTGCTGCAAAATAAAACGCGCGATCGCATACAAGTCAGCAAGATATTTACCTTGCTGCTGCCCTGCAATAAAAGCCGTGTCTAATTCAGGATATTTATCGCAAAATGCCTGTTTCACCTCAGCCCCAACTTCAAAACACGGCTGACTAATAGCCGCACCCAACCACGCCCATGTTGGAGCACTTTGCATTTCGACGATGGTGTTTTCGATAATACCGTTGGCAAGACCACGCCAGCCTGCATGCAGATTCGCAACCTCAGTGCCTTCGGCATTGCCCAAAACCACAGGTAAACAGTCTGCGGTCATCATCATTAAAGCATGCGCTTTACGCTGAGTGACCAAACCATCGCCTTCTAAAGCTTCACAAGTGATTTGCTCATTAATGGTCTGACACAACACGCTATGTGTTTGCGTCATCCACGTCATTTTATCGACCCCATATTCAGCAAACTCTGCCAGTAAACTCATACGATGCTGCTGCACACGCCATGCATCATCCTGCACATGCAGCGCCAGATTAAAACCAGATACATCGGCACAGTCTGTCGCTAAAGCTTGCACATGTTGTATGCGGGTTTGCCCAACATACACACCTGCAGGTAATCCTTGAACAAATTGCATAAATCTATCCTTAGTCGTTTTCTGGCATTGCCGTATCTGAGTTGATCTTGTTAATGCTGTCTATGCAACAATTAATAGGCAGCATTTTCACTGCGTAACACGTCTACCAATTGTTTAAAGTCTTCAGGCCACGGCGCTTCAAACATCATTTCTTCTTGAGTACGTGGATGCACCAAACCGAGTTTGACGGCATGTAAGGCCTGACGTTTAAAGTTACGCAAGGTATCGTTTAATAATGCCGATGCGCCTGCTGGCACACGTACACGTGGCGTATAAACAGGATCGCCAACCAAACCATAACCAATATAACTTAGATGCACACGAATTTGATGAGTACGTCCAGTTTCCAAACGCGCCTGAACACGAGTGAAATGCTGAAAGCGTTCTTTAACATTGTAATGTGTGACGGCGTCTTTGCCGCCCGGCAAAACAGCCATTTTCACTCGATCTACAGGATGGCGTTTAATCGGCTCATCGACAGTGCCTCCCGCAATCATGTTGCCGTACACCACCAAGTCGTATAAACGATAAACTGACTTTTTCGCCAGTTGCTTGGTCAAGGCAAACTGTGCTTCCAGATTTTTGGCAACCACCAGCAAACCCGAAGTATCTTTATCAATACGATGCACCAAACCTGCACGAGTTAACTCTGCCGATTTTGGATAATGATGCAGCAAGGCATTTACCAGAGTTCCAGAGCTATTTCCCGCCCCCGGATGCACCACCATGCCCACAGGTTTATTAATCACCATGATGTCATCATCTTCATAAATAATATCCAGTGGAATATCTTCAGGCAGGCTGCGGGTTTGCGCTTCAAGCTCGACTTCTAGGGTAAGAAGCTCATCACCTTCACACTTATATTTAGGTTTGACCGTGTTACCATTTACCAACAAATGACCGTCTTTGAGCCACTGTTTTAGCTTTTCACGTGAAAATTCACTCCAAATGATGGCTGCAACTTGGTCGATGCGTAGTCCTAAGTGGCTGTCATCCAATTGAAATTGCAACGATAAACGTGTTGCAGTTGAGTCTGAAGTATGGTTATCTGCATCCTCAGCATCTTCAAGTAAATTGAACTCAGTTTCAGGTAAATTGGAATGGGTAGATTGTGCTTGACTCATTTGCTCATTCAGACAAAAGTGGTTTAATAGCGCAATTGTAGCTCATTGCCCGTATTAACAGAGGAATTTTTATGTCGCTACCACGTTATAAAATAACAATGCTTGCTCTTTCACTCGGCGTTGCGTCTGCAATTGTGGGCTGTAGCAGCAATCCAAAAAAAGAAGTGGTCGATACTGGTCCGCAATCTAGCGAACAGGTTTATATTGAAAAAGCAGAAAAAGCACTGGATCGTGGTCAATACACCGATGCCGTTAAGCATCTTGAAGCTTTAGAAACCTATTATCCAACGGGTGATTATGCGCAGCAAGCGCAGCTTGAATTGTTGTATGCAAAATTCCAGCAAAAAGATTATGAAGGCGCAATTGCTGTTGCAGATCGTTTTATCCGCATGAACCCGCAGCATCCTAAAGCCGATTATGCCTACTATGTACGTGGCGTAGCGAATATGGAACAAAACTATGATGGTTTGTTGCGTTATACCTCGCTCAAGCAAGCGCACCGTGATGTCAGCTATTTAAAACTAGCGTATCAAAACTTTGTCGATTTTATCCGTCGCTATCCATCGAGCACTTATGCGGTAGATGCTGCACAGCGTATGCAGTTTATTGGTCAGGAACTGGCAGAAGCCGAAATGAATGCAGCACGTTATAACATTAAACGTAAAGCATGGGTGGCTGCAGTAGAGCGTTCATTGTGGGTAGTTGAGCATTATCCGCAAACTCCACAAATTCCAGAAGCATTGGCAACGGTGGCTTATGGTTATGGCAAACTGGGCGATCAAGCCACAGCTCAGCAATATATTGATGTGTTGAAACTGAACTATCCAAATTTGGTTAAAGCAGATGGTAGCGTGAATTTACGTGCTGCCCGTCATGACGCAAGCTGGATTAACCGTGCAACTTTGGGTATTTTCGGACGTGAAGCGCAAAGCAGCACTGAAACACAACAGTCAGATACTAAAGCACAAGCAGAGCCATCACGCAGCCTCACCAACCGTTTGAGTTTTGGCTTGCTCGATCGTCCAAAATCTCAAAACGACAGCACTGAATAAAACCATTCCGACTGATTTTTCAGTTTTGAAAAATGCAAAGGGCAAGTTATGATACTTGCCCTTTGTTCTTTTATGGGCTTGTTTCCTGTCCTAGAAAAAGATACAAAAGAGAATACTCATTGAGTCAATCAGCACAGTCTGATGTATTCAACCTGTTCGGCGAACCTTTCACTACCAAGAGATAACAGACAAAACCGTATGGCCATTCCACAGCACACGATTGATCAAATTTTAGATCGCACTGATATTGTCGATCTGATTAGTCAGCGCGTGAAATTAAAAAAAACTGGTCGTACCTATTCGGGCTGCTGCCCGTTCCATCAGGAAAAAACCCCGTCTTTTCACGTTTACCGTGACAAGCAGTATTATCATTGCTTTGGCTGTCAGGCAAATGGTAACGCCATCCGTTTTTTAATGGATATTGATAACCGCAATTTTGTAGATGTCATGAAAGACTTGGCCAGTCAAACAGGCATCGAACTCCCAAAAGATCAGCACGACAATAAAAAACTCTCTTATAAACGTGAAGCCAAAAAGCCAACACCGATAGCTCAACCCAAACCAACAGCAAAAGACCAGAATGAAACTTCTGCAGCTCAAACCACATCAAGCGAACATACTTTTGAAGCTTCGGGCATCGACTTTGATCCTTTTGCCGAGTTTCAAAGTGCTGAATACGCAAACTCGGAATTTCAGAACTCGGAATTTCAAAACAATGCCGACCCGTTTGCAGGTTTTGAGCAATGGGACACCATGCAGGACACACCTGCACAAGAAGGCAACTTATACGACTTGCTAGAAAATATAGCGCAATATTATGAGCAGCAATTGCCGCACAGCCCTGCCGCGCAACAGTATTTTCAAAAACGTGGTTTAACCGCACAAACCTTGCAGTTTTGGCGCTTGGGTTACGCACCCGAAGATTGGCAGCATTTAGAAAAAGCCTTTCCGCAAGACATTGCAGGTTTAAAACTGCTAGGCTTAATTCGTACCAGTGACAAGGGACGTGACTTCGATTTATTACGTGATCGGGTGATTTTTCCAATCCGTGACAGCAAAGGACGTGTGGTCGGCTTTGGTGGTCGCGCACTTAATGATGAAATCAAACCCAAATACATCAACTCGCCCGACTCAGAAGTGTTTCATAAAAACCAATTGCTCTATGGTTTATATGAAGGACGCAAACAAAAAGCCCAAGATTATTTAATGGTCGAAGGCTATATGGATGTGATTGCCTTGCAGCAATACGGCGTTCATGGTGCTGTAGCGACACTCGGTACAGCCAGTAATACCGATCATTTAAACATTCTGTTCCGCCAAAACAACCGCATTACCATCGCGTTTGATGGCGATGCCGCAGGTCAAAAAGCCGCACGTCGCACACTAGAAATTGCACTACCTTTGCTCAATGATGGACGTGAACTGAAGTTCTTTGTTTTGCCCAATGAGCACGACCCTGACTCACTTATTCGTCGTGAAGGCATCGAAAATTTCCGACGTTTATTAGATCAAGCACCTTTGCTATCAGATTTTGTCTTTGCGCATCTCACCCAAAACCATAATATCAGTACCCCTGAAGGCAAAAGTCAGGTCATGGGTGAACTGCGGCAGTTGACCGAACTTTTGCCCAAAACGGGTTCTTATCGCTATTTGCTGCAACAGTTTTTCCGTGAAAAGTTAGGCTTTAACCGTAAATGGCAGGCACAGACCAATAACGATGCATCTTTGAGTTTTAGCACCAAAGTCGATGCCGAAGAATATGTGATTGCGATTCTAATCAATCACCCGTATTTGTATATTCACTTTGAACCGTTACGTGCGCTGATTCCAAATGATCATCTGCTACACCAAATCTTAAATATTTTAAATACTATTTTTGATGATCTACCCGATGATCCTGAACAAGCCAAATATTATATTTTGGGTGCATGCTCAGCGTATCACTATGAATTACAGCGCATTTTACAACAAGCCAATGTCAGTGATTACACAACTTCTCCTGAGCATGTTGATAAGTTGGCGCAGGATTTTTCAACCAAATTGCAATACGACTGCTTACAGCAAAAAATTCGCTCCAAAAAATTCAGCAGCATTGAAGAAATGAAGCGCTTGAAACATCAAATTTATGAAATTGATAAAAAAAGATCGCTGACCTTGTTAGAGGAATAAGCGATCTGATTAGATTAAGTTTGTATCATCAAAAATCTTTTTTGTGAATCACGTTAATCTTGCTTATTTGCGACGATGTTTGGCAGTCGCTGCTAAATTTTCCTGCATAAACTCAAAACATTCAGGCTCATCACCTTTGGCTGCTTCACGCAATAAAATAGAAGTTGGATGCAGCAGTTTTTGGGTTAAACGATAGGAAAATTCTTGCATAACTTGTGCAGCATCTTCACCTTTGGCAATACGCGCCATCGCCAAATTTAATTCTTCCTGACGCAAGCTTTCGCCATGTTCACGGTAAGCATGAATGGTCGCACCTGCTTGCTGAACTTTTTGATGGGTCACCAACTCAGTCACAAGCTGATTGACCATTAGCTCTGCTTCCACAGCCGCCTGACGACGCTGCGCCAAGTTTTCATCAATCACGCTTTGCAGGTCATCGACCCCGTACAAATACACGCCATCCAAATTTTCAATTTTAGGATCAATATCACGTGGTACGGCCAAATCGACCAACAACATTTGCTGATAGCGACGTTTCTTTAACGCTGCTTTCACTTCAGGATAAGCAATCACCTGATGCAAACTACCCGTACAGCTTGAAATTACATCAGCGCGGTGTAAATTGGCTGCTAACTGATCAAATTCAATAATTTCAACTTCAACCCGATGCGCAATTTCTTGTGCCAAAGTTTCGGCGCGGGCGCGGGTACGGTTACAAATTAAAATTTTAGCGACGCCCATCTCAGCTAAATGCTTCGCTACAAGGCTATTCATTTCGCCTGCTGCCACCACCATCACGGTTAGTTTTTCAGGATGGCTAAATACTTGTAACGCCAGTTGCGCAACCGCATAACCCATAGACACGGCATGGCTGCCTACGGCAGTTTCTGAACGTACCCGTTTGGCAGCATAAAACGCATATTCAAAAATTCGGTTGAGTTGTTGCGAAACCGTATGTGAGTCTTTGGCTAAAGACAGCGCAGTTTTGACCTGACCTAAAATTTGCGGCTCACCCAACATGAGTGAATCTAGCCCACTGGCTACGCGCATTAAATGCGACACCGCCTGTGCATTTTCATAACGATAAACATGACGACTCAATTGCTTCGCATCAATACCATTGACGTGTGCAAGCCAATCCAACACCTGTTCTGGATGTTCAGACATGGCGTAGACTTCGGTACGGTTGCAGGTAGACACCACCACCAAATCATTCAGTTCGGGATGTTGGCTTTGCTCAGCAAGTAAGGCACTTAACTTTTCTGGGTTAAATGCAATTTGCTCGCGCAACTCTACAGAGGCGGTTTGATGGTTGACACCCAATGCAAAGAAAGACATATCAGATCATCATTTCGCTAAATTTATGCTATTGTGCAATAACGGTGTCATAAAAAGCATTACTTGGATCAAGAAAAATTGCGTCAAACAAATAGCCGACCATACGGCGCGACAATTAAGCAATATTCTACCACATTCTTACTGGTCGGTAGCATGGCTTCAGTTGCTCATCTTAGAGCATCTGAAGAAATTTATCATGCAAATTCAAATTATAATGCGGTAAAACAAACCATGGTGGCAGAATTTGCCTTGGCTTATGGCGATATTCCAACTGCATTACACAACTACACGGTCTTGGCAATTAAGAACAATTCGACTTCCATTAAACAACGCGCCCTGAATATTGCCATTGAACAAAATGACCTACGTGCCGCATTAGATATTGCAACACATTGGGTGGTACAAGAACCATCCGATGTCCCTGCACTGTTTTATTTGGCGCACATTGCACTCAAAGCGCATGAATATGACTTGGCTGCAGAAACCTTAGATAAAATTCTAAATATTGATGCCACGGCTGACTTAGAACAAATTTTGGCGGGAATTTCCCCTGAATCTGTAGAAGACCGTGAATTTCTGATTCAAGCCCTGCGCACCAGCAAAGCCAAAGACAATCCATCTATTTTGGTATTGATTGCAGGTTTAAAAGCGCAAAATGGACAATATCAAGCCGCGCTCGACACCATTAACAGAGCGTTGCGCAAACGCCCGAAAGTCACTGGCTATATTTTAATGAAAGCCAATTTGTTGAGCGTACTTGGCAATGAAGAAGAAACGGCAGCTTGGTATGCAAAATCCAGCTGTAAACACAAAAATAATTTTGAAGTCCGTTTAGCCGAAGCCAAATATTTGGTCAAAAAAAATGAAGCAACTTTGGCGCTAACAAAGCTAGAAGCTATTTTAAAAAAATGGCCTACGGAAGATGAAGCCTTATTTATTGCAGGTTTGACCAGTATTGACTTGAAACAATACGAAAAAGCCGAAAAATATTTAGTAGAGTTGCGCTATTCAGCCCAATATCAAAACGAAGCCTATTTCTATTTGGCAGTCAATGCCGAACGTAAACAGCACTTTGAAACAGCCAAAGCCTATTATCGTTTGGTCGATGGTAGCCTTTATACGGTTTCACGTCGCAACATGATCAGTATTTTTGCCCAGCAAGATAAACTGAACGATGCCCTGCGCTTTTTAACGCAGGAACGGGTCAACTATCCGCAGCACGCCAGTTTTTTATATCAGGCACAGGCCGATATTTTAAAACGTATGGATAATAAAAAAGCAGCACTGCGTTTGTTAGATGAAGCCATCAAAAACCTGCCCGATGATCCTGACCTGATCTATTCAGAAGTCTTACTATTGGATGCACATCAGGAAAAAGACAAACTGGATCAACTGCTCACCAAGTTACTGGAAATTGAGCCGAACAGCCCAACCTATTTAAATGCCTACGCCTATACTCTTGCACTGCAAAATCGTCGTTTGGATGAAGCGCGTCGCTATGTAGAGCAAGCACTTGAGTTTGCACCTGAACAGGCCTCTATTTTAGATACTTTAGGTTATGTCAGCTATTTGCAAAATGACTACACTGCTTCGGCACAGGCTTTGGAAAAAGCCTACGCGCTGAGTCATAGTGCCGCGATTGGCTCACGTTATGCAAAATCGTTGTATATGCAAGGAGATATTCAAAAATTCAGCCAAGTGTTACAACAATTACAACAAAATCATCCGAATGATCCGCAATTGCAACAATTAAATTCGCTATTGTTAGCGCAGCCAGTTAAAAAGAGTTAAAAGATTCATGCGTTTATTTTCAAAATTAGGATTAACCCTTTTTGCCACCAGTAGCCTTGTGCTGACAGGTTGTCAGCCTTTTGTGCAATCTCCTGCCCATGTTTCACAGCAAGTTGAAGCCGAAAATCAGTTTAACCTACAAGGCAAAATTGGTGTGCGCACTCCGCAGCAATCTGGCAGTGCCTTTTTTACTTGGGTACAGCAGCAACAGCAGTTTGATATTGAACTGAGCGGCATTTTGGGCGTTGGTAAAACGCAAATTAGCGGACAACCAGGACAAGTCACCCTCAACAGTGCCAAAACAGGGATAATTTATGCCGAAAGTCCTGAAGAACTGTTAGAACAAGCCACAGGTTGGCAAGCGCCCATCACCCACTTGGTCGATTGGGTACAAGCCCGACCTGCAACGGTCAATGCCCAAATTCAAAAAGACCCCCAACAGCGCCCGACTCAATTTATTGAAGATGGTTGGACGGTCGATTTGAGCTATAACGACAGTGCCAGTTTGCCAAACCGTCTGATTTTGAAACAAGCACTTGAATCAGGGCAAGAAAACCGTATTACAATGCTCATCCAAAATCGTTAATCACTTGCCAAGTTTCGCCATGATTCGTGTACCCTCACCTGCCAAATTAAATCTGTTTTTGCACATTACT
Organism: Acinetobacter sp. YH01004; assembly: GCF_013420455.1. Lineage (NCBI taxonomy): Bacteria > Pseudomonadati > Pseudomonadota > Gammaproteobacteria > Moraxellales > Moraxellaceae > Acinetobacter > Acinetobacter sp. YH01004. The sequence continues at coordinate 414,862 of NZ_VOXZ01000002.1, forward strand.
GGGCGTCGTGACAACGGCTACCATGAATTGCAGACTATTTTTCAACTGATTGATTTATACGACTGGCTAGAATTTGAAGTCAATGATACTCAAAGCATTCAAATTCAGGGTTTAAACAGTGTCAATTTAGAGCAAAACCTGATTTACAAAGCCACGCAAATTTTAAAACCCTACGCGAAACAAGCCACAGGTTTAAATATTAAAATTGAGAAGCACATCCCTATGGGTGCAGGGCTTGGCGGAGGTTCATCCAATGCCGCAACCACCTTAATTGTAGTCAATCAACTTTGGCAATGTGGCTTGGATACTCAAAAACTAGCTGAACTTGGTTTACAGCTCGGAGCAGATGTACCGATCTTTGTGCATGGTCGTAATGCATGGGCAGAAGGCATTGGTGAACAGTTAACATTCATAGACTTAGCCCCAAAACAATATATTGTGTTAAAACCTGACTGTTTTATCAGCACTCAACTACTTTTTTCACAAAAAACATTGACAAGAAACACGAAGCCCACTAAATTCTGCGGCTATCAGATAAAGCCATCTGACTTTGGAAATAATTTTGAGCCTGTGGCACGAAATTTATACCCCGAAGTTGATGAAGCAATGCGTTATTTAGACCAATTTGGTCAAGCAAAGCTTACAGGTACAGGTGCTTGTGTCTTTACTGAAGTGACTGCAGAAATGAATGTAGACGACATTTTGGCACACTCACCATGTACTGCGTACGTTGTGAACAGCTTAGATGAATCTCCATTACGACATTTCACAGTACAATAGGGGTATCGCCAAGTGGTAAGGCACCGGTTTTTGATATCGGCATCCGTTGGTTCGAATCCAGCTACCCCTGCCATCTCTTTCACCTGTAGATTACTGTATTAGGGGTATCGCCAAGTGGTAAGGCACCGGTTTTTGATATCGGCATCCGTTGGTTCGAATCCAGCTACCCCTGCCATCTTACAGTGATCAAATCTAGGGGTATCGCCAAGTGGTAAGGCACCGGTTTTTGATATCGGCATCCGTTGGTTCGAATCCAGCTACCCCTGCCATTTTCTCGCATTAGACAGAACCCCCAATATTACCGCTATCCTGTTAATTTACCTTGACAGAACGCAGTAAAAATATTAAAGTTCTGCCGCATTAGGGGTATCGCCAAGTGGTAAGGCACCGGTTTTTGATATCGGCATCCGTTGGTTCGAATCCAGCTACCCCTGCCATCTATTCTTACATACACCAACCGCCAAGGGTGCTTCATGCCCAATCTTGTCGTTTTTAGTGGAACCGCGCATCCACAATTCGCTCAAAAAGTCGTAAGCCACTTGCACATTCCTTTAGGTGCTGCATCAGTTTCTACCTTCTCTGATGGTGAGATCGCTGTAGAGATTACCGAGAATGTCCGTGGTAAAGACGTATTTATCGTACAACCTACTTGTGCGCCAACCAATGACAACCTCATGGAAATCTTGGTGATGGCTGACGCGTTGCGTCGTGCAAGTGCAGGTCGTATTACTGCCGTTATTCCTTACTTCGGTTATGCCCGCCAAGACCGTCGTCCTCGTTCTACACGTGTTCCAATTACCGCTAAAGTGGTTGCAGATATGCTAACGACTGTGGGTATTGACCGTGTGGTGATGATTGACTTGCACGCAGACCAAATTCAAGGTTTCTTCGACATCCCTGTAGACAACATTTATGGTACGCCTGCGCTATTGGCTGACCTGCGTCAACAGTCACACGACAACCTAATGGTGGTTTCACCAGACGTTGGTGGTGTGGTTCGTGCACGCGCTGTTGCAAAACAAATGGGTGATATCGATCTTGCAATTATCGATAAACGTCGTCAAAAAGCGAATGAATCACAAGTGATGCATTTGATTGGTGATGTAAAAGATCGTGACTGTGTCATTGTAGATGACATGGTAGATACTGCGGGCACATTATGCAAAGCCGCTGATGCACTGAAAACTTTTGGTGCACGTCGTGTTGTTGCTTATGCAACCCACCCTGTACTTTCAGGCAAAGCAATTGAAAACCTTAAAAATTCTGTAATTGATGAATTGGTTGTAACTGACACTATTCCTCTTTCAGAAGAAGCGCAAGCGCTTGGCAAAATCCGTCAAGTGTCTGTTGCGAGTATGGTTGCAGAAACAATTCGTCGTATTAACAACGAAGAATCTATTAGCGCAATGTTCGATTCTTATCTATAATAGAGCGCTGAATTTTCAAAGCCCTGCCAATTGGCAGGGTTTTCTATCACTAGATTGGTCGCAGATCTAGTTTATTTAAACTCAAAATAAGGATGTCTATCATGGCAAACTTCGTATTAAACGCTCAAGCGCGTGAAGCAGCTAACCAAGGGAAAGGTGCGAGCCGCCGCCTTCGTCACGCTGCATTAGTTCCAGCTATCATTTATGGTGGCGACGCTGAGCCAGTAGCTGTTACTTTAGAACTTCGTGAGCTTGTAAAAGCTTTAGAAAGCAACGCTTTCTTTGAAGAAGTTGTAGAAATCAAAGTAGGCGACAAAGTTGAAAGCGTTAAAATCCAAGCTTTACAACGTCACCCTGCTAAAAACACACCTATGCACGCTGACTTCAAACGCGCATAAGTGTTTACGGTGTAATTAGTGGCTAATATTTCACTGATTGTTGGTTTGGGCAACCCTGGTAAAGAGTATGCCCAAACCCGCCATAATGCAGGTTTCTGGTTTGTAGAACAGCTTGCAGATCAATATGGCATTACGTTAAAAGCCGATCCTAAATTTCACGGGATCAGCGGTCGCGGTAATATCGAAGGTCAAGACGTTCGTCTGTTATTACCCACAACCTTTATGAATCGTTCTGGTCAAAGTGTTGTTCCCTTCGCCAAATTCTATCAAATTGCGCCTGAAGCTATGCTGATTGCTCATGATGAACTGGACATGAACCCAGGGATCATCCGCCTAAAAACAGGTGGTGGTCATGGTGGTCATAACGGTTTGCGTGACATCGTACCGCATACAGGTCCAAATTTTCATCGTTTACGCATTGGTATTGGGCACCCGGGTTCAAAAGAACGCGTATCAGGCCATGTACTCAGCAAAGCATCAAGTAGCGAACAAACCCTTATGGACGATGCTCTTGCACATGCCTTGGGTCGCATCAAATTACTGGTCAATGGCGACGTACAACAAGCCATGAATCAAATCAATGCCTATAAACCGAACTAATAAATCTACAATTGTTGAACAATCACACTTGCCTTGTCGCTATTTTGAGAGCAAAATGCGCTTTCTGCTCAGTACTGACCGCAGTCAAGCAGTGATTGAATTCACCATAAGATAAAATCTTAGGTCCACTAAGGAGACGCTCACCATGCTATCTCGTTTATTAAAATGCAAAATCCACCGTGCTTTTGTAACTCATGCAGAACTTCACTATGAAGGTTCTTGTGCAATTGACGGAACGCTTATGGATTTGGCTGGCATTCGTGAATATGAAGAAATCCACGTATGGAACGTGACCAATGGTAAGCGCTTCACGACTTATGCCATTCGTGGTGAAGACAATTCAGGGATCATTTCTGTCAATGGTGGCGCAGCACATCAAGCCGATGTAGGCGATATTATTATCATTGCAACCTTTGGTGATTTCACTGAAGCAGAAGCCAATGCACATCAACCGCGTTTGGTTTATGCAAACCCAGACAACACAGTCAGTCACACAGCAAATTGTATTCCAGTACAAGTGGCGTAATTCCCCTGCTGTATGCAATAAAAAACTCGCAATTTTTGCGAGTTTTTTTATATCCAAATTTAGGGGCATTTTATGACAACAGCATGAATTGCTTTTGAATGAGCAATTAACTTTCTTGCAGTTTATGCAACAGACTATGGCTAATACCATCAGCCCTTAAAAATGCAAAATCATAACTTGCGGTTGCAAGCGCCAACACGCGACGTTCAAACTCCTGCCACAAAGGTCGCACTTCTTTGTAGTGAATGCCCAAGCCGCTCTCATCGGTAAAATGTCGATTTTTTTCACAAATTTTCAGTGCATGGTACAGCTTACGCCCTTTTGAAGCATCATCTCGTAAACGCACACGCTTAGAGCGGATAAACCCCTCAACATGACGCAGGTCGGCAAACGGCAACATAGGCACTAAAATCTGATCGAGCTGTGCATCTAAACGACGCCAAACGGCAGTGTGTTGTTCAGGCGTATAGCTGTTCCATCGAATCACTTCATGGTTAAAGCGACGGCAACCTCGACAGACAGCATCACCAAACACCGTAGAACAACGACCTGCACACGGGGTTAAAGTGGCAATTTGACGATCCTTACTCAACACAACACTCCAATATTTAACAACACCTGTTGGCGCATCAACATGAACACAACATTCTTCTTTGAAACGAGTGGCATCATACCCCGTTCTGCTACATTTTTAAAATGTTGTGTCGTGCTTTAAAAACCATGTACCGCACTCGGTTTTCTCGCATATTCACACAAAGCAGGTTAGAATATGCGCCTTAAATTTTTGTCTTTCATCTATTGGAGTACTCCATGAACGCTACTGTAGAACAGCTTGCACCTGTAGAACAGCCAGCGACCACGACTTGGGTTGTTGCCGCACTTTATCAATTCAAAGAAGTTGCAGATCCTGCCGATCTTCAACAACGCTTATTAGATTTGGTAAATTCAATCAACCTTTGCGGTACTCTCATTGTGGCAGGTGAAGGCATTAATGGAACTGTAGCGGGTGATCGTGCCGCGATTGATCAAGTTCACCAATTTCTGTTGGATGAAGGCTTTACCGCAATGGAATACAAAGAGTCACATAGCTCTGAAAAGCCATTCCGTAAAATGAAAATCAAGCTGAAAAAAGAAATTGTGACTTTGGGTGTAGAAGTAAAACCACGTGATTTAGTCGGTCACTACCTAGACCCGAAAGAATGGAATGAACTGATTGCCCGTGACGATGTCATTCTGATTGATACCCGTAATGACTATGAATACAAAGCAGGAACGTTTAAGGGCGCAATTGACCCGAAAACTGAAACGTTCCGTGAATTTCCAGAATATGTGAAACAAAACCTAGAACAGCATAAAGATAAAAAAATTGCGATGTTCTGCACAGGCGGGATTCGTTGTGAGAAATCGACCTCTTTATTGTTGCAAGAAGGTTTTACCGAGGTTTATCACTTAAAAGGTGGCGTACTTAAATACTTAGAAGAAACACCAGCAGATGAAAGCTTATGGGAAGGTGAATGTTTCGTATTTGATGGCCGTACTGCGGTGACACATGGTATGCAAGAAGGTCAAAACACCAAATGTCATGCTTGCGGTTGGCCATTACTGCCTGAAGAAGTTGAATTACCAAGCTATGAACACGGTGTATCTTGTGTGTACTGTATTGATAAAACCAGTGAGAAACAAAAAGAAGGTTTCCGTATGCGCCAATCACAAATTGCCGCAGCTAAACGTAAACGTCTGTAATCCGTACAGGCTCATACACATCAACAAGGTCTAACAAAAGCCATGTTGATGTTGTATCGACCACTCTAATCATATTGAAAAAGTCCTCATCCAGTATGGGGATTTTTTATGTCTACATATATGCTTCACGCAAGATTACATAGAACATAAAAATACAACGCTTGTTTACCAAGCATTGCGCAATATCCCCAGATTGGGTGATAGCATTCAATCAAAATAAGCCACAAAATCTGTGGCTATATTGGTGCAGATGTTCAGCACAAACTCAACATCTCCCATAACCCAAAATTCAAGGATCGTTATGTATTCCTAAATTTATATGCCGCAATCAGGAGTGACGCTATGCCTAAAACAACAATTTCAAATTCAATGCACACACTACGTTTTACGCCTGTAAAATCTGTGACTGCTACGCATAGCGCAACAATGCAAGATGGTTTGGAACATGAATCTCATACTTTTATTGTGGCTTTAGGTGCAATTTTAGGCAGTATTATTGCGGCATTTGTTGGCTATCATCTACAAGCGCATTTCTTGAATTACGCCCTGCTCTGTGCCATTCCTATACTTGTGGCATATAGCTTAAGACGTGTATATATCTATACCCTGACCCATGCAGAGCTTGATTAAGTCTAAATTGCGCAAGACTTTACTGTTCGTCCAATACTGCTTAGGATAGAAGCACTTTTCTAAAGCACAACTTGCATGAACTTAACTGAATGGATTATTTCCATTATGGAACAACTGGGCTACCTTGGTATTGCCCTGTTAATGTTTCTGGATAATGTTTTTCCACCCGTTCCTTCTGAAATTATTATGCCCTCTGCAGGCTATTCTGCATCGCAAGGGCAATTACTGCTATTGGGTGTCATCATTGCAGGCTGTATCGGCTCGTTGTTCGCAGCGGCAGTGTTATATTGGGTAGGTTATCGCTGCAAACATGAAAGTATTTACCACTGGGTCAATCGCTACGGTAAATATCTATGGATTAAAGAACAAGACGTCCGAAACTCCCTGCATTGGTTTGAACAATATGGACATCGGATTGTATTTTTTGGGCGCATGATTCCCGCTATTCGTTCTCTCATCAGTATTCCTGCAGGCATGAGCCACATGCCATTTTGGAAATTTATGTTTTATAGTGGTTTAGGCACAATTATTTGGACCACTTTTTTAGCTTGCGTGGGTTATTATTTTGGTGAAAACCAACAATTGATGCAGCAAATTTTCAGTCAGGTCAGCCATGTCATTATAGGCTTGGTGCTCTTAGTCATCGCAATTATTTTATACCGTAGGCATCGCCGTAAAATGCGTGACTAATGCTTGTGTTGCTGCGCAATTGAATCAATTTTTTGGGGAAAATCAGACATGAAACCATATTTATTATTTTTTGCTGCGGTTTACAGTATTACGCTGGTCTTACTCATTACCGTATTGATTTTTGGTCTGAACTTAGGTGGCTTGACCTTGCTCCCTGCATTAATTGCCGCAGCATTCATTAGCGCAGGACATTTTGTCAAAAAAGAACAACGCTTACCGAGCAGTGATGAAAAAATTCAACTGGTTTGGGGCTCAAGTGCGGTGGCAATTATTATTGGTAGCTTCTTTGTGTTTTTCTTGGTGCTGATGAATCCGAATGCAGAAGCCATTTTAAAAGCTGCAGATAAAGCAGGACTAGCACTGGCTGCGGTGGTGATGCTGTGTTTGATTGCGATTCATGGTGCAGTTTTTCATGTTGCCTATGGTTGGTATGCGAACCGTTATTATCAAAAAAAGTACTTATAAGCTTACCTAAAGTACGTATTTCACACTGAACCGCAACATCAAACACTTAAAATCAACATCAGGCTGATATATCACACATAAATTTACGTCTGACATGCGCTGTAACTGAAATGCATTCTGAATAGGCTATAAGCCTACATTGTAGCAGCGTAGATTAAGCCTATTCATAGCGATTTATGAATATAGGAACGCTATAACGCATACAAAGATAAAAAGGTGATTCGAATGTCAGATTTTGAACGCAATGAAAAAATTGACCGTGATGTGGTTAAGAACTTACCAAAAGAAGAACGTGATCGCTTAAATGCCGATCCAATTACAGGAGAACCTGGTGCACACCCTGTCGGTACTGGTTTAGGTGCTGTTGGCGGTGCGGCTACTGGTGCAACAGTAGGTGCGCTGGGTGGTCCAGTAGGTGCTGTGGTCGGTGGTGCTGTAGGCGCTGTAGTGGGTGGTTTGGCAGGTAAAGGTGCAGCAGAAGTTGTGAACCCTACCGAAGAAGAAGCTTACTGGCGTACCAATAGCTTAAATACAACCTACTTTACAGAAACACGCAACCATTATCATGATTTAGATTATGATCGTGACTATCAAAATGCCTATCGCATTGGTTATGAAAACCGCCCACATTATGATACGCACACACGTTTCGAAGATGTTGAGCCCGATCTAAGAAGCAAATGGGAACAAATTAAAGGCAGTTCACGCTTAACGTGGGAACAAGCTAAATTTGCTGTCAAAGATGCTTGGGATCGTGCGACACGCTAATTGGTAACATGATCATTGAAGCGCCATAATAAAAAACGCACTGCGATTTGCGCAGTGCGTTTTTTTTATGAGGATTACATATTACACAATATGTAAACCAAGCCATTAATCAGGCGTGTGGTACATCAAATATAATTCATTCAGGTTTTCAGGAATTTCTTCTGCAATTTCGTCCATTAACTGACCATTGCGACGAAAAGATTCCATTTGTGGATCTTCTTCATCAATGCCGCTAAACACCATCATTGGCAAAGTTAAATCAACCAATTGCTCTTCAAATTCAGGCGTAAACCATGCTTCTTCGTTTAAGAACATCGCATCGACAAAGCCAACGCTCCAATCACCCAAACTTGAATCAACTTCTGCTTCTTCAATTTCAAATGGAAACTCAATGCCTTCTTCATTGGCTAAACTTTGGCGAATGCTTTCTAACCAAGCCTGAATTTGCGCAATAATTTCAGCAGGCACTTTCTTTTGGTTGCCTTCAAACAATTCATTTAACCATGGGTCAAATTGAGGTCCAACTGCAATGGCACACAAGAAACCATGCGTTGCAGCGAAGTCTAGACCATACTCGTTTTGGTCACCATCTAGATATTCACTTAACAGGTCTAAATCTAAAGCAGTCATTTCAAATCCATCGGTGTCAATTTAGGGGTGTAGCATAGCATTTTCAATGCCAGATACAGTACCTGATTTTAGTCATCTTCATCGTCAAAATCGTCGTCATCGTCAAAATCATAATCAAAATCTTTGAGCTCACGTTCCAAACGACGTTGTGCGAGTAAATCATCAATCAAACGGCGCTTTTCTAAAGATTCTTTCGCGCTTATTTTGTTTGATGCCTCATCGAAATTAACATCATCATCACCGTAGTTATCATCTAGTTCAAAATCTGTAGAAGACACTAAAACTACCTCAGAATGAAAAAATGTGAAGGGTCTAGCCGCTATTTATCTGCCTTTATAAATATTGTCAAGTTTTATTTATTTTTTTCAAAAAACTGCAACATAGACAGCTTGCAACATTGCGGCAAATTTGTGTATTTATGAACAAGTTAGTATCATTATTTGAGATTCGCCCCAATCATAAAAATATTTTGCGGGCAAAAAGGAAATTGACTTGAAAAACAGTAATGAAGCCCCATATTCCTATCACATTCTTCATTCAAACATCATTTTAAAATCATGCTTGATTGATCAATTCACCCCCTATTTAAAGCGAATTGTGCTATCATGCACGGTTTTTCACTGCCACAGATTCAACGAAGAGTAAGCAAAGATGAGCGATATGAATTCCCCTACTTCGCAAGTAGCGGCTCTGATTAGCCGAGGCAAAGAGCAAGGTTACCTAACTTACGCTGAGGTTAACGATCATCTCCCGGACTCAATCACAGAAAGCGAGCAGATTGAAGACATTATTCAAATGCTTCAAGACGTCGGTATTCCTGTGCATGAACGTGCGCCTGAATCTGATGATGCAATGTTCGAGGATAATGCGGAAGCTGCCGACGAAGTTGCTGAAGAAGAAGCTGCAGCGGTACTTGCCTCTGTAGAAAATGAGCCTGGTCGCACCACAGACCCTGTGCGTATGTATATGCGTGAAATGGGTACGGTTGAGCTGTTAACGCGTGAAGGTGAAATTAGCATTGCGAAACGTATTGAAGAAGGGATTCGCGATGTACTTCACTCGATTGCCTACTGGCCAAACGCAGTGCAAGTGGTACTGCAAGAATATAAAGATTATGAAGCAGGCGAACGTCGCCTTGCCGATATTTTATCAGGTTATTTAGACCCTGAAACCGATGAAGAAATTCCAGAAGTTTTAGAAGACGAAGCCGATTTAGACAAAGAAGAAGACACCAGCAACAAACCAACCAAAGACGTCAAACTTGATGATGACGATGAGGAAGAAGAAGCTGAAGCCGAAGAAGAATCTGAAGCAGATTCAGGTCCAGACCCAGAAATTGCAAGAATGCGTTTTGGTGAATTGGAACAGGCTTATCTTGCAAAAATTGCTGCCATTGAAAAACATGGTCGTGAAAGTGCCGAAGCTCAAGAGGCTTTAGAAGCTTTAGCGACTGTATTCATGATGTTTAAATTTACGCCACGTTTATTCGATATTATTTCGGAAATGATTCGTGGTACACATGAACAAATTCGTACTGCTGAACGTGAAGTGATGCGTTATGCGGTGCGTCGTGGTCGTATGGATCGTACTCAATTCCGTACCTCATTCCCAGGTCAGGAATCTAACTTTGCTTGGTTAGACGAGCACATTGCCAAAGCACCTGCCGACCAAAAAGGCTATTTGGAAAAAGTACGTCCAGATATTTTGGCGTTCCAACAAAAAATTGCCGACATTGAAAAAGAGTTAGGCTTAGATGTTAAAGGCATCAAAGAAATTTCTAAGCGTATGGCAGTAGGCGAAGCCAAAGCCCGTCGTGCGAAGAAAGAAATGGTTGAAGCCAACTTGCGTCTGGTTATTTCGATTGCAAAAAAATACACCAACCGTGGTTTACAATTCCTAGACTTGATTCAGGAAGGTAACATCGGCTTGATGAAAGCGGTAGACAAGTTCGAATACCGTCGTGGTTATAAGTTCTCGACTTATGCAACATGGTGGATTCGTCAGGCGATTACCCGTTCTATTGCCGACCAAGCGCGTACCATTCGTATTCCAGTACACATGATCGAAACCATTAACAAGATCAACCGTGTATCGCGTCAATTGCTTCAGGAAATGGGTCGTGAACCGACTCCAGAAGAATTAGGCGAACGCTTGGAAATGGATGAAGTTAAAGTTCGTAAAGTTCTGAAAATTGCCAAAGAGCCGATTTCTATGGAAACGCCAATTGGTGATGATGAAGATTCACATTTGGGTGACTTCATTGAGGACAGCAACATCACCTCACCTGTTGATGCGGCAACCTCTGAAGGCTTAAAAGAAGCGACCCGTGAAGTGCTTGAAAACTTGACTGAACGTGAAGCCAAAGTTCTGAAAATGCGTTTTGGTATTGATATGCCAACCGATCATACTTTGGAAGAAGTTGGGAAGCAGTTTGATGTGACCCGTGAACGTATCCGTCAGATTGAAGCCAAAGCCTTACGTAAACTTCGTCACCCTTCTCGTTCTGAACACTTACGCTCGTTCTTGGAAAATGACTAAGATTGCTGCATAAATGAGCTATTGAAATTTTTAAATTCAGCCTCATTTATTCAACAAGACAAAAAACGCCTGCCCTATGCAGGCGTTTGATATAGAGATAGAGACACACGCTTATGACGTTATTCAACCGTACCCCATCTCGTGAACTACAAGAGCATCTTTGGGTGTTTCCAATGGATTACCCAATTAAACTCATTGGTGACGCGGGTGATGAACTGCGTATTGCTGTGGTTGAAATTTTAGTGAAGCACTTCCCTGAGTTTGATGCACAAAGCATCAGCATTACCCCATCACGCACAGGCAAGTATCATTCAATTACAGCACAATTGCGTTTTGAAGAATTGGAACAAGTGCATGCCATTTATGCAGATTTGGCAGCTTGCCCACTGATTAAAACTGCATTGTAATTTTGTAGATTGATTTTCAAATAACACGCTTTCGGGCGTGTTTTTTGTTTCTGCGCTGCCAAAATCTTATTCAATCCACAAATCCCCTACAGCCGCCACATTTTCGTATAATAAAATCAATTTCTTGCTTTTATGGATAGGACTGCATCACTGTGGATACTGCACAACGGCCAAACCTGATTATTCGTCAATATCATGACCTGACTGACTATCAAGCTCGCTTTCAGGAAATGAAAGACTGGACTGAACAACGTGATGCAGACAGCCCTGACCAACTCTGGATTTTGCAACATCCGAATGTACTGACCCAAGGGCAAGCAGGCAAAGCCGAACATATTTTAATGGCGACAGATATTCCTGTGGTACAGACTGATCGTGGTGGTCAAGTCACATGGCATGGCCCAGGCCAATTGGTCGCCTACTTCATGTTTGACCTGAACCGTTTAGGCTGGAATGTCCGTACTTTGGTATCTTATGCTGAAAACTTGATGATTGAGCTGCTTAAAAAATACGGCATTGAAGCCTATGCCAAAGCCGATGCACCGGGGGTATATGTCAATGAACGGAAAATTGGCTCACTTGGTTTTAAAATTCGTAAAGGCCGTAGTTATCATGGTTTAGCCCTCAATATTGATTGTGACTTGACTGGTTTTCAAAGTATCAACCCTTGCGGCTATGCAGGTTTGGAAATGGTACGTGTGATGGATTTAGTCAATGACTATCCACATTTTGAAAACTTCTGCGCAGATATCATTGAAACTTTACAAAACAGCGGTTACTTTAATGACGTTCAAGTCATTCACGTATAAATGGCTTTCTTTTCAATAAGAAATAAAATAGAGTATTTACTCTAAATAATGATTTATAACACAGGGATTCAGCGCGTGATTTCAACTAAATCTGTGAAACCCGCTTTGCAACTGGCCTATGTCAAACTCATGATGGATGTGATTGGCAGAGGTTTAGTCATGGCAAGTCAGGTCGATGAAGAAATTAAACAGGAAGTTGCAAAATTCCCCAGCAACTTTGTGTTGTCTATGAAAGTTTTTCCGAATGGTCCAGCCTTTGTTGCCAAAGTCACTGCAGATCATCAATTAGAACTGTTACAGAATACGGCACAAAAACCCGATTTAACCATTACCTTCAAACACTTAAATCATGCATTTTTAGTGTTTTCATTTCAGGAAAGTACCGCACAGGCCTTTGCGCATGACCGCATGATTGCTGATGGTGATGTGTCTTATGCAATTCGCTTGGTACGTTGCCTGAATAAAATGGAAGCACTGATCTTGCCTAAATTACTGGCAGAACTGGCGGTAAAACAATATCCGACTGAACTCAGCTTAAAAGAAAAACTATCAGGTGCAGCCAATATCTATCTAAAAGTTGCCCAATCTTATTTCAAACGGAGTGCATAACATGGCGAAGCCTTATTACGAATTTTTTTGCCCAGTCAAAGTCATTGCAGGTCATGCAGCGCTTGAACATATTCCGTTTGAATTGGCGACACTCGGTTCGCAGCGTCCAATGATCATTACCGACAAAGGTGTGCGTTCCAACAATTTGCTTGCACCGATTGAAGCGGCTTTTGAATCTACCGATGCCGTGATTGGCTATGTTTTTGATGATGTCCCGCAAGATTCAAGTGTGGCAACAGTGCGTCGTGCGGCACAGTTGTACCGTGAAAATAACTGTGATGCCATTATCGCGGTGGGTGGCGGTTCAGTCATTGACACTTCTAAAGCCACCAATATTTTAGTCAGCGAGGGCGGTGATGACTTATTGCAATATTCAGGTGCGCATAACTTACCACGCCCACTGAAACCTTTTTTTGTGATTCCAACCACATCTGGAACAGGTTCAGAAGTGACTATGGTTGCGGTGGTATCCGACACAGAAAAGAACGTCAAAATGCCATTTGCATCGTATTACTTAATGCCACATGCAGCCATTTTAGACCCGCGTATGACGCAAACTTTGCCACCACATTTAACAGCAATGACGGCTATGGATGCCATGACGCACGCCATTGAGGCTTATAGTTGCATGGCAGCCAACCCAATTTCTGATGCTTATGCCACTGCAGCAATTAAAAAAATCAGCAATAACCTGTTCAATGTATTAGACAACCCAAGCGATGAACAAGGCCGTTTGGAATTGGCACAAGCATCTACTATGGCGGGCATTGCATTTTCAAATTCCATGGTTGGTTTAGTGCATTCCCTAGGTCATGCGTTGGGTGCTGTGGCACATTTGCCACATGGACTGTGCATGAATTTATTCTTGCCATACGTGTTGGAATACAACAAAGACGTCAATGCCGATAAAATTGCCGAGCTGCTATTACCGTTGGCAGGCGCAGACGTCTATGCGCAAACCCCTGCACATTTACGTGCCGATAAAACCATTGCGACACTCTTAGCTATTCGTGACCGCTTATATGCACTGACCAAATTGCCACGCACTTTACAAGAAACTGGTAAAGTCAGCGAAGCACAATTAGATGAAGTCGCTGAAAAAGCCCTGAACGATGGTTCGATTATTTACAACCCGAAAGAAGCCAATTTAGAAGAACTCAAAGCTATCTTAAAAAAGGCTTGGTAATTCCTACAAAATAGGCGAACATAGCCGAAAATCTAGCCTGATGTTTTTCTAAACATCGGGCTTTTCATTGGTAGACTGCTGCGTCTGATGTTTTTTCATCAATATGGCGTTTTTTCTGCTAAAAAAGAAAGCAAAGATACTGACAAGGCGCGTCATTATGGAGTAGATTGGCGCGTTTTTACTTTTTATGTAGGGGGGATTGTTCGTCTCAAACAATCCTGAACAAACATGACTGATCCTTGATCAACGATTAAGAGGATAACGCCGTTGACAAATATCTCTGGGACTCAATCGGCAGCTAAACTGCAAAAAACGCTAGGACTCTGGCACATTATTATTATTGGTTTAGCCTACATTCAACCGATGACGTTATTCGACACTTTCGGCTTAGTATCGGAAGAAAGTCATTTTCACGTACCCACATCTTATATTTTTGCACTGGTTGCCATTCTTTTAACTTCTTTAAGTTATGGTCATATGATTCGTCGTTATCCTTCTTCTGGGTCGGCGTATACCTATGCACAAAAATCGATTCACCCCAACGTTGGTTTTATGGTGGGTTGGTCATCTTGGCTAGATTATTTACTCTCGCCAATGGTCAACATCATCTTGGCGGTGATTTATCTGGAAGCCTTATTCCCTGATGTGAATCACTGGATTTGGGTAGTGGTACTCACGGCATTTATGACGGGTGTCAACTTGCGTGGTGCGCGTTTTGTCGCCAACTTTAACAGTATGATCGTTTTGGTACAGTTGGTGGTCATTGGCGTATTTACATGGATGATGTACACCAAACTTCAGGCAGGTTTCAATGCCGATGGTCCAATCACTGCCGAGCAACGCTATCAGTTATGGAGCTTAGAACCTTTCTGGAATGAACTGACTTCGGTAGGCGCATTGATTACAGGTGCAACCCTACTCTGCTTTTCATTTACAGGTTTTGACTCACTCAGCTCGCTTGCAGAAGAAACCAAAGACACTGAAAAAACCTTACCGAAGGCAATGTTCTTAACTGCGCTGATTGCGGGTGTGATTTTTATTGTCAGCACCTATTTCATGCAGATTTTCTTCCCGAATGAACCAGGCAGCTACTTTAAAAATATTGCTGAAACACAGCCAGAAATTCTGCTCTTGGTCGGCGGCTCGTTGTTCCAGTCATATGTGCTTGCCTTTGCTATTGTAACGGTAATGGCATCGGGTATTTCGGCTCATGCGGGCGTATCGCGTTTAATGTACGTGATGGGTCGTGATGGCGTGATCAACAAAAAAATCTTTGGTCATATCAGCCCACGTAGCTATACACCTTCATACAATATTTTAATTGTAGGTGCTGTGGCGTTAACTGCTGGTTTTATGAACTTGGATTTTGTCATTTCATTAATCAGTTTTGGTGCCCTCACCGCATTTAGCTTTGTGAATTTATCGGTGATTTCACGTTATGCGCTACGTGATGGTCGCACCAAAGGCTTTAAAGACCTTCTCAATTTTGTGATCGTACCGTTGTGCGGCTTTATTGCAGTCTTTGCTTTATGGCTCGAAGTCGATGAAACTTCATTGAAGTATGGCTTATGGTGGGCGATGTTTGGGGTTTTATACCTCGGTTATAAAACCAAAGGCTTTAAACACCCTGCTCCGCAGCACAATGAGTTTGATGATCGCTAAGACAAATAGCATCTCAACCTCTTAAGATCAGGCGCTTTATGCGCCTTTTCTTATGCCTCAAATGAGTTTCAGCTTTAAAGCAGCAAAATAGCGAAAATAAAAAAGCTGAGTACAATTTTGTCTCAGCTTTTTATCTATCAATTGTACGCATTGATGCTAAAGATCGCATTAAATTTGAAATGAATTGATGCTCAAATTAGAGCAATGCTTTAAAACCTTGCTGACGCCATGCCTCATACACAATCACAGCCGTTGCATTAGACAAGTTTAAACTGCGTGAGTTTTCTGCCATGGGTAAACGAATCCAGTGCTGCTGCGGAAACAACATGCGTACTGCTTCTGGCAAACCACGTGTTTCAGGCCCCATCAACAAGGCAACAGGTCGGTTTAAATCCGAAGTATGTGGTGTTTCTGTGCCTTTGGTGGTTAATGGATAAATCGCATCCAACCCCACGCCTTTGCTGTCTAAATTAGCCAAGCATTGCTCAAGATTGTCCCAAATTTGCATACGTGCCCATTCATGATAATCCAAACCTGCACGTTTCAGCTTTTTATCATCCAGCTCAAAACCCAATGGCTTAATCAAATGCAATTGCGCACCTGTATTGGCACACAAACGAATGATATTGCCTGTATTGGCTGGAATTTCAGGCTCATATAAAACAACGTGGATCACAAATTTTCTCTACTTTTCACAATCCCTCCTCAGCTCCCTTTAGAAAATGTGGGAACTCCCCTCTTTTTAAAAGAGGGGTTGGGGGAGATTCATTACCATTTCAACTGTTCACGTAAATTGACCACTTCACCAATAATGGTCAAGGTAGGTGCCTGAATGTGATGCTGTGCGACTTTACTGGCAATATCCGCCAACGTCCCCACCACCACTTTTTGTTCAGGTGTCGTGCCTTTAGAAATTAAGGCGACAGGCATATCCGCCCGTTGTCCATGTGCAATCAGTTTTTCACAAATGCTTTCTAAGCCAACCAAGCCCATATACAGCACCAAAGTTTGCTGTTCATACACCAATTCTGACCACGGCAATTCAGGCGAACCTTCTTTTAAATGTCCAGTAAGAAAACGCACACTTTGCGCATAATCTCGATGAGTCAGTGGAATACCTGCATAAGCCGAACAGCCCGAGGCTGCGGTGATGCCTGGTACGACCTGAAATGACACACCTGCTTCATACAATTCTTGAATTTCTTCACCGCCACGCCCAAAAATAAACGGATCGCCACCTTTTAAACGGCAAACTCGCTTACCTGCTTGTGCATATTTCACCAATAATGCATTGATGCCTTCTTGCGGTACAGCATGGTTAGAACGTGCTTTTCCGACATAGACTTTTTCGGCATCACGGCGACACAATTCTAAAATAGGTGCAGACACCAAACGATCATAAATCACCACATCGGCTTGCTGCATTAAACGCAAGGCTTTTAAGGTCAGTAACTCAGGATCACCTGGCCCTGCACCAACCAAATACACCTCGCCTTTCGGTGTTTGCCATTCCGCTAAAGCCTGTTGGATACTTTGGTTTGCAGCGTCAAGATTGTCGTTGAACACCTGTTCTTTAAGAGGACTGGCATATAGCTCCTCCCAAAAAATACGGCGCTCATCTGGATTTACAATTTTCTGTTTTACTGCGGCACGCCACTGACCTGAAAACTCTGCCAGTTTGCCCATACCATGCGGAATGGTACTTTCCAGTTGTGTACGAATTTGACGTGACAATACAGGCGATGTGCCATTACTCGCGACTGAAATCACCAAAGGCGAACGGTCAATGATGGCAGGCACCATAAAACGGCAATGTGGTGGATCATCAACACTATTGACCAGCACATTTTCGGCTTCGCAAGCTGCAAAAACTTGCTGATTGACCAAATTGTTATCCGTTGCAGCAATCACCAAACGATAGTGACGTAACGCAGTAGATGGACTAAAAACATCCTGTACATACTGCCCCTGACTTTGTTGCACCAGTTGCAATAAATTGACATCAATTTCAGGGGCAAGCACATCAACTTTTGCGCCCGCTTTAGCCAGTAACACCGCTTTGCGATAAGCAATATGCCCACCGCCCACAATCAGACAAGGTTGCTGCTGCAACTTTAACGAGATTGGAAAAATATCCACACTAAACCTCAATATTTAAATCTGATTGTAAGCAATTTCATCCTAAGTCGACCTGCACTCAACTTAGTCAATAAACTCTAAACCGCCCATGTACGGACGTAATACTGCAGGAATTTCAATCGAACCATCGGCACGTTGATAGTTTTCCATAACAGCCAATAAAGTACGTCCTACCGCCAAACCTGAACCGTTTAATGTATGCACAAATTCAGTTTTCTTTTGGTCGGCACGGTAGCGTGCTTTCATACGACGCGCTTGGAAATCCCCCATGTTTGAGCATGATGAAATTTCACGGTAAGTGTTTTGACTTGGCACCCAAACTTCTAAGTCATAGGTTTTGGTTGCGCCAAAGCCCATATCGCCACCACATAGAATAATTTTACGGTACGGTAAACCAAGTGCCTGCAAAATACCTTCTGCATGTCCAGTCAATTCTTCTAAAGCCTGCATTGAGGTTTCTGGTTTTACAATCTGCACCATTTCGACTTTATCAAATTGGTGTTGGCGGATTAAACCACGAGTATCGCGACCATAAGAACCTGCTTCGCTGCGGAAACAAGGGGTATGAGCGGCATATTTTAATGGCAAGCGTTCAGGATCAATGATTTCATCACGCACAAAGTTGGTTACTGGAACTTCGGCAGTTGGAATTAGATAGTGTTCTTTTTCACCTTGTAGCTTGAACAAATCTTCTTCAAATTTAGGCAGCTGACCAGTACCACGCAATGAATCTGCATTGACCAAATACGGTACATACGCTTCGGTATAACCATTTTGAACAGTATGCGTATCTAACATGAACTGTGTAATCGCACGTTGTAAACGCGCCAATGGCCCTTTCAGAACGCTAAAACGAGAACCTGTTAATTTGGTTGCAGTTTCAAATTCCAAACCACCCATCATTTCGCCAAGGTCGGTATGATCTTTAATTTCAAAATCAAACTGGCGTGGTGTGCCCCATTTCAATACTTCCACATTATCAGCTTCATCTTTACCTTCAGGCACAGACTCATCTGGCAAGTTTGGAATAGACAATGATTTAGCTTCTAACTCATCTTGTAACTCTGCCAAAGCCACTTCAGCGGCTTTGATTTCATCGCCAATAGCAGCCATGCGAGCCATAATTTCAGAAGCATCACCACCTGCTTTTTTAATCTGACCGACTTGTTTTGCGCCCGAATTACGCTCTGCCTGTAATGCTTCGGTTTTAGATTGCAATTCTTTACGACGTGCTTCAAGTGCTGCCCACTCTGCCACATCTAATTGCACACCACGTTTTGCCAAGGCTAAATTTACAGCCTCAATATTATTTCTGAGTAATTTCGGGTCAATCATAGCCAATCTTGGAATAAGAAAAAAACTGGCTATAGTGTAAGCGCTTCGGGTTAAAAAATACAGTAACCCGATTCACGGCTGCACCTTATTACAGCAATCTCTGCGTATTTTTGTGCAATTTTATTGGCTAGGATACTGCGGCAAACTTGGCAAATATTCAGACTTTATTAATTTTTCTGTCGCGTAGTAAGGCAGAATCAACTCAGGCATACCTTCTGCATAAGATGCCAATTCATACAACGGGTAGACAAAGACCAAACCATTGGCGCCATAATAAAAATTATCGCTCAGTTTAAACTTTTCACGGGAAATATCATGTTCATCTAGCCAGTTATAATTATGGTTAAATAATTCTTCTGTCATTTTGGCTTCCGTATTGGGCAGCATAATATCTTGCAACGCCAAACGCTTTTTCTGTTTTAAATCAAAAGTCACAAATTCTTGGTGATGAATACCATGTGCTGCACCCGCAGGGTAACTATAGCTTTGCAAACTAAACGTCGCTAAATTGGCATGTTGCCCGATATAACGCACATAGCTCGAACTCTGACTCAGTCGCATAGGATCGGTTTCTTCTACCTTTGGCGTTGCAGTTGATGCCGCAGCTTCAGAAAATGCAATTGGGTCTGCCTTTTGCAAACGCTGCATAAAATATTCATCAATCCACGCCACATTGGTTTTTACTGTCTGAATATCGTAAGCAGTACAGCCTTCTTCATCACAAATTTGCTGTTGTGGCAATTTAAGCGCCACCACTTTAGCTTGAATCACAGGAATCTCGGCTGTGACAGATGCAGGCGCAGCTTGCTCAGTTTCGGTTTTAGAAGTTGCCTCACTCTTTGGCTGACATGCAGTCAACAACAGAACCGAACTTAAAGCGACAGCACCCAAAAACACCTGTGATTTTAAATATTGCATTAAATTCCCCTTCTACCACGATTCATACAGTCCAATGATTAGAAATGCAAACCTGCACAAATCTTGCGATAAAATTGCTTCAATTGAATTAGTCAAGACTATAGATAACTCTCGCTGTTCAATCCTAGAGCAGTTGTGTAACGGAATAATCGGGGGATAAAGTTGCTTAAAATTAATGCTCATATTTTTGTATGATTATTTTTATTTTTTCATTATAAATCAAAATATTGATAACACATCATTAGTGCAAAATGATGATCTGTGATGACTCAGTCTATATCCTGCATACTGCAAAATGTGAATTATCCCAAGATTTATCCACAGAAATTGTGGATTTCTCGGGAAGAATATTCAAATAAATTTCCGCTATGCTGAAGCTGAAAACCTTCTCCCTGTGGGAGAAGGCTAGGATAAGGAATAACAAATTATGCTTTTAAAAGAATGTATGAAAACATTCAATTATTGATCAATAATGTCCGTGCCTTTTGGTGGAGTAAAATTAAAAGTTGAGGCTGGTATCGCCGCATTGACTTTTACATTATTAAAGCGCACATGCGTGGTTTGTCCCAATGAGTCCTGTAAAATCATTAAGGTTGGCGCGTTACGCGCACCAAAACTAATGGTTAAACTCTGAAATACGCCATCATCACTTTTTGGGTATAAGGTGTAATAAGTCTTTGACTTATTCGGCTGGGTCACACGATACGACTGCATGATTTGATTGGTATTGCCCGAAAGCAACAACGCAGGCGTATTTGCCACTTGATCATCTAGGCTTTGGCGTACAGCTTGTTGTAAGTCTGGGTCATAAATCCATACGGTTTTACCCGTAGTCACAATTGTTTGTTTGGCTGGACTGGTGGTTTCCCAAAAGAATTTACCTGGACGCTCAACTTTCATAACCCCTTTAAAATTCTGGTTCATGTGCTGTGCCGATAAACCACGGTTTGGCAAAGCCTTGCCATTGTTGCTAACTTTTGTGGTTTGCTCAAAATTGGCGGTAAAACTTTTAATACCATTCAATTGTTTAACAAGGTTTGCTGTCGCTTGTTGCTCCGATGCTGCCACTGGCGCAGCAAACACTGTAGTACTCATGATTGGCGCTAAAGTGGTTGCACCCAATGCCACAGCACACATCGTTTTACGAAGCATATTCATAGATTCACCTTTTTATATTTGCTCAATCGCAATGTTTTGGATGTCCCATCTTAAACCAATTTCTGGCGCTAATATGATAGAAAATAAGAAGTTTTGTATGCTTATTAATATAAAATGTAGAAATTTATCCATCATGATGAAGAACTAAAAGTTATCCTTTGACCCTAATTTTCCATCATACAAGCATAAAAAAACCCACAATCACTTGTGGGTTTTTTCACTATTTCAGCTTACGCTTCAACAGATACGTAGCGACGGCCAAATTGACCTTTCACTTCGAATTTTACTACGCCGTCAGCAGTAGCAAATAAAGTATGGTCACGGCCCATACCTACGTTTGCACCAGCGTGGAATTCTGTACCACGTTGACGAACGATGATGTTACCAGCAGTTACAGTTTGACCACCGTAAACTTTAACACCTAACATCTTAGGATTCGAATCACGACCGTTCTTAGTCGATCCACCGGCTTTTTTAGTTGCCATGTCTATTTACTCCTAGTGATTAGCCTGCAATACCAGTAATTTTCAACTCGGTAAACCATTGACGGTGACCTTGTTGCTTACGGTAGTGTTTACGACGACGCATTTTAACAATACGGATTTTGTCGTGACGACCATGACCAACCACTTCTGCAGTTACTTTAGCGCCAGCAACAACTGGAGCACCGATTTGAACGTTGTCACCGTTTACAACCATTAATACGTCATCAAACGTAATAGTTGCGCCAGTTTCAGCTTTCAATAATTCAACTTTAAGGGTTTCACCCTCAACAACACGGTGCTGTTTACCACCGCTTTGGATTACTGCGTACATAATGTACTCCAAACATGCCCGTGTCGTCGTGCCGATAAAGGGATATATCGATCTTAAAACGAACGCCACTGGGGGTTATTCAAGGGCAAAGATTTTAAGCGATATTCGCACAAACAACAAGCCATTTACGGCAATTATTGCACAACAAGGTTGATTATTTAATACCCAGCCGCGTAAATGACTTTCTGCAGCCTCATCCATATTCAATGGATCAATCAATACAGACAGATTGTGTTGGCGTAAACTGCTGTGCTTGTTAAAATCATGCCCAACTTGAGCAAATAACTGAATTTACCCACAAAGTTATTGACTTCGTTTTCTAGTAGAATTAACAATTACAGCATTTGGCAGGTGCCTAACTATTGCATTCATTGCGTTATTTTCGCAGACTTAAGCAGTTTTCTTGGCTGTAACATAAGTTACAACTGATTCAACTAAGTTGTCATTCAATATTATTGAGGTTTCTCTTCACATGACCATCGACTTTAAGCAAGACATTCTCGCCCCTGTTGCTTCTGATTTTGCCGCGATGGATACATTTATTAATGAAGGGATTACCTCTAAAGTCGCGTTAGTGATGGCGGTTAGTAAGCATGTGGTCGAAGCTGGCGGTAAGCGCATGCGTCCAATTATGTGCTTACTTGCTGCCAAAGCTTGTGGTGCAGAAGATTTAGAGCGTCAACGTAAACTGGCTGCAATTATTGAAATGCTGCATACCGCAACTTTGGTGCATGATGATGTGGTGGATGAGTCTGGTTTACGTCGTGGTCGACCTACTGCTAACGCCACTTGGAATAACCAAACAGCGGTTTTAGTCGGTGACTTTTTAATCTCCCGCGCCTTTGACTTATTGGTCGATTTAAACGATTTGGTATTGCTAAAAGACTTTTCTACAGGGACTTGTGAAATTGCCGAAGGTGAAGTTTTACAATTACAGGCACAGCATCAACCTGACACTACAGAACAAATTTATTTAGACATTATTCACGGCAAAACTTCACGTTTATTTGAACTTGCCACTGAAGGTGCAGCAATTTTAACAGGCACGCCACAGTACCGTGAGCCGTTGCGTTTATTTGCAGGACACTTTGGCAATGCCTTCCAAATTATTGATGATATTTTAGATTACACATCAGACGCTGAAACATTAGGTAAAAATATTGGCGATGATTTAATGGAAGGCAAACCAACTTTGCCTTTAATCTCTGCATTAAGAAATACCACTGGCGAACAACATCAAATTATTCGTCGCAGTATTGCGACAGGTGGTACTTCTGACCTCGATCAGGTTATTGCCATTGTGCAGTCCTCTGGCGCTCTCGATTATTGCCGCCAACGTGCCACAGAAGAAACAGAAGCCGCTATTGCCGCTTTAGAAGCACTGCCAGACTCGGAGTATCGTCAGGCCTTAAAGAATTTAGCCTTATTGGCTTTACATCGCATTCAATAATTTAAGCAGCTTATGCATATAAAACTCAACGATTTATTTAGAAAAATGCAAGAACAGCTGGATACACCAAAAGCTGTTCTGGATGAAAATCTGCTGATTGAACTGGTCAATCGTATCCGTCCAAGTGACACTCAAGATTTAGAAGAAACTCATCAAAAGTTTCAAGCTTTCTTACAAGCCTTGCTGCTGACACCCGATGCCAGCTCAACCTTGCAACATTTTGTTTTACGTCTAATCAATCAATACAAACAAACCAGTTTATATGCCGACACGGGAATTTTATCGCTCGATGGTTTTTGGAATCAGTTGTTTCAGCGTTTGGGCGCGCACTTTTTACCGCTGATTAATGATGAAAGCCAACTGCAAGATTTAGTCCGTCGAGTTTTTCCACTACGTAGTGATAAATACTGGCTCGACAATATTGAAGATACCGAATGGCAGCAATTATTTACTTTACTGAATCGCGGACATGGCGGACAAACACAAAAACGCCTGATTCGCAGTGAAATTATTAAAGCTCTAACAGTGCTGTCATATCGGGTCAGCGGCATTGGTTTATATCCTGAATTTATTAGTGCCTATCCTGAACTAAGTGAATATGATTCACCTTTTTTGGCACAAAACCGCGAAATCAACGAGTTTATTCAGCTTTATAAAGTTGCCGATCAACAACACGATCAAATCAGTGCCATTCAACCACCCGATGCCTCTCAAGCTTTGGTGATGATTGACCAATGTCATGATGTCAGCAGTAAAATTCGTCGTGCCACCAAACGAACTGGCGTCAGCATCAGTCTGACCTACTTATTGTCTTTACTTGAACAATGTTTAGAGCGGATTGAACTGTTGCTGAATTTAATCGTGGCGCAAGACAAAGTCCGTTATGTTTCGGCAGGACAATTACTGGTAGATGTAACTGCGGCATTGTATAGCGAACGCAGTGTACGCTCCTTGCTTGCAGAAAACAGTGAGTTAATTGCCTTACAAGTCACTGAAAATGCTAGTAAAACGGGTGAGCATTATGTAAGTACCGACAAAGACGGCTTTTGGGGCATGTATAAAGCTGCGGCAGGTGCAGGTGTTTTAATTGCCACGATGGCGACTTTAAAAACCCTCGCCTCGCGTTTAGTGCTCGCTCCGATGATGCAGGCCATCATCAACAGCATGATTTATTCATTTGGTTTTATGCTGATTCATGTCTTGCACTTTACTGTTGCCACCAAACAACCCGCAATGACTGCTGCAGCATTGGCTTCTACGGTACAGCATCGTAAAGGCTCTAAAATGGCACAAATTGCCGAACTTGCTGCCTTAATTATTAATATTATCCGCACGCAGTTCGTCGCCATTTTGGGCAATATCTCGATTGCCATTCCAGTCGCAGCCTTAATTGCTTTTAGTTGGGATGCCATGTTGCATGAACCGTTGATGTCACATGCCAAAGCATCCAATATGCTGCACGACTTGAATCCGTTTACTTCACTTGCCATTCCACATGCCGCCATTGCAGGGGTATTTTTATTTCTGTCTGGTTTGATTGCAGGTTATTTCGATAACATGGCCGTGTATCGTAAAGTCGGGCCACGCCTAAAAGCCCATCTGCATTTAAAAAAGCTACTCGGGCAAGAACGTCTCAATATATTTGCCAATTATATAGAACGAAACTTAGGGGCTTTGGCAGGTAATTTCCTGTTCGGGATTATGCTCGGCAGTACCGCCACACTGGGTTATATTTTGGGTTTACCGATTGATATTCGCCACATTGCCTTCGCTTCTGCCAACTTTATTCAGGGTTTAATGAATATTAATGGCTCACCTGAAATTGGCCTGATTATTGTGTCCTTTTTAGGCGTACTGCTAATTGGTTTAACCAACTTATTTGTCAGCTTTACTTTAACCATTATTGTGGCATTGCGTGCGCGTCGGGTACGTTTTGAACAGTGGAAACCTTTGGCAAAATTGGTGCTGACTCACTTCTTAACCCGTCCAAGTGATTTCTTTTGGCCACCGAAACAACCAATTACAGTGGATGACGATGCATCCTCAAATACTGAACGAAATGCTAAAATTTAGTGCACATTTACATTGCGCACAAAGTAACAAAAAAAGAAATTCTTCTCATTTACATTGGCTTGAAATAAAGTGTACTGACTAGTACACTTTATTCCATTCATCAACCGTGCTCAAATCGGTTAAACTTACAGGGATTTTTAGCATGCCTAAAATACTGCTTTATCTCGGTAGTTTACTATTTATAATCAGTGTGTTAGTGCTAAACATTCCAAGTTGGCAACAATTTGATGTTGCCAGTGTGGAGTTTTTAAGTACCCAGCGCACCGCACATTTGAATCAATTGGCAATCACACTTTCTGTATTAGGTGGCATGCCATTTGTATTATTTTTAACCTGCCTATGGTGTTTCTATTTGGCATGGTATAAAAAATACACAAAAATTGTTTTTATCAGTGTAGGACTGGTCGTAAGTATTGCGCTTTCATGGCTGCTCAAATACCTATTCGCGCGACCTCGCCCGCCTGAAGCATTGCATTTGGTGGAAACTTTTGGCGCATCATTTCCAAGCGCTCATAGTTTTTATGCTGCAACTTTAGGTTGTTTGGTGATTTACCTGAGTTTGCAACATCCAGCGCATAAAATTTTGTCTGTGTGCGCGTGGTTATGGATGTTGCTGATGGGCATTTCCCGTGTGTATCTGGGAGTGCACTATCCTTCAGATGTCCTCTCTGGTTGGAGCATAAGTTTTATTTGGATCACATTGTGGTATCTGTTTTGCGCTCAATATCTGCAAGACAAACCAATACATAAGTTTAGATAAAAATCTAATAGAGGTGAAAGAATGATGTCTGCAAAGCTTTGGGCTCCTGCCCTGACTGCTTGCGCATTAGCCACAAGTTTAGCACTTGTGGGTTGTAGCAAAGATCCAAAAGATGCACAGCAAGCAGGTGCAGCTCAGCAAATGCCACCGACTGAGGTTGGCGTACTGGTGGCACAGCCACAAAGCGTGGAACAGTCTGTAGAACTGTCTGGACGTACCACAGCCTTTGAAATTTCAGAAGTTCGCCCACAAACCAGTGGTGTGGTTCTGAAACGTTTATTTACCGAAGGCAGCTACGTGCGTGAGGGTCAGGCGCTTTATGAAATTGACTCACGTACCAACCGTGCCAGTCTAGACAGTAGCCGTGCAGCACTCACCCGCCAGCAAGCGCAATTGAATGTGTTACGCATTAAAGAAGGTCGTTACCGTCAGTTGGTAGGCAGCAATGCAATCTCTAAACAAGAATATGATGACATTGTGGCACAGGTAAAACTTGCCGAAGCCGATGTTGCTGCGACTCAAGCAGAAGTACGCAATGCCGAAATTAACCTAGGCTATTCGACTGTACGTGCCCCAATTTCAGGGCAAACTAACCGCTCTACTGTGACTGCAGGTGCATTGGTTACGGCTAGTCAGGCGGAACCGTTGGTGACGATTCAACGCTTAGACCCAATTTATGTAGACATCAATCAGTCCAGCGCAGAGTTACTACGTTTACGTCAGCAATTGAGCCAAGGTAGTTTAAATAGCAGCAACAACACCAAAGTAAAATTAAAACTTGAAGATGGCAGCTACTACCCTGTTGAAGGTCGTTTGGCTTTTTCTGATGCCAGCGTGAACCCAGAAACAGGCACCGTGACTTTACGCGCCGTGTTCCCAAATTCAAATCATTTATTATTGCCGGGTATGTTTGCCACTGCGCAAATTGTGCAAGGTGTGATTCCTAACGCAATCTTAATTCCACAAGCTGCGATTAGCCGTACCCCAACAGGTCAGGCAATGGCAATGATTGTGAATGCCAAAGGTATTGTTGAACCGCGTCCTGTGACCACAGTTGGTACGCAAGGCAGCAACTGGATTGTGACTGAAGGTTTGCAAACTGGCGATAAAGTGATTGTCGAAGGTATTGCCAAAGTAAAACCTGAACAGCAAGTGGTCGCTAAGCCGTATCAACCGCAAGGCGCTGCTGCACCAGCAAAATCGGGGGATGCCAAACCAGCCTCAGAAGCCCAAGCAACTGAATCAAAAGCTACTTCAAATACATAAGGAGTAGACGTTAATGGCTCACTTTTTTATTCATCGCCCCATTTTTGCATGGGTGATTTCATTGGTAATCATGTTGGCGGGGATTATTACCCTCACCAATATGCCAATTGCCCAATATCCGACCATTGCACCGCCAACGGTCACCATTGCTGCAACCTATCCGGGTGCATCTGCTGAAACTGTGGAAAACACAGTAACGCAAATTATTGAACAACAAATGAACGGCTTGGATGGTCTGCGCTATATTTCATCCAACAGTGCGGGGAACGGTTCTGCATCCATTACGTTAAACTTTGAACAAGGTATCGACCCAGATATTGCACAGGTTCAAGTACAGAACAAATTGCAATCTGCTACGGCGCTCTTGCCTGATGATGTGCAACGTCAAGGCGTGAAAGTGACCAAATCAGGAGCGAGCTTCTTACAGGTTCTCGCTTTTTATTCACCTGATGAAAGCCTGTCTGCCGATGATATTAAAGACTATGTTAACTCTAACATTTCTGAACCGCTGAGCCGTGTTGCAGGTGTGGGTGAAGTACAAGTCTTTGGTGGCTCATACGCGATGCGTATTTGGATGGACCCTGCCAAAATGGCGAGCTTGCAAGTCACACCAAGTGATATTGCTCAAGCGATTCGTACCCAAAACGCACAGGTTGCGGTAGGTCAATTGGGCGGCGCACCTGCAATTCAAGGTCAGGCTTTGAATGCTACAGTAACTGCGCAAAGCTTGCTGCAAACACCTGAACAATTCAGCAATATTTTTCTAAAAAATACCGCTTCAGGCGCTCAAGTGCGCTTGGGTGATGTGGCACGAATTGAACTTGGTGCAGACAACTATCAGTTTATTTCTAAATACAACGGCAAGCCTGCGGGCGGTGTCGCAATTAAATTATCTACAGGTGCTAACGCCCTAGATACTGCTGCTGCTGTGGAAGAACGCCTCAAGCAATTACGTCCTAACTACCCTGCGGGTTTAAAGGATGAGTTGGCTTTTGATACCACGCCATTTATTGAACTTTCGATTAAGAGTGTTGTTAAAACCTTAATTGAAGCGATCATTTTGGTCTTTATTGTGATGTTCCTGTTCTTGCAGAACTGGCGCGCCACAATTATTCCAACTATGGCCGTACCTGTGGTGGTACTGGGTACCTTTGCCGTGATCAACATGTTTGGCTTCTCGATTAACACCCTGACCATGTTTGCCATGGTACTGGCGATTGGTCTATTGGTCGATGACGCAATTGTCGTGGTGGAAAACGTAGAACGTGTCATGGTCGAAGAACATCTTGACCCTGTGGCGGCGACTGAAAAGTCGATGAAACAGATTTCAGGCGCACTGATCGGGATTACCTCGGTATTGTCTGCGGTATTCGTACCTATGGCATTCTTTGGTGGGACTACAGGCGTTATTTATCGTCAATTCTCAATTACGCTTGTGACTGCAATGGTGTTGTCACTGGTCGTAGCGTTGACCTTTACCCCTGCCCTATGTGCCACGATTCTTAAACAACACGATCCAAACAAGCCTGAAAGCAACGGTATTTTTGCGCGTTTCTTCCGCTGGTTTAACCGCAGTTTCGATAAGCTCTCGGTTAAATATCAAGGTGGTGTTAACCGCATGACGCATCATAAAATCTTCTCGGGGGTTTTATATGCAGTGGTACTGGGCATTATTGTGCTAGTGTTCCAAAAACTACCATCATCATTCTTGCCTGATGAAGATCAGGGCGTGGTGATGACATTGGTACAACTCCCACCAAATGCAACTTTGGAACGTACTGACGCCACCATGACCAGCATGACCAACTTTTTCAGAGAAAATGAAAAAGAGCATGTGCAGTCGGTATTTAGTGTTTCAGGCTTCTCTTTCTCAGGCGTTGGTCAAAACGCAGGTATGGCGTTCATTAAGTTAAAAGACTGGAGTGAGCGTACAAGCCCTGAATCTCAAGTTGGTGCAATTATCCAGCGTGGTATGGCACTGAACATGATTGTGAAAGATGCCACTTACATCATGCCATTACAGCTTCCTGCGATGCCAGAATTAGGTGTCAGCTCAGGCTTTAACTTGCAACTAAAAGATGCTGCGGGCAATGGTCATGAAAAACTCACCATGGCACGTAATATTGTGTTGGGTGAAGCATCTAAAGACCCTCGCTTAATGGGCGTACGTCCAAATGGTCAAGAAGATACACCACAGTACCGTATTATTATTGACCAAGCGCAAGCAGGTGCGGCAGGTGTCAGCATTGCTGAAATCAACAGCACCATGGGCATGGCTTGGGGTGGTTCGTACATCAATGACTTTATTGACCGTGGTCGCGTGAAAAAAGTCTATGTGCAAGCCGAATCTGATTCACGCATGATGCCTGAAGACCTGAACAAGTGGTATGTCCGCAACAACCGTGGTGAAATGGTGCCATTCTCTGCCTTTGCAACAGGTGAATGGACTTATGGTTCACCTCGTTTGGAACGCTATAACGGCGTATCTGCCAAGAACATTCAGGGTGCACCTGCGCCAGGTGTCAGCTCTGGTGAAGCCATGCAAGCGATGGAAGAAATTGTCGCAAAACTTCCATCTATGGGCTTAAACGGCTTTGACTATGAATGGACAGGTTTATCACTTGAAGAACGTGAATCGGGCGATCAGGCACCATTCCTCTATGCACTGTCATTACTGATTGTATTCTTGTGTTTGGCAGCCTTGTATGAAAGCTGGTCTATTCCATTCTCGGTGCTGTTGGTGGTACCGTTGGGTATTGTCGGAGCATTATTGCTTACCTTCGGGGGCATGATCTTGTTCAAAAACCCGAACCTATCCAACAACATTTACTTCCAAGTGGCGATTATTGCCGTGATTGGTTTATCTGCCAAAAACGCGATTTTGATTGTGGAGTTTGCCAAAGAGCTACAAGAAAAAGGTGAAGACCTGTTTGAAGCGACCTTGCATGCTGCAAAAATGCGTTTACGTCCAATCATTATGACCACTTTAGCCTTTGGTTTTGGTGTATTGCCGCTTGCACTTTCTTCAGGTGCAGGTGCAGGTAGCCAACACTCGGTCGGTTATGGTGTTTTAGGTGGTGTGATTAGCTCAACCTTGTTAGGGATCTTCTTTATTCCTGTATTCTATGTCTGGATTAGAAGTATCTTTAAATACAAACCAAAACAACAAAATAATCAGGAGCATGTATCGTGATGCAAAACTTATGGTCGCATACAGGCCGTGGTATTGCGGTTTCTGCCCTCGCGCTTGCTTTGACAGCCTGTCAAAGTATGCGTGGGCCAGAGCCCGTCGCTCAGACAAGTATTCCAAGCAGCTATACTGCTGCTGCATCGGGTACTTCAGTGGCTGAACAAGGTTATAAAGATTTCTTTGCCGATCAACGCTTATTACAAGTCTTGGATATGGCATTGAACAATAACCGTGATTTACGCACAGCGACGCTGAATATCCAACGTGCCCAACAAGCCTATCAAATTACCGAAAACAACCAGTTACCTACCATTGGTGCTAGCGGTGGCGTACTGCGTCAAGATCAAGGTACTGCTTTAGGCACACACACACGCTATAACGTTGGTTTAGGTGTAACTGCCTACGAACTAGATTTTTGGGGTCGTGTACGCAGCTTAAAAGACAATGCATTAGATAACTTCTTGGCAACTCAAAGCTCGCGTGATGCCACACAAATTGCCTTGATTGGTCAGGTGGCGCAAGCATGGCTCAACTATTCTTTTGCCAATGCCAATTTAAAACTGGCAGACCAAACCTTAAAAACACAGCTTGAGTCTTATAACCTCAACAAAAAGCGTTTTGATGTCGGCATTGATAGTGAATTACCTGTCCGTCAGGCACAAATTTCAGTTGAAACTGCACGTAATGATGTCGCCAACTACAAAACCCAAGTCGCGCAAGCACAAAACTTGCTGAACTTGTTGGTGGGCGAACAAGTTCCAAGTGCGTTATTGCCAACGCAACGTGTGACGCGCATTACCAAAACTACCGCAATTGACGCTGGTTTACCAAGTGACTTGCTGAATAACCGTCCTGATATTCGTACTGCAGAGTATCGACTATCGGCTGCGGGTGCCAATATTGGTGCAGCAAAAGCACGTTTATTCCCAAGCATTAGCCTCACGGGCAATGCAGGCTATGCATCAACTGACTTGAGTGATTTGTTTAAATCAGGCAGTTTTGTTTGGGCAGTGGGCCCGAGCATCGACTTGCCAATTTTTGATTGGGGCACACGCCAAGCCAACATCAAAATTTCAGAAACGGATCAACAAATTGCTTTGGCTGACTATGAAAAATCAATTCAGTCTGCATTCCGTGAAGTGAATGATGCTTTGGCAGTTCGTCAAAATATTGGTGATCGTTTAGCGGCACAAAAACGCTTGGTTGATGCGACCAATACCACTTATAAATTATCTAATGCACGCTTCCGCGCAGGCATTGACAACTATTTAACCGTGTTGGATGCACAGCGTACGTCTTATGCAGCAGAACAAGGTTTATTGTTGTTGGAACAAGCCAATTTGAACAATCAGGTGGAGTTGTATAAATCTTTGGGTGGCGGTGTGAAAGCCAACACTTCAGATGCTACTTTGCAACCTGCATCATCGGCAGAACGTAAAGCGCAATAAGCCTTTGCGTCTACCTTAAATTTGCTGCTTAACAGCTCAATACATACAGACACATACAGACTAAATCAGCTCACTTCGGTGGGCTTTTTTATTGCTTTTTGCCAGTACATTTCATATCTTCAATACGTCTTGTTTTTAAATATTAGAATCTTATGTTGCTCAGTAATCTTGAATCTGTACCAGGTCATCGTATTTCACGGCAAATTGATGTGGTCTATGGCAGCACCGTACGCAGTAAGCATGTGGGGCGTGACTTCTTGGCAGGACTCAAAAATATTGTCGGTGGTGAATTAACGGCTTATACCGAATTACTAGAAGAATCACGCCAAGAAGCGATGGATCGTATGATTGCAAAAGCACGTGGTTTAGGTGCCAATGCTATTGTTGGGATTCGCTTTTCTACCTCGAACATTGCCCAAGGTGCTTCGGAATTATTTGTTTACGGTACAGCAGTGGTGGTCG
Organism: Acinetobacter sp. YH01004; assembly: GCF_013420455.1. Classification (NCBI taxonomy): domain Bacteria; kingdom Pseudomonadati; phylum Pseudomonadota; class Gammaproteobacteria; order Moraxellales; family Moraxellaceae; genus Acinetobacter; species Acinetobacter sp. YH01004. Next base: position 447,745 of record NZ_VOXZ01000002.1, read on the forward strand.
AGGCAGATATTCCTAAACTTCCAGACCCATTTCCAGCATCACACTAAAGTAAAGATTATTGGACAGGAATAACATCACATGGATAATTTAATTCTGCAAATTGTTGTCTTTGCGATTTTATTTGCTGTAGGCTTTGGTTTTGGGCGACGCAACGAACGCAAGCATTTCAAATATTTAGCCGAGCAAGAACTGCGTTTAAGCTATATTCAGATTGATAATAACCGCTTCCAGACCAGTCCCAATTTTGGGCAATTGATACATAGTAATGTGGTCATTTCTCACGATTATTTTAAGTTTGTGATTGCCAATATTCAGAACTTCTTTGGCGGGCGTTTGACCAGTTATGAAAGTATTGTCGAGCGGGCGCGTCGTGAAGCCATCGTCCGTTTAAAATTAGAAGCTGAAAAAATGGGCGCAAATCATATTATGGGGCTGCGTTTAAGCACCACAGAATTGGGGGTGCAAGGCGGCATGGTCGAAGTCTTTGCTTATGGAACTGCGGTTCAAAATAGCGTTAGTCAATTCTCTGCAAAACGCTGAGTACATCTTTCAGCGTTTGTAAAGAATTTAGTATAAATACTGATCTCGATAAGGCTGAGGAATTTGATATTGCCGACCATCAAATTTTAAAGTGAAACGCTGTTGAGTAGACACTCGTTTAGTTTCTTTGCAATTTTCTAAATCGCCCGACATTTCATAATGTTGAATACGATCACGTAATTGCATATCAAAATATTGTCGAGTTGTATTTCGCAAGATCATTAAAATAGCTTTGCTTTCTATTACTTTGGCATTACAACGTGTATCGGTTTCTGCCTGATAGCGCGCTACGATTAAGCCGTTTAAAATTTTCTTGTTATGTTGTAAATCATATAAATCGAGTACTTGCGCCGAAAAAGGATTGGCACTTGAACGTCCTGCATAATTCCTTCTTAAACCAATTGCCCTTAAGCTTTCAGAAACTTGATACGGCGCCAAATCTAAATGGATAGAACGCAGTTCAATTGCATCTGAAGGCAAAAGCTCTTTCACGTGATAGATTGAATGAAGCTTTTGCGTTTTACTATTTACGGTTAAAAAAGTCAGCTGATAATCATCTACAGGTTGATCATCTTTTGTCTGAGTTTCAGCATAAGCAATTAAAGTTTGTTCAGTAACATTGGGGAAATCTGCACAAGCCAAAAAGTCCTCATTCACTGTGGTTGTATTTGTGTGCTGTCGTAAAATCTTTTCAATATATTCAGGTTGTTTACACAACGAATCATCGTTTGTTTGTAATTTGGCAAATGTCGTTTGAGTCATCCCTAAGAAAGCGAAAAGCCACGCGCTGATAAAAAAAACCTTTCATTATTAAACGCATGGCTCATCCTTCTTTTTGTTTTTATTATTTTATTTTGAAGTCACTTTGATTAAAAATTACTTCACTTTGGTTTTACGAATCATTTTATATAAAGTACTTGGCGATAAACGCGACACCAACACGCCCAGTTTTTCTTTAGCGCCCCCGACCACGATATATTCATCGCCTGCCATGAGTGCTTTAACTGTATTTTTAGCAAAAACATCGGCATCTAAACCATTTTCAATGGCTTCATCTTGATGTCCTTGTGGTTTGCCTTCACCATTCAACGCATTAAAAGACACCTTGGTATTCACAAATCCTGGGAAAACAACTGAAACCTGTACGCCCTGCTCTGCTACTTCTGCACGCAAACTATTCGCCCACATGTGAATGGCACTTTTCGCTGCAGAATATGACGCGCGATATTGCGTACCCAATAATGCTGCAACACTAGATACAAAAATAATGCGACCATGTTTTTGCTGTAAAAAGGTCGGCAAGACAGTTTTGGTCAGAAAGACCTGAGAGAAATAATCCACTTCCATAATGGTGCGTTCAGTCTGCATAGTGGTATCGGCAATTAAAGCGCGCTGACTTAAACCTGCATTATTAATTAGCCAGTCAATGCGTCCTTTACGTGCCAAAACTTGTTCATACGCATGTAACACCTGACTTTCATTGGTAATATCTGCACATACAGAAAGATGACGTTCAGGATTCAGCAAACTCACGCGTACTTTTTCAAGTTCTTCATAACGACGTGCGGTTAAAATCACTTGTGCACCTTGTAAAGCACACTCTTTTGCCAATGCCTTACCAATGCCAGAAGATGCACCTGTAATCCACACCACTTTATGTTCCAAGTTTTCCCGTTTTGCCATAACCGTTTGTCCGCGTTATTTAAAAATTTAAGTCATCAAAATTTAAGTCTTAGGTTTTGCAGGATGCTGCAAAAACCCAAGAAAATGGTTTAAATATATCTCTGCACTTTCCAAATCGAATTGCGCACCCATTTTTTCTAGGCGTTTATACCCCAGTTGCGTAGTCAAATGAATCACGCCGTTTAAAGTTTTATCGACCACCAAATTAAATTTCAGCATTTTTTTCGGATCACGAATTAAATAACCCACGCCCTGATCAATAATTTGAGTAAACCCTTTAAATGCAGGCGCAATACATGCACTGTTGCCCTGCCGAATTTGCTCAATACAACCCAACGTTTCTTTCATAACAATACTATCGACAGGATAAGTCACAAAACCTTGCCCTTCCTGCTGATACATCATGCTTGCCAGATAATTCACCATAGGCGTTAAGCGTTCATTGCCAAAAAACGACACCGACCATGGCATATATTTTTGCATGGTTTGTATGACTTGCTGAATAATTTTTTCAGATTCACCATCCAGTGAATGACTAGAACGTGACAATTCACCAAAAAGTTGCTCAATAATTTCACAAGAAATATCGGTCAGTACCGCCCCCAAAGCTTTAGATAAACTTTCCGATTCACCTGCATTGAGTTGTTGATGAATGTGTTGAAATCTTTGATATGTTTCTGGTTTTAATTTTAAAGATACAGCATAAGTCATAACTGAACTTGCCTATTTTGACCGTATTGATGTGTTTTCATCTATTTTAAAATCCATTGCTTAAACCCAGTTTAAAACAGTGTTACAGGCAACGGAGAACTTGAAGTTTTTATCATACTTGTCGCCCATCATACGATGAGTTTGCCCAACTGCCAATTGCGATAAGTTTGGCTGAGTTGAATCTCGCTTAGCGGGCAATTTTTTTGCTACAATAGTTGCAATTTTTTATTCACTTTTAACCTGTTCTTACTATGACTGATTCAGCGCAAAATATTGCTACAACCTACGATCCTACCGAGATCGAGAAAAAATGGTACAAGACTTGGGAAGAAAACGGCTACTTTAAGCCGTCTGAAAAAGGCGAATCATTCTGTATCATGATTCCGCCGCCAAACGTCACAGGTAGCTTGCACATGGGTCATGGTTTTAACAACGCCATTATGGATGCCCTCACGCGCTTTAACCGTATGTCGGGTAAAAATACTTTATGGCAACCGGGTACAGACCACGCGGGTATTGCCACACAAATGGTAGTAGAGCGTCAATTGGGCGCACAAAATATCAGCCGCCATGACTTAGGTCGTGAAAAATTCATCGAAAAAGTCTGGGAATGGAAAGAACAATCTGGCGGTAACATTACCCGTCAAATCCGCCGTTTAGGTTCTTCGGTAGATTGGTCACGTGAACGCTTCACTATGGACGAAGGCTTATCGAATGCGGTGAAAGAAGTTTTCGTGAAATTACACGAAGAAGGTTTAATTTACCGCGGCAAACGCCTTGTAAACTGGGATCCAAAATTACAAACTGCCCTTTCTGACTTAGAAGTTGAGTCGGATAAAGAAGAACAAGGTTCATTGTGGCACTTCAAATATTTCTTTGAAGATAAATCACTACGCACTCACGATGGTAAAGATCACATTGTAGTGGCAACCACTCGTCCTGAAACATTGCTGGGTGATACTGCGGTTGCGGTTGCCCTTGATGATGAGCGTTACTCGCACCTTGTTGGTCAAAACATCATCCTCCCAATTACAGGTCGTGCCGTTCCAATCGTAAAAGATGAGTATGTCGATAAAGAATTCGGTACAGGTTGTGTAAAAATTACCCCTGCACACGACTTCAATGACTATGAAGTGGGTAAACGCTGCGAATTGCCAATCATCAATATCTTCAACAAAAATGCTGAAGTATTGGCTGAGTTTGAATATATCGCAAAAGCCGGCGAACAAATTTCTAAAACCATTCCTGCACCTGCAGATTACATCGGTTTAGAGCGTTTTGAAGCACGTAAGAAACTGGTTGAGCAAGCGGAAGCTGAAGGCTGGTTAGATCAGATCCAACCGTACACGCTAAAACCACCTCGCGGTGACCGTTCAGGTGTGATTGTTGAGCCATTATTGACCGACCAATGGTATGTCAAAATTGCACCGTTGGCGCAGCCTGCAATTGAAGCAGTGAAAGATGGTCGCATCAAGTTCGTGCCTGAACAATACAGCAACATGTACATGGCGTGGATGAACAACATTCAGGACTGGTGTATCTCGCGTCAATTGTGGTGGGGGCATCGTATTCCCGCTTGGTACGATGCTGAAGGTAACGTATTCGTTGGTCGTGACGAAGCAGAAGTTCGTGCGAAAAACAACATCCCCGCTGACGTTGAATTGAACCAAGACGAAGACGTACTCGATACATGGTTCTCATCAGGTCTGTGGACATTCTCAACTTTAGGCTGGACAGGCGATGCTGAAAAAGACAAAGCTAACTACTTCTTAAATACCTTCCATCCAACAGATGTATTGGTCACTGGTTTCGACATCATCTTCTTCTGGGTGGCGCGTATGATCATGATGACCATGCACTTCATGAAGAATGAAGATGGCACGCCACAAGTACCGTTCAAAACAGTTTACGTTCACGGTTTGGTACGTGACAGCGAAGGTCAAAAAATGTCGAAGTCTAAGGGCAACGTGCTTGACCCATTAGACTTGATTGACGGTGTAGATCTTGAAACTTTAGTACAGAAACGTACGACGGGTTTGATGAACCCGAAACAAGCAGCGAAAATTGAAAAATCGACCCGCAAAGAATTCCCAGAAGGGATTCAGGCTTATGGCACAGACGCGGTTCGTTTTACCTTCTGCGCATTGGCAAATACAGGTCGTGACATCAAGTTTGATATGAAACGTGTGGAAGGTTATCGTAACTTTGCCAACAAAATTTGGAATGCTACCCGTTTTGTATTGATGAATGTTGAAGGTCAAACGGTTGGTCAAGAGGCACGTCAAGACCTTTGGGAATTGCCTGAACAGTGGATTGTGAGCCGTTTACAAAAGGCAGAGCAAGCTGTTCATCAAGCGTTTGCAACTTACCGTTTAGACTTGGCTGCGCAAGCGATTTATGACTTTATTTGGAATGAATACTGCGACTGGTATGTAGAGCTAACCAAACCTGTTCTGAATGATGAGTCTGTTTCTGAAGAACGCAAAGCCGAAGTTCGTCGTGTATTGCTTGCGGTGATGGAAGCTTCTTTACGTCTTGCTCATCCAATCATGCCGTACTTAACTGAAGAAATTTGGCAAACCCTTGCGCCAATGATTGGCTTGGGTGGCGAAACCATTATGTTGGCAAACTACCCTGTTGCAGATGAAGCCAAAATCAACGAACAAGCCGAAGCAGATATGCAATGGCTACAAGGTTTGATTGGTGCGGTGCGTAACATTCGTGGTGAAATGGGTCTAGGTAATGCACGTTTATTGCCTGTACTTTTACAGAACACGACTGAAGCAGAAAAAGCACAAATTTCTCGTATTGAACCGTTGTTTAAAGCATTGGCGAAAGTTGAAAGCATTACCTTCTTGGCAGATGGTGAACAACCACCATTGTCTTCTTCTTCTGTAGTCGGTCACGTGTCTGTATTCGTTCCAATGAAGGGTTTGATTGACCCGAAAGCAGAATTGGGTCGTCTACAAAAAGACTTAGACAAGGTTCAAAAGCAGCATGACCAAATTGCAACTAAACTTGCAAATGAAGGTTTTGTGGCGAAAGCCCCTGCGGCTGTGGTTGAAGGCGAGAAAGTGAAACTTGCTGAATTTGCAGATCAGTTAGCGAAAATTAAAGCGAATATGGAGCAGATTGCAGCGCTTTAATGTGTTGTTAGTTTGATCTAATTTGTGTATAAAGGGCTGATTATTCAGCCCTTTGTTTTTCAATATGAGCCAAGATGACATCAATAAATATAAAATTCTATTTGAAGTTTCCAAGCATGAATATCAACTAGAGATCGATAGAAGTAAATCACTGGATGATAAAGCAATTAAATATTCAACAATGGTTGGTATTGTGATAGTTGCCTACTCAGCAGCACTAACCAAGTTAGAAACTTTTACTGCTTATGCTTGCACTTCATTAACTAAATGGATTTTATATATTTTATGTGTAATCTTGTTTATAGCAATTCTAAGCTGTTGGTATAAAATTGCAAAAGTACTTAGTCTTTCTGCACTAGAAAAAGTTCCGTTGGATGACACCAATTTAATTAACACTTTTATGGATAATGACGAAAGAACATGCCTGTGGTATATGGGAGAAATTTATCAGGATTTAATTTCTCGAAATGCCCAAATGCTTGAAGACAAAGTTATTGCTTTAGAAAAAGCTTATTCAGAGATTAATTGTGCAGCAGCTATTTTTAGCATATTATGTCTATATCTATTAATTTTATGGTTAACGGGAGAATGCAATGTCCAGACATACACAGAACTCTCAAAACTCTACATCAAGAAATAATCAAAATACTTTAACAACCCTAACAGCTTCTAGCCGTCCTAGACCTACATGGGTTAAAGATTCTGTTAATTTACCGTCAAATTACAGAGTAACTACGGAAAGTGCTGATCCCCGTGTAGATTTTGAATCAAGCAATCGTCGATAATTTTCAAAATACCTCTTTAATAAAAGAGGTATTTTTCAATTCAGAACACACCTGCCACAAATCCTCCAACACCACATCCACCCTTCCCAACACATCAGAATTCCAATACTGCACGACAGTTAAGCCCAAAGTCTCAAAAACTGAGTGCGCTCGACATCATAAGCCTGACCATTTTCCGTATTGTGCTGACCGCCATTCAACTCAATGACCAAGCCAATCTCATGACAGTAAAAATCTACAATATACGGTTCAATCATCTACGGACGTCTAAATTTGAGCACCATAAAGCGTTTGCACTAAGTAGTTGCCACAGCAAATTTTCAGCATCCGTAGCAGCATGACGCATAGATTTGGCAAATTGTAATAGTTGTGAATTCATCTTCTGATTCATTATTTTTGTATTTATAGTTTTTAGGCAATATAACAAATTTCTATGTTTCTAAACCACTAAAATAATTGCAGTTCTTTACTCAAAACCACTATTTTACCCACTCAATTTAAGCATAGTATCAAGCATCAAAATAACAAAATAGACAATCTATGGATTGGTTCACCATCTTCATTCACGACACCACATGGACATTTGTTGCAGAATTAATGATTCGTGCTGCACTCATGTTTGGCATGATTATTCTATTTTTACGCCTCACAGGAAAACGCGGAGTACGCCAGCTTTCTATTTTTGAATTGGCCATTATTTTATCGCTCGGTTCTATTGCGGGCGACCCTATGTTCACTGAAGATTTACCCTTGGTACATGCCTTGGTGGTGATGACAGTGGTGATTGGGATGTATCGCCTGACCACATGGCTCATGATGAAATACCAACCCTTTGAAGATTTGATTGAAGGTAAATCGCTATATATTGTAGAAGATGGTGAATTGGTCTTAGAAAAAATTAAGTACGGTAAAATGTCGCATGATGAATTCTTTGCCGAAATGCGCCAACAAGGCGTGGAGCATTTAGGGCAAGTACGTGTTGGCTTACTAGAAAGTGATGGAAAATTCAGCATGTTGTTTTTTCATGGCGGTGCCACACGCTATGGTTTACCCTTATTCCCTAAAGCTTACCAACCCGTGAACCGCACAACTCCAAACACGTATTATGCCTGCATGTATTGTGGGCATGTCCGTTTACTTGAACACGCCAATGAAGTCTGTCCGCGTTGTAATCACCAACAATGGACACTGGCAATCAATACTGCATATCGCAGCTAGAATATGTTGATTTTAGCTGCAACACACCTCTATGCGACTTAAATTGTCGCAGGATTGTCATAATTTAACGTTATACTGCCTGCGCTGCAGAAGAGAAGCACTGAAAGCGCAAATAATAATTTTTGAAAATACAAAAACGAGGTCGGTATTGGCTTTAATGTGGATACCTTTTATACTCCAGCGACTCTTTAAAGGTCGCTTTTATTTTTTCCACGCAATGACTTTTTAACGTGGTTTAGGTCTGTCATCCTGTCTTGATGATCTACCTTGTTATTCAAGTGCTGATGATTGAACGCTTTTCGCAAGCTTTGCCCATTTCCAGATCAGTACAAAGCATAGAATCGCAACAATACAAATCAACAGTAAATAATTCGCGTAGCCTAAAGCATCGCCTAAGATTCCACTCAGGGTATAAAGTACCCCGCTCACAGTCGCCATAATCGCAACCTGAAATGTAAAGTCGGTCCCTGCGTATTGTTTACGGCTGTACTGCATAATCAAGGTCAGCATCACCACAAGTAACATGGCAGAGCACAAATCTTCTGCAGCATTAATGCTATAAATCAGCCAGTGTGCAACATCAACTTGCTGTTCATACAATTCAGCCAAATAAGCATAGGCCACTAAACTCAAAATTTTAAGCACAGAAAAAATGATGAGGGCATGCGCTCTAGACCACCATTTCAGCATCAACCCTGCGATGCCTGCACCCAACAAAGCGGCCATTGCTCCCAACATGGTCACATAAATGCCAATTTGAGAAAAGCTTAAGCCTAAATCTACCATTAAAGGTTTTAATAAAGGGCCAGCCAAACCATCGGCAATTTTAAAGCTGAGTAACACCCATAGCCATGCGTACAGTACAGGCGTTTCCACAAAATAGCGCAGATATTCACGAATCGCAGCAAGACGTGCGTGAAATGACATTTTACTTTGAGCTTGAACAAGCACTTGTTTAGCAGCATGTTGTGGCTCTTTAAACATTAAAATTGGCAAGGTATTTAAAAACACCAATCCCGCTAAAATTAAGAAAGTTTTTTGCCAATCTAGCCAATCCAATGCCCACAGAATTGCACCACCACCCACAATAAAGCCCAGTCGTGAACCAACCACCTGAAAGATATTACCCCAATGTTGCTGTTTGGCTTGTAAAATATTGACCGCCAAACCATCGGTGGCAATATCTTGGGTTGCACCGACCAAGTTCATACCGAGCAAAGCCACAAAAAACACCCACAAATATATAGGATGATTTAAGGACTCAATCGGTAAAAAGGACAGCCCAATCAGCACCAAAACACTCAGCCACTGGCACGGCAAAATCCAGCTACGATAATGCCCAAAATATGAATGTCCAAAGCGATCCACCAAAGGTGCCCAAAACACTTTGATTGACCATGGCAGCATTAACAAACCGAAACCGCCAATATGTGCCAAAGACACACCTTGCGCACGTAAAATCACAGGCAAGGCATGGGTCATAAAACCAACAGGCAAGCCCTGCGCCCAATACAGAGAAAATAACAACAAATAAGTTTGGCGCAAATTGGGCATAGCATCTCAATTTAGATATGGGCAAAAGATCAAAAAAACGCAGTACTACACTAAAATTTTGAATAATGGATTGTTATTTTTCATCACTTTCACATTCAGATTTCGACTATTTTGCCAATGAATCAGACAAAGCGAAAGTCTAATATCTTGAATAGATTTAGATTCATGCGTCATGATATTGGGTATTTATTGTTGTTAATCACGCACGTCAGGATGACATCGCATTCATGAAAATCACCAATCCTTTTGCACGCAGTGCACGGCAATTTCCACAGTTACCCGACCAAGTTCCACAACGTGGAACAGCCAGCAGTCGTGCTTTATTTAAAAATATTTTTTTGGCGCAAGGCTGGCAAATGGTGGGCGAATTTCCCAACTTGCCCAAAGCAGTTGCTATTATCTCACCGCATACGTCAAATATTGATGCGTGGCATGGTTTTACCGCCCTACTCGGTTTAGGTATTCAAATTACTATTTTTGGTAAGCACACTTTATTTGAAACCCCACTCAAGCCACTTTTAAACTGGATTGGGGTAATTCCTGTGGTGCACCATTCTCCTCAAGGACATACCCAAGATATTATTGATATTGTACGAAAAAAAGAAAAAATCTGGATTGGTATGGCGCCCGAAGGCACACGTAAACAAGCCGAAAATATCCGCAGTGGCTTTTACCATATTGCCTACGGCGCCAATATCCCAATTGTGATGTTCTCTTTTGATTATGCACACAAAACCATTCATATTTTGGGCGTGTTTCATCCTACGGGCGATTATGCTCAAGATTTAGATGCAATTTATACGCAATATCACGGCAAGTTTTCGGCTAAAAATCCACATTGGTTGGCAAAACCGTTACAAAAGCTTTTGAAAAAGGGCTAGTCAAAGTTTCTATTTTTTGTTCAGATGGGCGCAATATTCTTTGATCTAAATTTAGATTTGATATGCAACTGATTCGTTATTCTTTAGTGGGCGTACTAGCTCTAACTTTGGCTGGCTGCGACAAAACAACAAAAACACCGCCAAGCACCACACCTATCCAAGCACGTGAACCTGTAATTGCACTGGCGCTGGGTGGCGGTGGTGCTAAAGGTTTTGCACATATTGGCGTCATTAAAGTTTTAGAGTCTCACGGGATTAAACCAAAAATTGTCACAGGCACCAGTGCAGGCAGCTTTGTCGGCAGTTTATACGCCAGTGGTAAAAGTCCTTATCAGCTCCAACATATTGCCCTAACCTTTAAAGAATCCGACATTCGTGATTTAACCTTAAACCGTCAGGGTTTTATTGCAGGTCAAAAGTTACAAGACTTTGTCAATCAACACGTGGCAAATAAACCGATTGAAAAATTTCCAATTCGTTTTGCTGCCGTTGCCACACGTTTAGATAATGGACGTAAAGCCGACTTTATTAAAGGCAATGCTGGTCAAGCCGTACGTGCCTCTTGCAGTATTCCGAATGTTTTTGTACCTGCCACCATTGGCGGAACACAATATGTGGATGGCGGCTTGGTCAGCCCAATTCCCGTACAGACGGCTAAAGCGATGGGTGCCGACTTAGTCATTGCAGTGGATATTTCTGCACGTCCGACAGGCAATCAACCTGTCAGCATGTGGGGCTTACTCGATCAAACCCTCAATATTATGGGGCAGCAAAGCATCAATCAGGAATTGGCGCAGGCCAATATCGTGATTCAACCTAAAGTTGGACATATTGGTACTCTAGATTTAAAAGCCAGTAACCAAACCATTTTAGAAGGTGAAAAAGCCGCACAATTACAGGTCAAAGCAATTCTGCAAGCCATCAATAACTTTAAAAAATCACCTGCCGCGCTGAAACCTGCACCGCGTCCGAAATTTTAGGATTCAGTGATTTTTTTAATATTCATAAACTTATTGATCTGTTAAAGTGATGAGAGCGCATCTTTTTAAGTCGATGCGTTTCTCTAAGCAATTAGAATTAACCAATCGTAAAAATACGCGAGTAGATGTATGGAATTCGTTCTTGAACCTTGGCACTGGTTTGTACTAGGCGTTCTGTTAATGCTTTCAGAACTGGTCTTGCCTGCGTTTGCCGCTTTATGGTTTGGTATTGGGGCAGTCATGGTCGGTATTTTATACTGGATGTTCCCCATGATGGGTACCACCACCCAATTGGTGATGTGGATTATCTTGTCGGTACTGTGTACCTTGGCGTGGTTTAAATTTATCAAACCCTTATCTACCGATAAAACCAAAGCAGGCTTGTCACGCGAAGCCACTATTGGACAAATTGGCATGGTTATTCAAACCAACTTGGAACATGATCAAATTAAAGTCCGTTTCCCGATGCCCGTACTTGGTTCAGACGAATGGAACTGCCGCACCACAAGCCCTGTGCAAGTGGGAGATCGTATTCGCGTGATTGATATTTTGGGTAATGATTTGGTGGTGCAGCCGCATCACAGCGCACATGACAACGAAAAAGTGAGAAATTAAAATGTCTGGTGGATCTATTATTGTTTTAGCGATTTTAGCCTTTGTTGGAATTACCATTTTTAAAGGCGTGCGAATTGTTCCGCAAGGTTATAAGTGGATTGTGCAACGTCTGGGTAAATACCACACCACACTTGCACCGGGACTTAACTTCGTCATTCCTTATGTCGATGAAGTGGCCTATAAAGTCACCACCAAAGATATTGTATTAGATATTCCATCTCAGGAAGTCATTACCCGTGACAACGCAGTTCTGCTCATGAATGCGGTAGCGTACATTAATCTCACGACTCCTGAAAAAGCAGTGTATGGCATTGAAAACTATACTTGGGCGATTCAAAACCTTGTTCAAACCTCATTGCGTTCTATTGTGGGTGAAATGGATTTGGATGATGCCTTGTCTTCGCGCGATCACATCAAAGCCAAACTCAAAGCAGCCATTTCTGATGATATTTCAGACTGGGGAATTACCCTTAAAACTGTAGAAATTCAGGATATTAAACCATCGCATACCATGCAGGCAGCTATGGAAGAACAAGCTGCAGCAGAACGTCAGCGTCGTGCTACCGTAACCAAAGCCGATGGTGAAAAACAAGCGGCTATTTTAGAAGCCGATGGTCGTTTGGAAGCTTCACGTCGTGATGCAGAAGCGCAAGTTGTATTGGCAGAATCTTCTCAACGTGCCATTGAAATGGTCAGCTCTGCGGTAGGTGATAAAGAAATTCCTGTGGCGTACTTATTGGGTGAGCAATATGTAAAAGCCATGCAAGATATGGCGAAATCCAACAATGCCAAAACTGTGGTCTTACCTGCAGATGTCCTGAATACCATTCGTGGTGTTATGGGTCGCAATAATCCATAAGCAAATCAGATAAACATCAAGATGATAGGCAGCTTTCAAGCTGCCTATTTTATGCCCATTCAGAAAAAAATCTGAAATATTTTTTAATGTATGGTTAAATTTCGCGTTTCTTGATGAAATCAGCACCGCAGATGAGATCTCTGCACTCACAAAATTGAGTGACTCACGTCTAGCAGCAGTCTGTATTTTCATCGACTGTCCAAAACCCAAATGGATACTGTATGAGCGCACTCAACCCCACCATTATTACTTTCCTGTTTTATATTGTCGCCATGATTGTCATTGGTTTATTAGCTTATCGCGCGACTCGAAATTTCTCGGACTACATTTTAGGTGGTCGTCGCCTTGGCAGTTTTGTCACTGCACTTTCTGCAGGCGCATCCGATATGAGTGGCTGGTTGCTGATGGGCTTACCCGGTGCCATTTATCTTTCAGGTTTGTCTGAAATGTGGATTGCCGTTGGTCTGATTATTGGCGCATGGCTAAACTGGCTTTTGGTGGCAGGTCGTTTACGAGTACACACCGAAGTACAGCACAATGCACTGACTTTGCCTGATTATTTTTCTAACCGTTTTAATGATCAAAGAAAAATTTTAAGGATTGTATCTGCCTGCGTAATTCTAATTTTCTTTGCGATTTATTGTGCTTCGGGCATGGTTGCAGGTGCGCGCTTATTTGAAAGTATGTTTGATCTGCCTTATAGCACTGCATTGTGGATTAGTGCTATTGCCACCATCAGCTATGTGTTTATTGGTGGTTTCTTGGCAGTCAGCTGGACGGACACCATTCAGGCTGGCTTGATGATTTTTGCGCTCTTGCTGACCCCTATCATTACCCTACTCAGCTTTTCTGACCTAAGCCAAGTCACACTTGCTTTAGAAGCGGCTCGTCCGCAGGCGCTGAATTTAGTCGGAGATTTAAGCTGGGTCGCGATCATTTCCCTCATGGCATGGGGCTTAGGCTATTTTGGACAGCCACATATTTTAGTGCGTTTTATGGCAGTTGATTCAGTCAAGTCTATTCCGAATGCACGTCGTATTGGCATGACATGGATGACCTTATGTTTAGGCGGTGCGGTGGCTGCGGGCTTTTTTGGTATCGCCTACTTCCAGCAACATCCTGAACTGGCAAGTGTGGTCAATGCCAATCCTGAAACAGTATTTATGGAATTGACCAAAATCCTGTTTAATCCGTGGGTGGCAGGTGTGGTACTGGCTGCAATTTTAGCTGCTGTGATGAGTACCCTAAGCTGTCAACTTTTGGTCTGTTCAAGTACTTTAACCGAAGATTTTTACAAATCGTTCCTGCGTAAAAATGCCTCACAAAATGAATTGGTGTGGGTCGGACGCGGCATGGTACTCATGATTGCGCTGCTTGCTATTTGGATGGCGGGTAATCCTGAATCAAAAGTCTTGGGATTGGTTTCTTATGCTTGGGCAGGCTTCGGTGCAGCATTTGGTCCACTAATCATTTTGTCTTTGTTCTGGAAACGCATGACTTTAAATGGTGCATTGGCGGGGATGGTTGTCGGCGCACTTATGGTCATTCTTTGGAAAAACCTTTGGGCAGATACGGGTATTTATGAAATTATTCCGGGCTTTGTCTGTTCTTGGATTGCGATTGTCGTGGTGAGTTTATTGGGTAAAGCGCCAAGTCATGAAGTGACAGACCGTTTTGAACAGGCCGATCAGCAATATAAAGAATCGCACTAAGCTGTAGATTGATCTGCATAGAGATAAAAAAGCGATAAAAAACCAGTGCCTTGAACTGCACTGGTTTTTATGTCTGAGAAAAGTTTTAGTACACTCAAATCAAGTCAATGAATCTGTAGTTTTCTCTTTCTCTGCTGCGACTTTTTTTCTTGCCTTACTAAACCGTTTGGCAGGCCAAACCATCATAAAACGTGCACCACCCAAGTTTGGACTCTGATCGACTTCAATTTTCCCACCAAACCAATAAGCAATACGGCTCACAATAGATAAACCTAAACCATAACCACCTGAAGCACGGGTGCGGCTGTCATCTAAACGAGCAAAGGCTTCAAATACACGTTCTCGGTCTTGTTCGGGAATCCCCGGCCCATCATCTTCCACACAAACATAGGCCATGCCTTGTTCGTTAATACCGCCACTGATCAAGACTTTATGGTCACAGTAACGGACTGCATTGCCCACCAAGTTCTGTACCACACGGTGCAAGTAACGGCGTTCAGCTTCCACTTCCAAAGTCACAGGTGGGGCAAGCAATTGAATATCTTTTTGGGTTTTCAATGCTTCTGTTTCCGTAGCCACCTGCTCTAGCACTTCAACCAAAACGATCTTTTCAATTTCTAAAGATGGCATGCCCTGTTCAAGTTTGGCATAGGTCATGATCTCATCAATCAAGGTGTTTAAAGCCTCAATATCTTTATCAATCATTTCGACTTGCTGTAAGCGATATTCGTAATCATCTTCTTCTGCCAGCATTTCCATACCAAAACGAATACGTGCCACAGGCGTGCGCAGCTCATGCGATACAGCGCGCATCAGTTCACGCTGCGCTTCAATCAAACGCTGAATATGGTCAGACATGCTGTTATAGCTAGATGCCAAACTTGCCATTTCATCTGTGCCATCTACAGGCAAACGCATGTTTAAATCACCCGATTTGGTGCGGTTTAAGGCATAGTTCACTTGGCGGATCTTACGTTGCATAGGCAAGATCAAACCATAAACCCCCAAGCTCAACATAAACATACTGAGCAAGGTAATGCCTGCTGCCAACTGGAATGGCATCCAGTTAAATAACGGCACAGGCCCTAAAACCAAGACTTCTGAGGGTGAATTTGGCATCGGTGACACAATCGAGATGGTTGTACCACGCACGGTGGCATTGTCACGATATAAAATAATGCTGTGATCGAGTCTTAAACGCCCAATCTGTTCAGAATCGAGTGGCAGTTCCTGAATATTTTTAATATTGACCGGATAAGAAAAGTGCTGCTGAATTTTGGCTAGATATTCTTTTTCCTGACCCGGGTAATACACCAAATAATCTAAAACAAAAATCGGCAAAGCTTTCATTTGCCGTTCTGTAATTTTATCTGCCTTGATATATAAATAATGATTTGGATCATCTTTCATACCCAAAATAATATAGGCAATCATATTTTCGGCATTATAGCGCACAGCCGCTTTACGTTCTTTAATCCGTCTAAGCTCTGCGCGCGACAAATCTACTTTGTCTGCCTGCACATAGTAGATGGGCAATTCCAGCAAATCGGATGCATCAGAAATCCAGTCTTTCTTTTGCTGTTCGTTTTGCTGTCGTGCAATCCCTTCACTAATAATATAAGCCATACCATCAGTTAAAGACTCACGATATTCTTGCGCACGCTGATAGTTGATGATTTGCACCAATAAGTACGCCAAAATGGCAACTACTGCAACTAAGATCACCAATCCTGCATATATGCGCAAGAATATACTGTGTTTAAGCACAAAATCCGTCCTATGTGACTTATTTTATATGTGAGCCAGTATTTGACTCAGAAAAAAGCGTATTACATGCCGTTGGTTTCTTTAACGAACAAATAACCTTTACTGCGCACAGTTTTAATACGTTTTGGATTTTCAGGATCATCGCCAATTTTTGGACGAATACGTGAAATACGCACGTCAATTGAACGGTCTTGACCATCATATTCAATGCCGCGTAGACGCTCAAAAATATCTTCACGAGATAAAATACGCCCTGCATTTGAAGCCAATAACCATAACAAGTCATATTCTGCGCTGGTGAAATCAACCAATTCACCATTTAAAGTTACAGAACGACCACCGTTATCAATCACTAAATCATCAAATTCAATGCGCTGTGCCACTTCATCTTCAGTCACTTTGTCGGTACGGCGCAATAAAGCACGAATACGCGCCAACAACACACGCGGCTGCACAGGTTTTGCAACATAGTCATCTGCACCCATTTCCAGACCTAGCACCTGATCCATATCTTCAGTACGCGCAGTCAGCATTAAAATCGGTTGATGATAATGTGGACGAACTTCACGACAAATGGTTAAACCATCGGCACCTGGTAACATCACATCAAGCACCACAAGGTCGGGCTGCTCGGCAATAATACGGCGAATCGCACGGTTGCCATCTGGTTCTACCCCAACTTCCAAACCATTGCGAATTAAGTATTCCTGCGTAAGTCGTGCAAGGCGTTCATCATCTTCAACAATTAAAATTTTTGGTAACTTTTCTTCTTGACTCATAACCTGTCCCTTTATTGGATTCGACCTATCCTTTTAAAATCTGAGAGATAGGTCTTGATATAATTTGCAATATACACACGTTTACATTGTAAACAAGATACTGTTCACCAAACTGATACATCTGCGTATTATTTTGTTATATTTTTATTAAGCATTGAATTTATAGCACTTTTCTAGTTTTGGTGATTTTTAAACATATTTAAGAAATATAAAGTTACAAAATGGGTATTTTTTGCACTAGATCAAGCCTTTGCCGCCTTTGGAAAAATTATCTCCTAACTTTTCAAGTTATCCACAAGGTTATCTATAAGCAGTTTTTCCGAGCTTTGCTATGCTATGCCCTTGCCCGATAAGGCTTATAGCCCAAAGGACAAAAAACGGTATTTTTGAGAACAATCTTAATTCCAAATCAGTCAAAATTTAAAAGAAAAAGTCAATATTGATCTACCCTCAATTTTCCCGTATCTTGTGTTCAATTCAATTTTAAACCACTAAGTCTTGTGTTTATTCCTCAATCACTGCGGCCTAAGTTTTGCCCAGTTTAATGGTCCATAAACATAACAATAGATGACAATGGAGCTATGCTGACATGAGCGTAATCACCTCAACCCCTGGTCAATTACAAGTGATTAAACGCACTGGTGATGTTGCCGCTTTTGATGCTGAAAAAATTGCAGTTGCAATTGGCAAAGCGTTTTTGGCTGTAGAAGGTCAACAAAGCGCCGATTCAAGCCGCATTCATGATCGGATCGAACAACTGACTGAAATGGTGTTGAACACATTCAACCGCCGTTTACCGTCTGGCGGAACTATTCACATTGAAGAAATTCAAGACCAAGTTGAACTTGCGCTCATGCGTACAGGCGAGCAAAAAGTTGCTCGTGCTTATGTCATCTACCGTGAACAACGCTCAGAAGCGCGTAAGCAAGCAGGTGAAAACCATCACCCGACGTTACAAGTGACTGATGCAAACGGTCAGCTTAAACCACTAGATTTAGGTGCGTTAAAAGCAACCGTGAATAAAGCGGCAGAAGGTTTAGAAGGCATTGATGTAGATGCCATCATTGATGAAACCGTGAAAAACCTCTACAACGGTGTAAAAGAGTCTGACATCTCAACCACCATGATGATGGCGACTCGTACCCGTATTGAGCAAGAGCCGAACTATACCTATGTGACTGCGCGTTTATTGCGTAATGACTTGGTAGCAACAGGCTTAGAATTTTTAGGTTTGGCAACAGATACACCTGAAGGCGAAGCATTAGAAACTTTCCTGAAAAAAGGTGTAGAACTTGATTTGCTTTCTGCAGACTTACTTGAGTTTGACCTTGCCAAACTTGCTGCAGCGATTCAGCCTGAACGCTCAAACCAGTTTACCTATTTAGGTCTGCAAACTTTATTTGACCGTTATTTCATTCACTCAGATGGCGTACGCTTTGAACTTCCACAATTGTTCTTTATGCGTGTGTCAATGGGTCTGGCGCTTAATGAAGATGACCGTGAAGCACGTGCAATCGAGTTCTATAACTTATTGTCTAGCTTCGACTACATGGCTTCTACGCCTACCCTGTTTAACTCAGGTACGCTACGTCCACAGTTATCAAGCTGTTACTTAACTACAATTTCTGATGACCTTTACAACATTTATGGTGCAATGCGTGACAACGCAATGCTGTCTAAATGGGCAGGTGGTTTAGGCAATGACTGGACGCCAGTACGTGCTTTGAACTCATACATCAAAGGAACAAACGGTAAATCTCAAGGTGTTGTTCCGTTCCTTAAAGTTGCTAACGATACAGCTGTTGCGGTCAACCAAGGTGGTAAGCGTAAAGGTGCGGTATGTGCGTACTTAGAAACTTGGCACTTAGACATCGAAGAATTCCTAGAGCTGCGTAAAAACACAGGGGATGACCGTCGTCGTACCCATGATATGAACACAGCCAACTGGGTACCTGACTTGTTCATGCAACGTGTCTTTGAAGATGCAGAATGGACATTGTTTACGCCATCTGAAACACCAGACTTGCACGACTTGACGGGCGAAGCTTTTGCTGAGCGTTATGCGTACTACGAAAGCATTGCCAAAGAAACTAACATGCTGCATAAAAAACTTCGTGCGAAGGACTTATGGCGCAAAATGTTGTCAATGTTGTTTGAAACAGGTCACCCGTGGATCACATTCAAAGACGTATGTAACTTACGTTCACCGCAACAACACGTTGGCGTAGTGCACTCATCTAACTTATGTACTGAAATTACCCTCAATACTAACCAAGATGAAATTGCGGTATGTAACTTGGGTTCAATCAACCTTGTGCAACACGTTCAAGGTGGTGTGTTAGACCGTGAAAAATTAGCACGTACTATTAAAACTGCAGTACGTATGCTCGACAACGTCATCGACATCAACTACTACGCTGTACCACAAGCACGCAATTCAAATTTGAAACATCGTCCTGTAGGTATGGGCATCATGGGCTTCCAAGATGCGCTTTATGAGATGAACTTGGCTTATGGTTCAGATGCTGCAGTTGAATTTGCCGATGAATCTATGGAAGTGATCAGCTACTACGCGATTCAAACGTCTAGCGACTTAGCGGTTGAGCGTGGTACTTACGAAACATTTAAAGGTTCATTGTGGGATCAAGGCATCTTACCAATTGACTCTTTAGACATTGTGGCGAAATCGCGTCCAGAACGTATGTTTGAAGTAGACCGTACACAGCGTTTGGATTGGGACAGCTTACGTGCCAAAGTTCAAAAAGATGGTATGCGTAACTCAAACGTGATGGCGATTGCTCCGACTGCAACCATTTCAAATATTTGTGGCGTTTCTCAGTCTATTGAGCCGACATTCCAAAACTTGTATGTGAAATCGAACTTGTCTGGTGAATTTACAGTAATCAACCCTTACCTCGTTCGTGCATTGAAAGAGCGTGATTTGTGGGATTCTGTGATGGTGAATGACCTGAAACACTTTGAAGGTTCAGTACAAAAAATTTCACGTATTCCTGAAGAATTGAAAGCGATTTTTGCGACTGCGTTTGAAGTTGAACCACGCTGGATTGTAGATGCAGCATCACGTCGTCAAAAATGGATTGATCAGGCGCAATCGTTGAACTTGTATATTGCAGGTGCAAACGGTAAGAAACTTGACCTGACTTATAAAATGGCATGGTTACGTGGTCTGAAAACGACTTATTACCTACGTGCATTGGGTGCAACGTCTGCAGAGAAATCGACCATTAACACGGGCGCATTGAACGCAGTAAAACCTGCAACAGTAACAGCAGCCCCTGTGGCAGCCGTTACACCAGAAGCGTCTGCAGCTGTTGATGAAGATTTTGCTCAAGCAGCACCAGTGCCAATGGCATGTAGTATTGATAATCCTGATTGTGAGGCTTGTCAGTAAAATAAATAACTAGAAGTCAGAAAACATTATTAGCTACCTACGTGGCAAATAATGTGACTCTAGTAGATGTTTTTACTAGCACATCGCCATGAAAGTAGCTTCTTACAATATAAATGGAGCTATCGTGAGCTTATTAATCATTACATTTTTACTAGCTTTAGCTGATATTTTAAACAGTTGTGCAAATTTAGTAGAAGCAACATCAAGCCTTTTGCTAGCGATTAATATTCTGTTAGAGAATGAGTTAGTAACAAAATTATTGAGTTCAACTTTTAATTTATAAGATTTTTTGGTTGTCTTAAAACTTAGGGCAACCAATCCAGTTGAATAACCAAGGAAATCACCATGCCACACATGACCCACAACTATATGTTAGGACTCGCGGTCTTGCTGGTTTCCTTTGTAGTGTTGTTTTACGCACCGATTGCTTACTTTTGGGTACAAGCGGCAAAACAACAACGAAAGCAAAATAAGTCGTGAGCAAATTGGTCGGAATGTACATTTTTCAGACCAAGATGAGCAAAACTTAATTTTGCTTTCACAAATTAAGCGTATATTAAGACATCTCAGCGTAGCTGGATGTCCATAAAAGATATAAAGCAACGAAGAGAGAATTGATATGTCTATCCTAAGTTGGGACGATTTCGAAGATGATTCGCAAAAACCGGCTGCTCCTGAACACAAGTCTGCGCCCGTCGAGCCGCAAAAAGCGCATGATACGCAGATGGTATCTCATGCAGAGCAACCACAGACGACTGTGGCAGCTGCACAACCCGCTGCAGCCCCTAGAAGTAGAACAACAGATTCAACCGATCCGTTGGCAAGAGCATCTAACGCTCTAGATCAATTGGACGTTGCTCCTGGTCTTGAAGAACTGGAAATGGGTGCATCGCGCGTACAGGTTGATGATAAAGCCATGATCAACTGTCGTGCAGACTTAAACCAGCTTGTACCGTTCAAATACGAATGGGCATGGCAAAAATATCTAGATGGTTGTGCAAACCACTGGATGCCGCAAGAAGTCAACATGAACCACGACATCGCGTTGTGGAAGTCTGAAAATGGCTTAACTGAAGATGAGCGCACCATTGTTATGCGTTCACTTGGTTTCTTCTCTACCGCAGACTCATTGGTTGCTAATAACTTGGTATTGGCTATTTATCGCCACATTACCAACCCAGAATGCCGCCAGTACATTTTGCGTCAAGCCTTTGAAGAAGCGATTCACACTCACGCTTACCAGTACTGCATCGAATCTTTAGGTATGGATGAAGGCGAAGTCTTCAATATGTACCGCGAAGTACCATCGGTTGCACGTAAAGCAGCATGGGGCTTGAAGTACACGCAATCTTTAAGCGATCCTACTTTCAAAACAGGTACACCTGAAAACGACCAAATTTTGCTACGCAACTTAATCGCATTCTATTGTGTACTTGAAGGTATTTTCTTCTACTGCGGTTTCAGCCAAATCTTGTCGATGGGTCGTCGTAACAAAATGAATGGTGTTGCAGAGCAATTCCAGTACATTTTACGTGATGAATCTATGCACTTGAACTTTGGTATCGACATGATTAACCAAATCAAGATTGAGAACCCGCACTTGTGGACTGCAGAATTCCAGCAAGAAGTGATTCAAATGATTCTTGAAGGCACGATGCTTGAAATTGAATATGCACGTGACACTATGCCACGTGGTGTATTGGGCATGAACGCAGGTATGATGGAAGAATATTTGAAATTCATCTGTAACCGTCGTTTAAGTCAGCTCGGTTTACCTGAACAGTTTGTTGGCGTAAACAACCCGTTCCAATGGATGTCTGAAATGATGGACTTGCGTAAAGAGAAGAACTTCTTTGAAACGCGTGTGACTGATTATCAGACGGGCGGTGCGTTGAGCTGGTAATACAGCGCTGCGTCACTCGATACATATGCTGTCATTGTGCGACACATGAGTTGTCATTGAGAAAACCGCCATTCATGGCGGTTTTTTTAAAGATTCGACCTAGTATTTAATGGCTTGGTTATACAAACACATAACACTATGCTTTATTTAATTTATTTATTTTTTAAAATTTCCACAAACTTTTAAAAATCGTTATCTTACAAAATATTTATACAACAAAGTCTTTTTTTACTTCTTTTGTTCATTATGAGAATAGGACAATAATCTAACACCCCAAAAACGACAAAAAACAAAATAAAAAAAGGCGCATCACGCGCCTTTTTTATTCAGACTGCTCACATTTAAGCAGGAATACGCAACACTTGACCAGGGAAAATGTCATCGGCATTTTTTAGTAATGGACGGTTAGCTTCAAAGATTTTGTTGTATTGGTTGGCATCCCCATAAAATTCTTTAGAAATTTTAGATAAGGTATCGCCTGATTTTACTGTATAGAACTTGCTTTCTGGTTCTGGGGTTGCAACTGTGAGTTGATCATCTACTTGTGCAACATGGTCAATATTACCCACTGCAAGAATAATTTTTTCACGGTCTGCCTGACTGTTGACCTGTCCACGCACTGTCGCTAAGTCAGTAGTTGCGTTATAACTCACCGATAAACCTGTCACAGGTAAGCCTAAACTTTTCACATGCCCCAAAAGTTTATTGGCAATTTCTTGTGCTGATGGTTCTGCAGGTGTGCTTGGTGCAGCTTGTGGCTCTGCAGGTGCTGTATTTTTCTTACCAATCCCTTTTACAAAATCAAAAAGACCCATGAGGTACTCCTATTTTTTTCTGCTGTTATAAAGCGTCGCTCACTTACATAAGCACGTTTCTGTTCTCATTCATTTATAACTAAAAAAATAAGCGACTTCGGTTGTGATTAGACACTAGCCTGGTAACAAAATGTAAGCTACATCACACATTTAACAAAATGCGCCTTTTTCATATTCGATTGTAAAAACGACAGCGCATAAAAAAGCCACCTTGCGGTGGCTTTCATTTCAGCAGAGCTGAAATCAACAATTAACCAAGTTTTTTAGTTACGTAGTCGATTGCTGATTGAACTGTTGTGATTTCGTTAGAATCTTCGTCTGGGATTGTGATGTCAAAATCGTTTTCGAAAGACATTACAAGCTCTACTAAGTCTAAAGAGTCAGCACCTAAGTCATCCATAAAAGATGCTTCGTTTTTGATTTCTTCAGCTTTAAGACCAAGTTGTTCTGCAACCGCTTGTTTAACGCGTTGTTCGATATCGCTCACAGGAATTCTCCTCATTGCTTGTGGCGTTTTTAATGCCGTTAGTTTAATTGAATCTATAAAATTTTGAAAGTTTATACTTGAGCTTAGCTCATGTATAAACCACCATTTACGTGTAACACTGTACCAGTGATGTAACCAGCTTTGTCAGAAGCCAAGAAACTCACTGCATTTGCGATATCTTGTGGATCACCTAAACGGTTTAATGCCACTTGCTCACTCATTTTTTTGCGAATTTCTTCACTTAGCTGATCTGTCATTTCAGTTGCAATAAAGCCCGGAGCAACCGAGTTTACTGTAATTTGACGACTGCCCATTTCTTTGGCAAGGCTACGGCTGAATGCTTCAATACCGGCTTTTGCCGCAGAATAGTTCGCTTGTCCTGGGTTCGCAAAATGTGCTACCACAGAACTAATATTAATAATGCGTCCAAAACGTGCTTTGGTCATGCCCTTCAAGACACGTTTAGATAAACGGTAAACTGCCTTTAAGTGAATGTTGAGAATGTCATCCCAATCATCTTCTGACATACGCAGTAACAAATTATCTTTGGTAATGCCCGCATTGTTAACTAAAACCAAAACTGAACCATAGCTTTGTTCAATTTCAGAAACCAATGCATCAATGGCTGCACCATCACGGACATCCAATACTTTACCTGCACCGTTTTCTGCAAAACTTGCCGATAATTTTTCTGCGCCCGCTTCAGAAGTGGCAGTACCTACCACAAAAAAACCGTCTTGAATGAGTTGCTGAGCGATGGCTGCACCAATCCCTCGGCTTGCACCTGTGACTAATGCAACTTTACGTTCTTGTGTCATGCAATTTTCCCTTCTGCCACTAAAATGGCATTTAGTGCATCTTCCATACGACTTTGTGTGTCGAGTGGGAATGCTTTTTCGATATTCGGTAAACGTTTCGCAAGATTCGCCAATACGTTGCCTGGGCCACATTCCACGATATATTCAATACCCTGATCTTGTAGGTATTGCATGGTTTGTGTCCACTGCACCGATTGGTACAATTGCGCAGTGAGTGCCTGACCTAATTGCGCAACATCTGCCGCGATTCCAGCGTTGACATTTTGTATTACAGGAATACGCGGTAGCTCAATGGCAGTTTGTTCCAAAGCTTGTGCAAACTGTTCGGCAGCAGGTTTCATCAATGAACAGTGTGAAGGTACAGATACAGGCAGGGCAATGGCTTTACCGCCATTTTCTTTGGCCAATGCCATTACTGCTTCGACTAAAGTTTTATCGCCTGCAATAACCACTTGCCCTTGTGCATTGTAGTTGGCTGCTTCTACCGAGCCACGACCTTGCACATTCACTTGTTCACATAGCTCAAGCACTTTGGCATCTTCAAGGCCTAAAATGGCAGCCATTGCGCCCTGACCTTGTGGCACAGCGTTTTGCATTAATTTGCCGCGCAAGTTTACCAGTTTAACGGCATCGCCCAAGCTCAAGCTGCCTGCAGCTACTAATGCGCTGTATTCGCCCAATGAGTGTCCTGCCAAATATTTTGGTGCAACACCACCCAACTCTAACCACACACGCCATAAAGCGATACTTGCAGTGAGTAATACAGGCTGAGTAAATTCTGTTTGGTCTAAACCTTCACCACTTTGTGCAATGTGCCATAAGTCAAAGCCAATCGCTTCAGAGGCTTCTGCAAATGTTTCGCGCACACCGCTAAACTGTTCTGCAAGCTCAGCCAACATGCCGGCTTTTTGTGAGCCTTGACCAGGAAAGACAAATGCAGTTTTAGTGGCTTGAGCTGCTTGCTCGAGTCGTTTAGCAGACATAAAAAATCCTTTAATTAAGATGCGCAAATTGTAGTTTTTTGCAGCTACAACCCACACCTTCTCATGTAAGCTCAGTTATGGAGCGGAAATTTAACACTTAATTTTGTTTTTAGTAATTGCCAAATACAACAAAAATCGGGCACAAAAAAAGGGAGCTTACGCTCCCATTTTTTCTACTAAGCTTGACGCTTAATACATCACCAATTATTCAGCATCTGCTTTAGCGAATAATTGACGACCACGGTAGAAACCATCTTTAGTTACGTGGTGACGACGATGAGTTTCACCAGTAGCTTGGTCTACAGTTAATGCATTCTCGGTTAAAGCGTCATGTGAACGGCGCATGTCACGGCGAGAGCGACTTTTACGGTTTTGCTGAACGGCCATGATGGCTCCTTACAAAGATCGAAAAAATGGATCAGAACAAATTGAGTTGTCTTAACTAAAAATTATAACATAATTTTCAGTTAAGTTTACCTTTCAAACTTGCCAAAACATCAAACGGATTATCACGTTTTTCTTCGGCAATGTTCTGAATGGCAGGTTGATGCTTATGCTCGCAAGCGTCATGCTTAGGAGATAAAGGCAACAACAATAACAATTCATCTTCTATAAGTGACAGTAAATTAGCCGTCGCAGGCGAATCATAATCGCCTTTGGTGGTGGCTTCACTTTCACCTAATACAATGAAATCAGCATCCTCATCCAAGCGCTCTATCAGTGACTCATCATCCACAAGAGCTAGATGAAAATCTGAAACGAGGTCTATTTCTACAGAACCCAAGCAGCGTTGGCATTCCATTGGAACTCTCGTTTCAATATGACCATCTAGCCATACAATGCGATGATACGCATCCATTGATAGCTTACAGTCTATGTTAACCAATTGATCATCAATTGATCCAACAGCTTCACGGGCGATACGAGCAAAGCGAGACAATGGCAGGTTACCTGACCATGTAAAGCCCTGTTCAGCCCATTTAAACGGCTCAATCTGTGCCGGAAAGGTATTTGCTGACATAATTAAGGCGGCAATTCTACAAATTCATCAGTACTCTGTCAAAGATTAAGATACAATTTTGTACTTATTTAGACAGACCAATTTTGGGTAACACAGTCATGCATCTGTTGCAGCCGCAAACAGAAGTGAATTTTTCATCACTTGTGAGCACACTTCCAACCACCAATTCTGACACTTCGCCCCCCCAAGTGCAACTCTCGGACTGGGCAAAACTCAATACAGAAACGGAACAGGTGGACTGGCTCATCTTACACTTTAATCACTGGTTTTCCCACCTAAATGTGAACTTGGTCAAAGGTGATTTTGAACCTGAGTACTTTCCTGCCACGGCAACACAGCCTGCACGTATTCAATTTGCACATGGTTTCTTTAATAGCGCTTTACATGAAATTAGCCATTGGAGCATCGCAGGCGAACAACGACGTTTACTGCCAGACTTAGGCTATTGGTATGCTCCCGATGGTCGTACTCAGGAACAACAAGCCTTATTTGAACAGGTTGAAATTAAACCTCAAGCCATTGAATGGCTGTTTGCTCAAGCGTTTGGACGAAAATTCCGTGTATCTTTAGATAACCTGACCGGTGAAGGTGGAGATGGCCGCACATTTAAAGACAATGTCTTTGCCCAAGTGCAGCGTTATTTTAACGGAGAAGCCAAATTACCACGCGATGCAAAACGCTTTATTGAATGTATTTGTTACTGCACCCGAGGTGGCAAAACATTACAAATTGCAGAGTTTGAACGAAAAAATTTGGATTAAATGTAATAAAGCACAAGGCAATGATTGCAACTGACATCAATCCCCTTTCATAATGAGCCTAACGTCACATTTACGCTACTGAGGAATTCATATGTTGCATTTAAGAGTACATCCTGAAAATCCACAGCCGCGTCTAATCAGCCAAGCGGTTGAACGCATACGCGCAGGCGATGTGGTGGTCTATCCAACCGATGCTGCTTATGCGATTGGTTGCCAAATTGGTAATAAAAACGCGATGGAGCGCATTTCACAAATTCGTGGTTTAGGCGCAAAACACCAATACGCCATTATTTGTGCCGATTTATCGGATATTGCCACCTACGCCAAAGTGGACAATGCCATGTATCGTCTGCTGAAAAACAATACGCCTGCGGTCACCACATTTATTTTACCTGCGACCAGTGAAGTTCCGCGTCGCTTGATGCATCCCAATAAAAAAACCATTGGTTTGCGTATTCCAAGCAACCCCATTTGTCGCATGCTGCTTAAAGAATTAGGCGAACCTTTACTGACCAGCACCCTGATTTTACCGGGGCAAGAAGACCCTTTAGATGATCCATACGAGATTGATCTACAACTCAACAAACGTATTGATGTACTGATTGATGGTGGCTTAGGCACACTCAGCACCACCAGTATTATTGATTTATCGGGCGACAACCCGCAAATTGTGCGTCGTGGTGTGGGAGATGTGAGTGCTTTTGAATAAGCATTCACCACCTGCAAAGCGATTGACAGCACTACGGTTTAAAAGCCTTACTTGCACGAATTAAACCCATGACTTTATTTCAGGTATTGTTAAATTTGCAGCAGTTTTCGGATGAGATGCACATTTATGTGCAACATCCGTGGACGCTAGAGTCCGATGCAATCGTGTGTTCCCAAACTGCATTCACAGCAACAATACCTGAACCTCCCGATTCTTATACTTACTTTTTAGATGCAGCACTATGTAAAGCACTTTTAGCGCAATCGCAAACTCGTAATCTGTGTTTACAAGACAGCTGCATGGCAATGATTGAATACGCATTACAGAATAAAACAGAAATAAATACTTAAAGATTGAATGAGTTAATTTTTACAACTTGCCTTAAATCTCCCTCAATCCCGATTTATTTTAGGCTTTTTTTGATATTTGGTCGTAGAACAGATTTATTTCAATCACGATATCCTTTAGACTAGCCGCTATTAATTCTGAGCTATTTCTCCATCTCCTTCTTATCTGAAGCGGAAATAGCATTTGCATGCTTTTGAAAATTCGCGTGGCCCAACACTGTAATGAATCAATCCCTCCACAATGCGATGGAACCTGCCCAACACATTCGTGTGTTAGATGAGTGGCAAGAGTCGATTCCTGAGGATTTGTATATTCCTCCTGCAGCATTTGAAATTCTGTTAGAGCATTTCGAAGGACCACTCGACTTTTTAATTTACCTGATTCAAAAAAATGGCTTCGATTTACTTCAGTTAGATATTGCCCCGATTGCATCGCAATATTTGTCGTATATGGATGCCATGAAATCGCTAAATATTGAACTGACTGCCGATTATATGGTGATGGCGGCATTACTGGCCGATTTAAAATCCCGCCTATTGTTGCCTAAACCTGCCAGTATCAGCAGCATTGAAAAAGACCCAAAACAAGAGCTGATTGACCGTTTAGAAACCTATTTAAGAGTCAAACAAGCAGCTGAACGCTTGGGGCAAATGCCTGTTTTAGAACGCGATACTTTTGCTACCAATGTTAGCTTAGGGCATACCGCAGTCAATAATGTTGGCTATGCAGCCGATCAATTACGTGATGCCTTGTTCTGCATTTTTAATCGTCCTGAACCTGTCACCCATCAAATTTTGCAAGAACCTGTTTTACTTGAAGAACGGATTGCATTTATTGAAGCCAAACTCGCATCGGGTGAAGTACTGAGTTTTGATGCGTTGCTAAAACCAAGTCAGGGACGCATGGGCATGGTTGTGACCTTTATGGCGATTTTAGAACTGACTCGCCAGCAGAAGGTATGCATTGTGAGCAGTGGTATTGAAGCACCATTGAGTATTCAAGGGGCGCAGGCATGAACTCAGAACAGATTGTTTCAAACCTGTCTGAAGGTGAGCAACAGCATGAATTGCTAATGCAACTTGAAGCTATTATTTTTGCCAGTGATAGCGCAGTGTCTTTGGCGCGCCTAAAAGAAGCCTTTCAGGATAAATATAGCAAAACACAATTACGTCAGTTTTTACAACAACTTGCCATGCTACAACATGGTCGCTCGATTGAACTGATCGAAACCGCTCAAGGTTTTCGTTTTCAGGTACGGGCAAAGTATCGTACAATTATTACACAGGTGTGGCCTGAACGTCCGACTAGACTTTCACCCTCTATGCTGGAAATATTGGCCGTGATTGCCTACCACCAGCCTGTGACCCGTGCAGATATTGAACAAATTCGCGGAGTATCAAACAATAGTCAAATTTTACGTACATTGTTTGACTGGAACTGGATTAAGGAATCTGGCTTTCGAGAACTCCCAGGAAGACCTGCGTTGTTAGTTACAACGCCCCAATTTTTAAATGCGTTTGGCTTGAATTCCTTAAGCCAATTGCCTCCCCTACAGGATGCCAAGGAAGCTTTCATGGCACTCGATGCATCTGCGTCTGTGTCTTGAATAGGTAAACTGTTGATGATCATTTCTAAGGTTGTGCTGTCATGAGTGAAAAGTTGCAAAAGGTACTCGCACGAGTAGGCTTGGGTTCTCGCCGTTATATGGAAGAAGTCATTGCCGCTGGTCGTGTGAGTGTCAACGGCCAAGTTGCCCAAGTGGGTGAACGAATCGAACCAGGTGATGAGCTTCGCATCGATGGTCGTAAAGTTCAGTTCCAAATTGAAGATGAAATTCGTCGTCGTGTTCTGATTTATTACAAACCAGAAGGCGAAATTTGCTCACGCAATGACCCAGAACAGCGCCCAACTGTATTTGACAACCTACCTGCAATTGCAAATGATCGCTGGGTGATGGTTGGTCGTCTGGATATTAACTCGACAGGCTTATTGTTATTTACCAATGATGGTGAACTCGCCAACCGTTTAATGCACCCATCTAACGAAATTGAACGTGAATATGCGGTTCGCGTTATGGGTGAAGTGACGCCACAACTGAAAAACAACATGCTGCGCGGTGTCGTGCTAGATGACGGCCCTGCCAAGTTTGAATCTTTCTCTGAAATTGGCGGTGATGGTATTAACCGCTGGTATCAAGTGGTGGTTAAAGAAGGTCGTAACCGTGAGGTTCGCCGTATTTTTGAATCACAAGGTTTGAAAGTCAGCCGCTTATTACGTACTCGTTACGGTACCGTCATTTTACCGCGTGAATTGCGTACAGGTCGCTGGATGGAATTAGATAAAAATGACATCGACAACCTTGCCAAAGCGGTAGAACTTAAACCACGTCAAGGCACAGGTTTGTATGGCATGGCAAAACGCCGCAATGAACGTATGCAGGAAAAACCATTAGCAGCACGTCGTGGTGGTTTCTTGCGTCAGCAACGTCGTGACACCGAAGAAGCTGCACAAAACACAGGTTTTGCACCACGTGAATCACGCCAAGAAGGTAACAGTTACGGCAACCGTGAGCGTCGTGAAGGCAACCAATATGCTCAGCGTGAACGCCGTCAGGATGGCAACAGCTACGGTAACCGTGACTATCGTCAAGAAGGTAATAGCTACGGCAACCGTGAACGTCGCCAAGACGGCAACAGCTACGGCAATCGTGAACAGCGCCAAGACGGTAACAGTTTTGGCAACCGTGAACGCCGTGAAGAAAATGCACCACGTAAACCATTTGGCAATAAAAGCTTTAAAAAGTTTTAAGCTTTCTATATCAAAACTGAAAACTTAATGTCTTGTCCTGAAATAGATTGACAGTATTCCACTTCAAACCGAGTTAAGCAATTAGCTCGGTTTTAGTTTGCTCATACATCTGATTCGGGGTGTTCATATTTAAACTTAAATGTGGTCTATAGCAA